>CACZFH010000001.1 GCA_902780395.1 uncultured Erysipelotrichaceae bacterium
TATCAAGGTTATTTCCGTTTAACATTCTAGAAACGGCAATAACTCTGAAAAAGAAAAAAATCCGTTAAAAAACGGACCTTAGTCTAAAAATTTACGTTTTTTTATCTTTGATTATAAATAACTGGATACTTATCCCCATACTGTTTTAAACTAAGTGTTTTCAAAGTACCCATATCATTTGCCTTAACTTGATATTTAGCATCATAAATAGTCGCATCCAACCATTCATCCTCATCTTGATAATAATCAAACGGTTCCCCATGAGGTCCACCCTCACATAATCCTAACATAAAATCAATTCGATGCTCAAATGCCGTTTTCAAAAGAACATTTGCCCCTTCACAAGGCATAAGCCCTACCAATAAATCTGTCTTATTTAGAGGCTCACTACTAGAAAACATTTTTCTCTTTAACGTAAAACGTTCCTCATCTTGCTCATAAATACTCAATCTTGGATCATAAATCGTAATTGAACCAGTAGTTTGTAATAAATGAATTCTCTTTCCAAGCCTTGGAAGTATTCCTCCTCCAACCTCAATAATATGATTTTTTTCAATAGGAAAATGACTTTTCAAAAGATTTAAAAAGCCTAAATATATATTTTTATTATCTGGAATAATTCCCACTTCATCATATATTTCTCTACAAATATCAGGAACAAATAACAATTGATCTAAATTTTCTACATAATCTAATATAGCCCCATCAAAATCAAAAAATATTCCTGGATATTGTTTTAAATATTGATAAACTCTATGAAATTTTTCTTCATAATCCATAAAAACCCCCTCTAATGAATTATTCTTTATAATCAAAATAGAAATCTAAAATACGTACTTGATCACCGTCTTTAGCACCCATCTCTCTTAATCGATCATCTATTCCCATCCGACGTAATTTTTTAGAGAAACGATAAATAGCTTCATCACTAGAAAACTTCGTCATCTTAAAGATTCTCTCTATTTCTTTTCCTTGAATAGCCCATAAATCTTCTCCTTCACGAATAATTGTATACGGCTCTTCTTTTTGGAATCGATACAATACATGACTTTCAATTTTATCATCTTCATATAAAGGTTGTACTGGAATAGTATCTAATAAATCAGCCAAATAATCCATAACAATTTGCAAACCACTATTTGTAGCAGCACTTACTTCAAACACTTTACAATCAACCTTTTTCTGAAATTCTAATAAATTCTCTTTAGCACCTTCTAAATCCATTTTATTAGCTATTACAATCATAGGTTTTTCTAATAATTTAGGATTAAATTCCTCTAGTTCTTTATTAATCAACACAAAATCTTCATAAGGATCTCTCATTTCACTTCCAGCCATATCAATTACATGAGCAATCACTCTAGTCCTCTCAATATGACGTAAAAACTTATCTCCTAATCCTTCACCTTTACTAGCTCCTTCAATTAATCCTGGTAAATCAGCAAGCACAAAACTACGACCATCACTTGCTTTTACAACACCTAAATTTGGATTAAGAGTAGTAAAATGATATGCTGCTATTTTAGGTTTAGACCTAGAAACACAAGAAATAATAGTACTTTTACCAACACTAGGTAAACCAACCAATCCCACATCAGCTAACATTTTAACTTCAACTTTTAGATTTTTTTGTTCTCCTTCTTCTCCTTTTTCTGAATAATCAGGAGCCGTATTTGTTTGTGTTTTAAAAGCTGTATTTCCTCGGCCACCTCGACCACCTTTAGCAATTAATTCTTCTTGATCCTTATGAGATAAATCAGCTAAAATAAAGCCAGTATCTAAATCCGTAACTACTGTTCCCAATGGAACTTTAACGATACAAGGTTCTGCTCCTTTTCCATGTTGATTTTTACCACGCCCATTTTCCCCATTAGATCCACGAATAGTTTTTTGATATCGTAAATCCAAAAGAGTATGAAGCCCCTCATCTACCTTAAAAATGATATCTCCCCCATGGCCACCATTGCCACCATAAGGACCTCCCATTTCAACATATTTTTCACGACGAAAAGCAGTGCAACCATCTCCACCTTTACCTGCTTCTACTCGTATTTCAACCTCATCAACAAACATGATAAAACCTCCTTCATTATGCTGATCGAACAGCTTCTGAATGTTGAGCACTAACAATTTCTTCTAAAGTAGAACTATCCATTCTTCTTGAAATGGCACCATGAAGAGTAATCTTACGACTTCGTAATTCTTCACACATATAACTATTAAAATCAGCTTTTTTCTGAAAACGATTAGACTTAAAATCATAAAAAGCCGCTTTAATACCACTAAACATTCCATTTAGATGTCTTTCTGTCTCAGCCATTCTAGCATAATCAGCTGCATACTTTCCAAAAACTTCTCCCTTAGCTTCATAACGTCTTAATTTTCTATCTTCATTTAATTTTAACTTAATTACAGGAATCAACTTTTTAGTTTGTTTTCCAACAATTTTAACTTTTTTTGCTTCCAACTTTTGTAACTTTTTTTCTCTCTTAGCAATTCTTTTATCAATAGAATTCTTCACGAATTTTAATTTTACTGTTTCTTTTAATTGTCTTAAACTATCTATATCTTTTTCTAACTTAATAAGCTTATCCAGATTCTTATTAAAAGACCTATCTAAAGACCTTAATTTTTCATCAGCTAAATCCGACTTTAGCTCACGCAAAGCCACAAGTTCTTTATCAATTTCACTAATTTTAACATCATATTTAGCATCAAATAGAGAACCTTTCTCTTTCTTTCTAACATACATAGCTTTTTCCCTTTCAAGAGCAGCAACTTTTCTTTCTACAATAGCTTGAAAAGGATTATCATGTTGATTCCTAAATTTAACATAAGGTTTATCAGCAAAAACTACTCTTAATTTGCCTTCTAATTCTTTATTAGTAACCTTCATAGTAAATTTATTTACAAAATCTATTGTTTGAATATTTCTAGAAGCTTTGATTAATTTTTCTTCTATAAGACGATAATAAGTCTCCCTAGTAGTCTCATCCAAAGACTGATAATTTCTATCAAGAAAATCAAATAAAGCTTCTAATTCACTATCTTTAATACTAAAATCAACATTTTCGATTCCATGTAGTTTAGTACTTAAATCAAGTCTAAGCTTAAACTTTAAAGGATTAATAGTATTTAACATTTCCTCAATTTCATGCTTATTATCCTCAACTTCATACAATTTTTCTAAACTACTACATAATAAATTCATATATTCCGTATACTTTTCTTCATCTAAAGTGCTTGTTTCTATAATAGTCATTAACTTTTTAGCAGCTTCCAAATCAACAGTTGCTTTAATATGAGAATATTCTCTCATCAAATCTAAAGCAAATAAATAATTATGAATATCTGTAATATTAGTAACTCTATCTTTAGGAATAATAGGCATGACTTGCCTAATTCTTTCAAAATTATCCTCTTTTACGCCAATATAATCAGTAAGAGTATTAACATTTAAAGAATTAAAAGCTTCTTGGAAAGCCACAAAAGCTTCCTCTCTATAAGGAACTATTTTAGTACTCGATCCTAAAGCCATTATTTCATCTGCAATTAAACGGAATTCAGTTTTTTCCTCTTCGCTCAAATCAAATCTATCCAAAATATGAACAGACAACTCAATATTATCAAGAGATTCAATAGAACCTCCTAAGTCTATTTTTAATATTTCTGCTAATCTTACTCTCTTCTTATATATTTCTAATTGTTCTTTTGGAAGTTGAGACCTTAACTCAAATATTCTTTTTATATCTTCTCTAGATAAATCCAAATCTCCTAGACTACTTTCTTCTACTCCAAAATAATCTTTTGCCATCATGATTTCATCTTTATCTAAATGTAATATTTTAGCTATCTCATATCGAACTAATAGAGCCTTTAAATACTTTATTTCCATCTCTAATCGTTCAACAATAGATGGCCCAATTCCTTCTTCTGTTAATGCTGCTTCTCTTTTTTCAATTAATGATTTTATGAACTCTGATTGAAATTCCATAGTATCCACCTTCTACTCTTCTGATAATAAGTTCAATTCTTGATCTATTTTTTCGTCTACTTTTTTCTCTTCTTCCTTATCAGTAATAGCTTCTAATTGAATTTCATCATCTGATATCTCATTAATAATAGAAACATAAGTAATAACATCATTACCCTCTTTTTCACCTTTCGTATATAAAACATACTCATGATCATATTCTTCTAGCTGAAAAAAATCTATTACTTGTACTTCCACCATTTCATTATTTTCATCCATCACTTGCAATTTTGAATTCATTTGAATCACATCCTTATTATTACTATTATTATACAATAATAATAAAAAAGAAAAAAGAGCTTTATGGCCCTTTTACAATTTATTCTCCTACTGGATAAACAGAAGCTTGCGTTCTATCTCTTCCTAAACGTTCAAATTTAACAATTCCATCAACTGTAGAGTAAATTGTGTCATCACTACCACGACGTACATTTACTCCTGGGAACACTTTAGTTCCTCTTTGACGATATATAATAGAACCTGCTGTGATAAATTCTCCATCAGCAGCTTTAGCGCCTAAACGTCTACCTGCAGAATCACGACCATTAGATGTAGATCCTTGCCCTTTATGATGAGCAAATAATTGAATATCTAATTTTAAAAACTTCATAATTCTCCTCCTTACTTAACTTCAATATTATCTGGATAGTTTCCTTCCAGTTCTTTTAAAAGACGAACCATGTTATGAATTAGTATTTGAGTAGTCTCATCTTCACTTTTAACATCGATAGTCATACCCTTCTTACCAACCATATAACTAAGACTTCCTTTTTGTAGTGCTAATACTCCATTAACAGTCGTAGTCACAATACTACTACAAGCACTACATACAATATCTTTTCCATAATCATCATACATAGCATGACCTAATATAGAAATTTTTTTATACTTAGAATTTTCTTTTACAATACTAACCTTAATCATAATTAACCATTAATTTTTGTAATTTTTATTTTTGTATAAGGTTGTCTATGTCCTTGTGTAACACGGTTAGAACGATCTTTACTCTTATATTTGAAAATTTTAATTTTCTTATTCTTACCATTCTTTAGAACTTCTCCTTGAACAGTAACATTTGTAAGGTAAGGATTTCCAACTTTAGAATCAAGCATTAATACTTGATCAAAATGAACAATATCACCAACTGAACAATTTAGTTTTTCAACATATATTTCAGAACCTTCTGTAACATAGTATTGCTTTCCACCAACTTTAACAACTGCGTTCATTTTTATACCTCCTTTTTTTAAACTAAGACTCGCTCTTAAGGTACGAAAAAACGTTTTTACCTTTTCAATGCGGTTTGAGCATGAGGCGTCAAACACAATGATTATACCATAAGACATAGAAAACTGTCAAGAAACTTATCATCTTAATTATAGATAAATATGTAGAGATACAATTTAATTAAAAATTAATGGCTATATCAATAATAATTAATTTTTATGATAAAATAATAGTAAGGAGATGATTATTTGAAATATAAACGTGTTTTGCTAAAATTAAGCGGAGAAGTTTTATCAGGAGAAAAAGGTCACGGAATTGATTTTGAAAGAACTCTTGAACTAGCAAACGAAATAAAAGATTGTCTTTCACTAGGCTGTGAAATAAGTATTGTTGTAGGTGGAGGAAACTTTTGGAGAGGAAAAAGTAATGATCAAATGGATAGAGCCACTTCAGACTATATAGGCATGATGGGAACTGTTATGAATGCTCTAGCCTTAGGAGATGCTTTTAAACAATTAGACGTTCCTGTGCGAGTTCAAACCGGTGTAGAAATGCGACAAATTGCTGAATTTTATATAAAAGATCGAGCTATAAGGCATTTAGAAAAAGGCCGAGTTGTAATTTTTGGTTGTGGTACAGGAAGTCCTTTTTTCTCAACAGATACTGCCGCCACCTTAAGATCAGCTGAAATAAATGCCGATGTCTTAATAAAAGCCACTAAAGTAGAAGGTGTATATGATAAAGACCCTAAAAAATATGAAGACGCTAAAAAATATGACGAAATAACTTACATAGATGTTTTAAACAAAAAAATAAATGTCATGGATTCAACTGCCATTTCACTATGTATGGAAGAAAAAATACCTATTATTGTCTTTAATATATTAAAGAATGGTAACTTAAAGAAAGTTCTCCAAGAAAAAAGAATAGGAACCTTAGTTAAAGAATAAACAAATTAAAAAGAGCCCCACAAGGCTCTTTTCTTATTTAACATCAAACTTCTTACCATTAAAAGCATAATATTCAATTTTCTTAGTTTTTTCATCAACAAATTTTATAAAATACTTTTCCATACTAATAGTATATTTTTTTCCTGATATTATAACACCTTTTTTAGTAGAATAACACTCCATCATTTCATTATCTATATTAGCACAAACTACTATATTATCTTTATCCAAGACTTTTACTCTAGATACAGTATCTAATCTATCAGCATATTTTAAATCAATTATTTTATTACCATTTTTATCAATAACACCGTATTTACCATCTAATTCAACACTATAATAATCCGTTGGAACAACACTACTATCTGAATCATGTATTAATCTTATCTCATCATATTCATCACTAATCTTATTACCTTTTTCATCTATTAAGTATTCTTTTGAATCTTTTTCATCACTAGCAATTGCCCTATTATTTTCATCTAACAAAGATAACTCTCCATAGCTTTTATCTAATACTCTATTTCCAAGTCTATCATACCACGTCAATTTATAATTATCATTTTTTAGATGAACCAAGTAATTTCCTTTTATACCAATATCTCTAAGATAGGCATTTTCAATTTTTGAACTTTTTTTACCATCAGAATAAAACTCTACATAAGTATTTGAACCAGAAGGTGAAATAGCATAATCATTCTCACTCAACACATAAGTTTCTGAAGCTAATCCCCATTTACTTCCGTCTTTTTTAATATAGTAATATTTATTATCTGCCAAGCTTCTCCCTTTTAAATAATATGTTCCATTTCCCATTTGATCACTTGTTATACTTTCATATTCCAAATCTGCAAATTTATTGTTATATACAAATGCCGTTTTTCTATTTCTTCCATAATCAGCATCTGAATACGTTACAGGTTCAAGAACAAATGTCTGACCATCATAAGCTACTAATTTAAGTACGTATGGATAATCTACTTTTCCATTAAAAACCTCTGTAAATTTATCATTATCAAAGATTGTTAAATAGCCATCATAATAAATAGAAGAATATTGATCATTCCAATCACCAAAATAATCATCTAATGCATCAGCCTCTTTATTCAATGTATATTCTTTCATCTTCTTGCCTGTATAATTAAAAACTATAATTTTATTTCCATCAATAGCATAGGAATATAAATCAGTCTCAAGGAAAGAATGATGTTCTTTTGTATCAGTTTTATAAGTATACACCTGTTTTCCTTTAGCATCTATTAAATAATCACCTTTATCATCATGTACTAAATAAAGTCCCCCACTATTTGTTGAAATATAATCATATTTATCATAGTCAACTACTGTTTTACCCTGTGTGTTAATTAAACCATATTTATTATCTTTTTTCACTAAAGCAGTTCCGTTATAAAAATTATTAATACTATCATAAATAAAGTCAGTTATTTTATCACCATCAATATTAAATAATGCATATTTATTAACAGTATTACTTTTAATAAAGAAAGCATCTGTATCTAATAAAGATTTTACTGTTGTACTAGAACCTGTATTTTTATCATTATGATTCAAAACAAAAGTACTAAAAATAAACCCAACTATTACTACTACAACACCTATTACACCAAATATAATTAACTTATTAGGAACCTTCACATCATTTTTAATGTTAGAATCATCTAAATAATCATCACTATTCATGGAAGTACTAACATCATTATTAATGTTAGAATCATCTAAATTAACATTACTATTCATGGAAGTACTATCATCATCATTAATATTAAAATCATCTAAATAATCGTCACTATTCATGGAAGTACTATCATCATCATCATTAATATTAAAATCATCTAAATTAACATCACTATTCATTTTATTTTCGCCATTATTAAATCCTTGATCATTATTCATTATTATTCCTCCTATTATATAAATAATATATCAAATAAATAATAACAAAACAAGCAGTTAGCTTGTTTTATTATTTAAAATAGACATAATTCCTTCTTTTAAATCCAAATAAGTACAATCAAAATTTCTAGTATACCAAGGATCCGCAATATCCCTATCTAGTATTTTTTTAACTTTGCACAAAGGATCATCAAATATTTTAAGAACACTCTCTATATTTTTCTCTTCCATACAATAGAAATAGTCAAACTTTTCATAATCACTTTTTTCAAGTCTCTTAGCAAAATGCCTCTCAAAAGGAATATTTTCTTCTTTTAATTTTCTTTGAGCCAGAGGATACAAATCATTTCCCTGTTCTTCATAAGATGTTCCTCTAGACTCAATAATAAAATCTTTACTCTTCCCTTCTCTTCGTACAAATTCTTTCATCATATACTCAGCCATAGGACTTCTACAAATATTTCCTAAACAGACAAAACAAATTCTAATCATTACATACCTCCCGATATTTTTCTTCCAATAATGAATATAAAAAAGAACGTACTACTTTATCAGTCTTTGTTTTAATATATTCTCGATATCCATTTAATTGATTATCATAATCTTTATCATCAATGTTTTTTAATTTATAATCAACAATCCAAACCTCATCTCCATCAATTAACAAATCAATAATACCATGACTAAGTGATTGATTCTCTTCTAAAACAAATTCATATTCTTTATACATAGGATAAGATATTATCTTCTTTACAAAATCACTATTAAGAAAAGAATAAAGCTTTTTTTTCATAAAATCAGAAATATCATAATCATCCAATTGATAATTAGAAAAATCAATTTCTTCTAATATTTCATGTATTTTTGTACCAAACTTCATCATTTCTACTTCATCCTTTGTAGCAAGTGCCATTTTTTCCTTAGAATAATGATGGCTCTCACGATAAGTAATTCCTAAATTTATCTCTTCTACAAGAATATCATCATTTACTTTTTCTAAAGTTTGATTTTGTTGAATCATCTTTAAATAATCTTTAGTCCCAACAACATCACTCTTTTTCACATATGGTAAAAGAACAGAATAAATACTTTTCATAATATCTAAAAAAGAAAGATACTCTTCTTTTACATAAGTAGGTACTATAGAAACTTCTTCTACCTCCTCCACTTCAGGCATAACCACAATAATTTTTTCTTTAGCTCTAGTAAAAGCTACATATAATAATCTAATTCTTTCTGAGATTTCTTCTTTTCTAGTCTTTTTCTTAATAAGAGTTTTTAATATTGTATCTTTATAAGAACCATCAACTTTTGGTATTACAATTCCATAATTAGAATCATATATTATTCTTTCTTTTAATTCATTTAAATTAAAACGAGCAGAAAAACCAGCAAAATAGCAAATAGGAAACTCCAATCCTTTAGATTTATGAATCGTCATAATCTGACAACTATTCATTCCAGACATATTTGCTTGAAACCTCAAATCATAATCCTCTTCATAAATATCATTTAAATAATTAACAAAATCATAAATACTAAAACCTAATTGTTCATAGTTTTGACAAAATTGATATAAATATTCTTCTCTAATTCTACCTTTTTTTACATCACCAATTTCCCATAACTTTTGATCATATTGAAACTCCTCCAATAACCGATAGAAAAAAGAACTCAAATTCATAGAATCTAATAATGGAACAAAAGAAAGGCATTTTAAATACAAATCAGATTCTAAAAAAGAATTATTACAAAAATACTGATATATTTCATCATCCGTTTTTCTCCATAAAAAGCTTCTACAAATAGAAGTAAAAGTATAACGAAATTCTAAATCATAGCGTTTTTCTTTAATACAAATAATAAATCTTAATAAATTGCGAATTACCAACAAATCATCTTGTTCTATAAGAGATTCATCTTTTAATATAGAAAGAGGAATTTGTAAATATTGAAATACTTTTTTATAAAGATCAAAATCCTTACTCTTATCAAGTAAAATAACAAAATCTCGATATTCTACTGGTCTTAATAATTTCGTATCCTTATCAAAAATAATATATGAATTATTTATTTTATCTTGAATATCTTTACCAATGATAAAAGCTTCTTCTTCACTACTACTAATTCCTTTTAAAGATTTCTTATCATAAGTAATAACATCCATATTATAATTTTGTTCTGTCTTTCCTTCTTCAATATAACTAGTATTACCAAAGACCATCCGATGACTCTTTTGATAATCAGCTCCACCATAATCCTTATCCATAAAGCAATCAAATAATAGATTAATAGCGTCTAGTACTTCTCCTCTTGACCTGAAATTCTTTACTAAATCAATTACTTCTCCTTTAGGATAATCTTGATATAAATCATATTTTTCTTTAAAAATAGTCGGATTAGCATTACGAAATCGATAAATAGATTGTTTAATATCTCCAACCATATATACATTATCCTTAGCAATTAAAGAAATAAACATTTCTTGAGTATCAGAAGTATCTTGATATTCATCCACCATTATTTCCTGAAATTGATTTCGTAATTCAGCTAAAACATCTGGATATTCCTTTACTACTTTAATAGCTAATCTACTAATATCAGAAAAACCATAAAAAGCATTTTTTTCTTTAAAAGCTTCTAAACGTTTATCAAATTCTTGTAAAATACCTAGAAGGCAAGAAACATCGCCTTCTGTAGAATTAATTTCATTAATAATTTCATCAGCTGAATCATAAATACATAATTCCTTTATTTCTGAAGCTATTTTAAAGATTTTTTCTTTTCTCCTTTTTAACTCATCACTACTACCACGAGGAACCGATATACTTTGATACTTACAACCCAAAACAAATTCGTCATAAGTCTTAGCCTGCAATAATTTAGAAAAATTATCTTCTAACTTGCCTATAAAATCACCATCAACATAAAGACTCAACTCATCTAATAAACCCTTTATTTCTTCTTGTTTTTCTATTAAATAATGAACATAATCTTCTACAAAAGATTGTTTTTTTATAAGTGAAAAAAAATCATCTGAATATTTTTCCAAAAAAGCTGTCTTATCATATTTTAATTCTACTTTCTCATAAATAGACAATATAGCTTCTTTCAATTCTTTATCATCTTTTAAACAGAAATGATCAATCAATTGACAAAAATCATTACTACCAACCTCATAATATTCATCCATAATTTGATCAAGTATTTCTCTTCTTTTTTGTTTTAGCAATACTTCATCACATATTTGAATATGACTCGTAATATTTAATTTCATATGATATTTTTTAACAACATACAAAGAAAAAGAATCAAAAGTAGTTATAAAAGCACTATCAATATAATCAATTTCTTCCTTTAATTCAGGAGTTTTAAGAATTCTTTTTCGAATTCTATCTTTCATTTCAGCTGCTGCAGCATTCGTAAATGTTAAAATTAACAATTGATGAATATGAACTCCACTTAGTAATTTTCTCTTAACTCTCTCCGTTAAAACAGCTGTTTTTCCACTACCAGCTCCTGCTGATACCAAAATGTTTTTATGATCTAAATCAATAGCTTTTTGTTGCTCTAAAGTCCATCCCACTACTCTTCACCCCCTAAAAAAGATAAATCATCAACTTTATCTAAATAAACATTATCATATTCTTTATGAAAACAGACATCTTGAAAAGAACAAAAACGACAAGAAACATTAACTCCTGCATAAATCTTAGGATCAATTTTAAAATCACCATGTATAATATTCTCCGTCTTTTCCTCTATAATTTTCTTAGTATACTGAACAAGAGAAAATAAAGTATCAGCATCTATCACTTTACTATAAGCTCCAAATCCTTTTTCAGAATACTTCATACTCTTAATCAATTCACTATTTTCATAAGTAGTATCAAACCTCTCTAATTGCTCAATTTGATCTATAGAATATCCTTGTAAATAATATCTATCTTTTTTCTCCTTTTCCAACTTTAAACTCCAAGTAGGATAAGAGAATAATATATTTTGATAATAAACACCAGTAAAAATAGGATTAGCAAATACCCTACCATAATGAATTAAATATAAATATACAGGCAATTGCATATGTAATCCATATTTTAAAGGCTCAATATGAGTATCAATATTACCAGTTTTATAATCTACAATTGAAAAATAAGTATCTTCAATCTTTTGATAATATAATATTTTATCAATATATCCAACAAACTTAACAGAAACAGAACTAGAAACATCAACTTCAACTTTTTTCTCCGTTAACACTTCATCATATCCAGTAAGAAGATCTTGTTTTTTTAAGATTTCAATAAATGCCAATAAATCTTTTTTTATCCGTACAAGAAGCATTTTTTCCTTAAAACTCAATTCCCTTTTTTGTAAATATTTTTGATATTCCTCTTCTAAATCAAAGGAAGAATTCTTCCACAAAGACAAAATATGATGATACATACTACCAACAAAAGAAGAAAATGAATCTAAAAAAGAATCAAGTTTTAAGATATATTTTAAATAATAAGCAAAACGACACTCATTATAAGCATTTAAAGACGTATAAGATAAAACAATGGGATACGTTAAGTTTTGTAAATAAGAATCATTCTGAATACCAGTAAAAGCATGAGAATAAGTTAGATAAGGAATATTATACTTACTATATAATAATTCCAAATCTTTTTCTTTTTCCCCATAGACCGAAAAAGTATCCATCTTTTCAGCTAACTTCATTTTATTATAAAAATGCGAATAAGAATAATTTACATCATAATTTTCTACCAAAATATTATTTTCTATTAAAAAACTAGAAGGATAATAAGACATAAAAGGAGTAGCTAATTTATAAGACATTGTTAAATGAGAAATATTAGACAACAATGAATAAACAATTTTCTTTTCTCTTTGGTTCCAATAAACAGAAGAATACATAGAAACCTTTTCTTTTAAAGAATCACCTAAGAAACCCATATCTTTTTTAATAGTAGGTAAAACCTCTTGATTCATCCCAACCACAAAAACATAATCAAGAGAATCAAAAGAAGTACTTTTTAAATCAACAATAGAAACAGCTTTTTCGATAATAAGATTATCTAAATAAGTATGTTTAAAACGATCAATTAATAATTCCTTAACAACTTCATCTTCTAAAGAATAGCCACTAAATTGATTAAAAACTTGAATAGCCTTATGAACAATCTCATCAGAAGTATCTTCAGGTATTTCTCCATTTTTTAAATACTCTACAATTGCATTAGTAGTATATAAAGAATTCTTATATGGAATATTAATAGGAATTTGATAAAAAGAAAACAATTTATGAATCGTATAATAATAATCTTCACTAACATTACATAAATAAATATGAGAAATATCTACTCCCATTTTTAACAAATCACGTATCTTAGAACAAACAAAAGAAATCTCTTCTTCCATAGTAGAAAAAGAAAAGCAAGAAGATTCTATAGGATTAGTAGAATAATAATTAGTATAATGTAATATTTTTTCTTCATATAAATCAAAATCATAATATCCAATTACTTCTATTTCATAAGATTCCAAATAATTATGAAATGTTTTATTTTCAGAAATATACTTTTTTTCAAGTAATTCTTTCTTTAAATCTTGTAAAAATATTAATTTATCATCTTCATAACTTTCATCAACAGAAATAACAGGTAAATAAGAAAGATATTCCTTCACAACATCTAAATGCCAATTATATGTTTTCATCAAATAATAATAAAGATCAATATCATAAGTATAAAAATAGTGTTGAAAAAACTCTTCTTTTGTCATAAAACGAGTATTACTAAAACCATCTTCAAGTTTTCTCGAAGAAAGAATTTTCATTTTTTCTTCATGAGGACAAATAATTAGTTTACCTTTTTTCATAAGCTTCACCATATTTATTATAGCAAAAAAAAAGCACTATAACATGCTTTTATTCACTTAAAGAAGATGACAAAGAAACTTCTTGCATTCCCCCCACAACATTTACTACTTTAACAGTAATTGAAATAGAAGTAGCTTGATTCATATTCATATAATCAGTAATTTTTTTCATAAATTTCAAATGATCATATCGATTTGTATACAAAATACCAGAATGATAAACATTTGCTTTCTCGCTATCAGAATCATTAAGAACACTAATAGTAAAAGAATAATAATCAATAGCTAGAAGAGTTCCACCTCTAGTTTGACCACCATTAATATCAATCATAAAAGAAGCATCCTTAATACTATCAAAATCATTTGAATTAATTTCTTCCCCATCATCATTTGAAAAAGATAATTGAATAGAAGGAGCAGGAACTAATTCTACCTCATTAGGAGATTCATCTCCACAATATAAATAAACATTATAAGTATATTCATTCTCATTTAAACGATAACTTCTTACATAAGAATTAGCCATACAACTATCATGTTCCAAATTATAAATATCTTCTTTTAAGAATTTTTCTTTTTTTAAATCTAATAGAGAAACATTACTACTTTCCCCTATATTTTTAGGATACTTATCAAAATGCTTCTGAAAATAAGCATCTGCTGCTTTTGTAATCGTAGTCTCTAAAGAAACAGTATCATCTGCTTTAACTTTAAAAAAAGGAAGTAAACGATTAAAAACCATAAAAAGAATTAAACCAACTATAACAACTAAACACAATAACTCTACAATCGAAAATCGATTTTTTTCTTTTTTAGTTAGCTTTACCACAAGCATCACCTATCTTCTAATTAATTATAATAAAAACTAAAAGAATAATCAATAAATAAAAAAAACAGATTACTCTGCTTCTTTTGTTATTTCAACTTTTCCTTTGTAAGATCCACATTTTGGACAAACTCTATGTGGTTTAATCATTTCTCCGCAATTTGGACATTTTGTCATACCAGGAATTTCCATAGCATTATGACTTCTTCTCATTCTTTTTCTTGTCTTAGAAACTTTACGGAAAGGAACAGCAAACAATTGAATATCTAACTTCATCCTATCACTCCTCTTCAAAATCATTTAATAATTTAAGAAATGGATTGTTCTCATTTCTTCGTTCATCTTCACGAATTATTCTCCATCCATCCCCATGATATTTACTGAGATCTTGAACCTTAGTAAACCGTAAGGGGACCTCTAGGACAATATTTTCCCACAAAAAACCAAAAATATCAAGAGTATTTTCATTTTTTATATAATTTTCAGGCAAATAATCATCAAAATCAATCTCAAATGGATAAGAAACCTCTTCTAATGAGATAGAATCAGCTAAAACCATCGAACCTTTTATTACCCCAACAAAAGCATCTTTAAAATCCTTAACCACAATATCTCCATCCACTAAAACTTCACTAAGCTTCAAAATATCAGGATGATGATAAAGTTCTTCATCAAAAGAAAACTTATCATGAATAGAAATATTCGGAACCACCATAGAATGCAAACTACTCAAGTCCATCATTTTTTTCATCCTCATCTATAATAGCAATTGAATAATCTTTTTCTACTACTTGAATAATACCATGATAATGTAAGAAAGCACCTCTTGGTAAAGTACTATCTTGATTAACCCATAAACGAATCGCAATATTATTATTAGCTAATGCTTCAATAGTATTTTCAAGTAACACTCCATCTTCTAATTCACTTAAATTATAAATCTTATTTTCTTTTTTATTAACTTTAACAGAAATACGAATATCATCTTCAGGGATTAAATACTCTTCACATTCATCTTCTAAAATAGTATCAACATCCTGTAAAATTCGAATTTTATAATTAACTCTTTCCGTCAAATTATTTTTAATCGAAATATTATAAGCTTTTGAAGAAGAAAGCCCTACAGAATCAGTAACCGGAGTAACTTTAGAAATAGTAAGTTTATCTCCAGTAGATTCATGATAAACAACATCTAAAGACTCTGAACTAAAATCAATATTACGATTTCCCTGAAACTTATAATAAATATAATGAGTAGGAATAACTGCTAAAATAAGTATAAAAATAATAAAAATTGTATTTTTAATAATTTCACGTTTTCTAATTTCAGAATACATAGTACACCTCTTTACAATATTATAAATTTCTTTTCTAACAGATAAAACATATTTTGAAATAATCTCTACTCGTTTGACGGTTCTTTACATAATAATTCAAAGACTTGATATACACTTTGTAAAGAATCACAAGTAACAATAAAACGCCCAGAATGACAAAAACGTAATCCTGCTATCTTAGAGACAGATTCTAACTCCTCATTTTGAAGACCTCCCCATTCCTCAGGAAAATCTTTCCTAGCCGTATGATCATCAATTGATTTTGGAACCGTTTTAATAGCATAACCACCACGATTAGAAGGAAATGCTACAAACAGAATAGATTCCGCCTTAGGATTAGCTAAAAGAGCTTCTTCATAAGGAAGATATTCATCTAATATCAAATATAAAGAATTATCTTCTAATTCTTCAAGCAAATCATTTACTTTTTGCTCTGCAATTACTTTTCCCTGAATATAATAGAACTCCTCTTCCCATATCATTTTAGCCAACTGAACTGCTTTTAAAAATTGTTCTGATTCATCTTCACCAGAATCAAAACTAGGATTAAATATCTTAATTATAGCTGGTAAAGTTTTAACCTTATAAGGACATTCTATCTTAGGAAAAACTCCATTATCATCACCATCTATTCCTTCAACTAAATCTTTATCAATCCCATTAAACATTTCATCAATTAGTGAAAAATCATATTTTTTTAAAAGATCTTTTCCAAATTCTTTCCAAAGTAAACCAACCGAACTATAAGTAATACCATTATCTCTTTTTACTGCATCAATTTGATGATGATCAAACTTTCCCCGACCAACATCATAAACAATAGTACCATCCTGAATATTTTGAGAAGATACAACCGTAGTACGATAAACACGTACATCTCCTAAATACATTTCTAATAAAGCCGTTGCAAAAACCTCATCAGCATGCATTGTACCATTATGGGTAATACAATTAGCATCTTCTATCTTTTGAACAACACGTACCATACATCACCTCAAGAACGATCTCGATTAGCTATCATTACTAATCTAAGTATTTCTAAAACAGCAGTAGCAACAGCTGCAACATAGGTAAGAGCTGCTGCAGTTAACATTTTTTTACAAGAAGTATGTTCCTTTTTAGTAACTAAATTCAATGTAATTAACTGTTTTAAAGCCCTATTAGATGCATTAAACTCTACAGGTAAAGTAATTACTTGAAATAGTAAAATAATAAGTTCCATAAGAATACCAAGCCATAATAAACGTGTCAAAGAAGAAAGCAAACTAATCATTATAATAAAATAACCTGCTCTCGAAGCTAAATTAACTATCGGAATAATAGAATTACGAAATCTTAAAAAAGAATATCCCTCTTTATCTTGAATAGCATGTCCACATTCATGAGCAGCTACACTACAAGAAGCAACAGAAGTATTATGGTAAATATCTTTAGATAAACTAACTGTCTTATTACGAGGATCATAGTGATCAGTTAAAGTTCCTTCTACTTCCACTACCTTTACATTTTTTAATCCATTCTCATCAAGTATTATACGAGCAACATCTCTCCCACTAATATTACGATTTAAAGAAATCTTTTTTGTTTTGTTATACATTGAATTAATGTATCCTTGAGCTCCTAAGGTAATGATCATAGTAACTAATAAAAATAAAATATAAATCATATATTCCCTCCAAATCTATTAAAATTATAACACAAAAAAAAAGAAATAGTTATAATTTACTATCTAACTTTTCTTTTTCTGGCATTTTTAATTTTTCCCAAAACAATTCCCAGACTTGCTAATAAAACTAAACTAGTACCAGCACCAGCAGGCATAGCAAAATCTCGATCTAAAAATCTATTAAATTCTTTAATATCAGCTGTTGAAGTAATATAATCTTCTTGAGAATAATCAGTAAAACTAAAATCAATATCTAAATGACCTTCTCCATTACCAGCTCCAGCATTTATTGCACTACTAGTAGATTGAACCATTTCTGCACCAAATTCATCACTTTCCAAAATACCATAAGAAGGATGTACATCTTCAAGTTCAATATCTCTATGATCAGAATAGTATTGTTCTCCTCCAGCAATCCAAATTTTGAAAACATCACTCAAATCATAATCTACACAACTTTGTAAATAACGGAATTCACTTTGATTACAATATATTGCCGGAGTATATCCTGCTTCTGTAATCTTTTGAGCCCAATTATCAAGCATTATTTGAACTTCTTCTGGTGTTAAATATTCTGAAATATCTCCATTAAACTCTACATCAAGGTAAACAGGATATTCAACCTTTTTGTTTTCTAAAAGAGATAACACAAATCTTACTTGATCTTCTTGTTTCTTTTCAAACATCTCCATATCATCACAATTCTTATGATGATAAGCATTAAAACAATATACTCCATAAGGAATACCATATTGACCACATTTTGCCGAATTATAATCAAAACAATCATCTTTCGACATACCCTCTGAGCATTTTAAAATTATAAACTCAAAATTCTCAGCTAATGCTTCCCAATCAGAATCTTTTCCTTGAGCATAAGATATATCACAACCTCTAATTGGTTCATCCAATTGTTTAGGTTTTCCCGTTGTCGCAATAGCACATGGAATACGAATAGTAGTACCTGCTTCTAAATCTCTTCGTTTTAATCCATTAAATGACAATATTTCAGATACACTCATACCATATTGTAAAGCAACATCTGTAATATCTTCTCCTTCTTCCATTACATAACTGACATCAGCACAGAATCTACTATCTGTGTTTAAACTCCTTGAATGAATAACCTCAGCCAAATTCGAATCAGCATGTATTCTTCCTTTAAGATCTCTATATAGATGATATACTCCATCATATTGAATTATTTCACTATCTTGTATTAGATAAGCATCATACCCAGTAATACCACAATTATTCTTAACACGACATAAATTAGTATCCGTTCCACTAATTCCTACATACATTCCATTAGCTGAACATTTATCTAAAAAATCACGAATAATTTTAGTTTTCATTTCATTATTTAATTGATCATTAGTAATAATAGAATCAATATTCAAATAAACAGGCATTTCTAAACGATAATCGCGTACTAAACCTTTAGCATATTCTACATCATCATAAATATCTCTTTCATTTTTAGCATCACTAGTAATTACAATACCAAATGAAATTCTATGTTCTTGCAAATAATTCATCTTTTTTCCTTGCAATAACACTCCAAAAGTATTATGATCTCCAACATCTAAAATAACAAAGTCATCTTCATCCATTAATAAGCTTTGAAAAAACCAACTATTTTCACGACCATTTTGATTTTCAAAATCATTTTTTGTCTCATAAGATTTCTTCAAAACAAGAGCACCAGTACCACCAATACCTAATGTAGATATTAAAGCAATAGCTGTTTTAGGTACCTTCACTTTCTTTGAAGAACTTTTTTTACGGTGTTCCATTAAACCATTCCCCCCTATCAGCTTCCATATTATATCATATATTATAAAAAAAGGCAAATAAAAAAAGGACAAAACCTATTGTCCCTTTTTATTTGAATACACTTTCTGTTTATTTAATTCTCTATTCATATCAATAAATTCTTCCGTTACATCATCCACTAAACCCTTAGGATTAGAATATGCTCTATTATATGCATCAAAAATCTTTCCATTATCATCAACATCTATTAATATTGTTCTCTCGGTAAGATAAGAAACTTCCTTAGGCGTAAAATATTTTAATCTACAATTTGATTCACTATAAAAATCCGTTAAACAATCATACTTCAATAACTTATATTGAGTAGGATCAATAAACATCATATTAACAATATCATAAATATTATCATCAATCATAGTTATAATAACCGGTCGAGTACTTCGAGTATTAAAAACTCCAACCATCAAACCATCTTTTTTTAATAACTGAAGTATTTTAGCAATCTTTCCTAAAAGATTACCAGTAGTATAATTGTAGTTTCCTTTTTCTCTCTCTATGATATCTTTAGCATTTCCCCTATATTCTACAATACCAAAATATAATTCATTAAGATCTTTTTGTTCCAAAGCCTTATTTATCATTTCTTGTGTATAATTCATACAATCAACTCCTTAGTTATCTATTGTATAAAACTAATTATTTTTTAGCAATAAACTCTGCAACTTTAATCCCATCCATAGCTGCTGTAGTAATACCTCCAGCATATCCAGCTCCTTCTCCACATGGATAAACCCCTTTAATATTAGCTTCTCCCATTTCATCCCTAACTATAATAACTGGTGAACTAGTTCTAGATTCAACTCCTAATAAAACACTATCATCTTGATCAAAACCCTTTATTTTAGTTCCAAAATATGGAATAGCTTCTTTCAAAGAATTAAGAATATAATCAGGAAACAATAGATTTAAATCAACAAAAGAAACATTCCCCTTTGTATTGGAAACAACACTTTTAAAAGATGAAGAGACTTTTCCTTTTAAGAAATCACCATACAACTGGCAAGGAATCAATCCTTTTCCAAGTTGAAAGGCTTTTTCCTCTAGCTTTCTTTGAAATTCAATTCCTGCTAAAGGATCTTCTCCAAAATCTTTTTTTGTTACAGTAACAACAATAGCACTATTAGCATTTTTTTCATCACGATGATAATTACTCATCCCATTAATTGCTAGTCTTCCCTTTTCTGAAGAAGCATTCACAACAAATCCTCCAGGACACATACAAAAAGAATAAACCCCTCTTCCCTCTTTTGTTTGATAAGTCAATTTATAACTAGCTGGTGGTAATAAAGAAGCCTTGTCTCCATATTGACTTTTATTAATCATCTCTTGCAAATGTTCCATTCGAATACCAACCGCAAAATTCTTTGCCTTCATCGATATTCCACAATCTAATAACATCTGAAATGTATCACGAGCTGAATGCCCAATAGCCAAAACTAAGACATTACAAGGAATTTTTTCTTTATTATTCACTTCAATTCCCACTAATTGTTGATTCTCTATAAATAAATTGGTAACTTGAGAAGAATAAAAGAATTCCCCTCCCATTGTTATAATTTTATTCCGAATATTAACAATTACTTTTCGTAAAACATCTGTCCCAATATGAGGCTTAGCCTGATACAAAATCTCTTCAGGAGCTCCATTCTCAACAAATATATCAAATACTTTTTTTCCTCGAAAGAATTTATCTTTAACTAAAGTATTTAATTTCCCATCAGAAAACGTTCCAGCTCCACCCTCACCAAATTGAATATTAGAATTAGGATTCAAAACATTTGTCTGAAAGAACTCCTCAACAGTTTTAATCCTCTCTTCCATTTTTTCTCCTCTTTCTAAAATACGAGGATGATAACCATTTTCAGCCAATAAATACGCACAAAAAAGTCCAGCTGGACCACTACCAACAATCACTGGATTACTCTCTAATTTATGACATTCTAAACTTGGAAAATGATATTCTTCTTTAGGAGATAAAAATACATCCAAACTTCTATTTCGCTTTAAAACATCTTTTTCATGATATACCGAAACATCTAATTCATAAACATAAAATATTTCATTCTTATCTCTAGCATCAATTGATTTTCTAATTATTTTATAATCAATTATTTGATTAACTGAAATATTTATTTTCTTTGCCAATGCCTCTAAAGGATTATCCTTTTCTATTAAAACCTTAACTTGTCTAACTCTAATCATATAAATCTTCTCCTGCTAAAATACCACTAATCCAACAAGTAGTTAAATTATATCCCCCACAAATACCATTCATATCTAATAATTCACCTGTAATATATAAACCTTTTACTTTTTTAGATTCCATTGTTTCAGGCTTTATTTCCACTAGAGGGACTCCTCCATTACAAATCTGACATGAATCAAAAGATTTAACATCAGTAATAATTACAGGAAAAGATTTTAATGCTTTACATAAAGAAAACTTAGACTCTTTACTCAATTCTTGATAAGCAAAATCTTCATCTAACTTACATGATTTAAGAATAACAGGAACTAACTTATTATTTAAAAAACCTTCTAAAAGCTGAGTTAGATTTTTTTGATTATGAGTTTTACTATATTGATCCATCCAAGGAGTTATCAAAGTTTCTATAAAAGGAACAAAATTAATTTTTAAAACAATTTCATGTTCTTTTAATCTTCTTGTAATAAAATTACTAACATTAAAAATGCAGACCCCACTAACTCCATAATTTGTTAATTGAATTTCCCCACTTTCTCTTTTCAAAAATTGACCATCTTCGAAAACGTCAATATCTACATCAGTTCTAACTCCATCCCACTCTTTCGTATAAGGAAAACTACTAACTAATTGAGTAAGTGCAGGTAACGGTTCAATAATTGTATGACCCAATTTTTCTAAAAAAGAATATCCCATACCATCACTACCTGTTTTAGGATAAGCTTTTGATCCCGTCGCTAAAACTACCTTTTTAGCATGATACTCCATCGTATCACAAGTAACAACAAACTCATTTTTCTTTTTAATGATATTCACTACAACTGTATTATATATAATTTCTATACCTAAAGATAAAGCCTCCGAAATAAGGGCATTTTTAATAGTAATAGCTTGATTAGAAAAAGGATAATAATAACCATTTTTTATCTTAGAAACAATTCCCAATCCTTCAAAAAAAGCCTTCATTTTATCTATATGATCAGTAGAAATAATCTTATCAACAATATCCATATCTCTACTAGTATAGCAATCTCTACTATATTTTTCATTCATATAATTACATTTTCCATTACCAGTCATCAATAGTTTTTTTAATGGTTTTTCATTTCTTTCTAATATAACAACTCTATTCTTTAAATTTTTTGCTTTAATAGCAGCTGTAATACCACTAGCACCGCAGCCAATAACAAGAACATCTATCATATATACCACCTCATAAACAATGTTATTATAGCAAACATTATAATCTTTTTCTATAATAAAAATGATTGAGAAAAAAACAAAATTATACTATACTAAATTCGGGTGAGATAGATGAGTAAAAGAAAAAGAAAAAAGATAAAAAAGAAAGCCTTTATAGTAATTATTATACTAATGATTTGTATTGGGATTGTATCATATCTTATTATAGATTCTTATCAATTAAAACAAGCTATTAAAGAACATTATCATAATTATGTTAAAACAGTAAAAGAAACAGCACTATATGATAATGAGAAAAAGGCCATAGGAATCATCCATGAAAATGTAGGATTAGTATTAGAAAAAAAAGAAGGAATCAATGAATACCTAAAAATAAAAGATAATCCATATTACATTTATTATAAAGATGTTACTAAAGGAAAAAAGCAATTATCAAAAGAAAACAATTATATACCATTTAATAAAAATATTAAAACAAGCAATAAAGTTTCCTTACTACAAAACAATAAAGAACAAATCATAATGAATAAAGGAATCAATACTCCTATCCAATATGAAGACGAAAATAATTATTATATTTCTTTTCTAAATCAAATATTCGAAATACCAAAAACAAATGAAATAGAAATCATTGATCATAAAAATAGTGAAGAAGAAATTGCTAATCACATTAGTGTTCTAAACTATGATACAATTGAACAATCTTGTACATCTAAAATATGTACCACAATAGAAGACTTTAAAAAACAAATAATAAAATTAAAAGATAATGGATATTATTCAATAAGTAAAGAAGAATATGAAAAATATCGAAAAGGCTATATTCAATTAAAAAAAGGAGCTATTTATCTAACATCAAATTCATCAAAAGAAATATTAAATCAACTACAAGAAGAACTAGGAATTCAAATTGGCCAAGAAACAGTTATCTTAACAAATAAACCAACTACTCCTGATAATAACCTTGAAATAACAAATTCTTATCAAATTAAAAATTACTCTACTATCGACAATATAATAAAAATGGCAAATGGAGAGGAAATAAAAGAATTATCTCCAGATGACAATAACCAAGGTATTCCTGTCTTAAACTATCATTTCTTTTATGGTGAAGGCGAAGATTGCAATGAATCAATCTGTTTAGATATTAATATTTTTAAAGAACATTTATCTTATTTAAAAGAAAATGGATTTAAAACATTAACCATGGAAGAATTTACAAAATGGATGTATAAAGAAATAGAGCTTCCTGAAAAATCTGTTTTAATTACGGTAGATGACGGAGCCAAAGGGACAGGAAAACATAATGGAAACAAGCTAATACCTGCTTTAGAAGAATACAAAATGCATGCTACCCTATTTTTAATTTCTGGTTGGTGGGATGTAGAAAACTATCGTTCTAAATACTTAGATATTCAATCTCACACTTATGATATGCATCAATATGGACCATGTAAAAGAGGACAATTAAATTGTGCTACTTATGAAGAAGCCCTAAAAGATTTAAAAAGATCATTAGAAATAGTAGATAATGCCAACTCTTTCTGCTTTCCTTTCTATTATTATAGTGATAGTTCCATTAAAGCTGTCCAAGATGCGGGCTTTAAAATAGCTTTCGTAGGAGGAAGCAGAAAAGCCAAAAGAAGTAATAATAAATATTTAATACCAAGATATCCAATCCATGCAAATATTACCATGGATGCCTTTAAGAACATGGTAAATTAAAATAACCAAATGGTTATTTTTTTTATTAAACATTATTTTTAGAAATATTTATTATTATTCCAATAGATACCATACTGACCAAAAGACTACTTCCACCATAAGAAAGAAATGATAAAGTTACCACCCTCATATATTTTTAAAACAACTTAATTATTATAGGTTACAACACATAAATAACTTTAAAATATTTTATATTTTTTTTAATAAATTATTTAAGATATCATTATCTTCTATCTTAGATATTTCAAAACATTTTTTACCTAAATCTTTAAAAGATGCTCCTGAGTGATATAATATTTTCTTATCGATAATTATAAATCTATCATGAAAATGATTATTAATTATTAATTCTACATTTTTATATTGCATTTTATACTTTTCATAATCTTTATTATTATACTGATTTGTAATTACTTTTATATTCTTTTTTATCTTAGAAAGTATGTCTAATATGTTTTTATCAATGTAATTATCAATTATAATGATTTCTTTTTTAGATTTGTTAAATATATCTAGCAAAAGTGAGTAAGCATCATATATCTGTCCTTCGAAGAATAAATGATTATTCTTTTCTTTAAAACTTAAAAAAGTATCTTCAATTGCTTGTAATCTTTCTTCATGTTTTATTACCAAATTATTTATATATCTTTGCTCAATCAAGCCAGAAGAAATATATTTTCTCATAGTTATAAAAGCTTCAATTATTTGAATGTTGATAGTTATAGCAATCTCTGAATTTATTATTCCTGATAGCATTGCTACTCCTTCTTCTGTAAATGCATATGGTGGTCTACGTAACCCTATTAAATCATTTTTGGAAGTCACAAAATGTGATCTCCAATCCATAAATTCTTCATTTGTTAATTGAAACATAAAATTATCCGGAAATCTTTTTATATTTCGTTTGACTGATTGCATGAAAACTCTTGTTTCAGTATGATAAAGTTTTGCTAAATCTCTATCTAGAATTATTTGTTTTCCTCTAATTTCATAAATCATATCTTCTATTTTTAATTTTTCTTTTAATATAATATTGTTCATAAAACCTCCACTGAATTTTTAACCATATTATATCAAACAAATATTCGTATATCAACTATTGTTTTTTGAAATATTAAGTATTATTCCAATTGATACCATAGATACTAAAAGAGATGATCCTCCATAAGAAAGAAATGGTAAAGTTACCCCTGTAACAGGAATTAATCCTACAACCACCATTAAATTTAAGATTGCTTGAAAAAGAATCTGAAAGGAAAGTCCAAAAGATAAATATTTCCCAAATAAATCTTTTGATTGTAAAGAAATCTTCATTCCTTGATAAAACACATTAAAGAATAGTCCTACAACTACTATTACCCCAACAATTCCAAATTCTTCTGCTAAAACAGAAAAAATAAAATCTGTCTGTGGTTCTGGTAAATAAAAATGTTTTTGAATAGAATTTAAATAACCATGTCCTAATAGTCCCCCTGGTCCTATTGCATATAAACTTTGTATCATTTGAAAACCACTCCCTAAAGCATCTTTCCAAGGATCTATAAAAGAAATTATTCTTAATAAACGATAAGGAGCTACAACAATCAAAAGAACTAAACCTATAAAGCCAATAACCCCACCTATAATAAAAAATCTCATATCCATGCCTCCTATAAAAAGAACAGCAATACAAGATAAAACAATTATAGTTCCTGTCCCTAAATCTGGCTGTAACATAATAAGTCCAAAAAACATAAGAATAACACCTATCACAGGTAAGAATATAAGAATCGGATGAGAATTATAATAATTGTTATTTTTAGCTAAATATTTACTAGTAAAAATAAGCAAAGCAATTTTACATAACTCACTAGGTTGAATTCCCAAAGAACCAATGCCAAACCAACTACGACTGCCATTTCGTATACTACCAATCCCAGGAATTAATACTAAAACCAATAAAAGAAAACTAATTCCTAACAAATAAAAAGAGTATTTGTGATAAATAGAATAAGGAATTCTTGAAAATAAGAAGAGTAATAATAACCCAACTATAAAAAATATTCCTTGATATTTAACATAATGAAAAGAATCATGAAAACGATACATTGCCCAAACACTTGAGGAAGAATATACCATCATTAAACCAAGAATTGATAGTAATAAAACACTTCCTAGTAAATAATAATTTTTCTTCATACAATCACCTATTTCATTATATGAAGAAAAAAAAAGAATAGCTCAAAAAGAACTATCCTATAAATAATCACTTAAAAATGGAAATTCATTATCACCAATAATATAATTATAAATAGCATCTCCTAAATTCATATATATATGATTTTCATCTGAAAAAAAATCTTCTTTCAAAATAAATAAATAATCTTTATAAACAAAAGAAACAAAATCTTTATTATCACTACTTACTAGCATTATATTGTATAATCTAAGAAGTTCATCTTGGATTGTTTTTTTATCAGAAATTCTTCCCTCCATCATCGCAGCTTCTTTTGCTTTTTCCATACTTACTTGAGGATATTTTCCAATAATTTCATTAGCCACTAAATTAATTCTTTCTTCTTCTAATAAGTTACCATTATATTCAAAATCCATACTAACCCCTAACCTTTCTATTCATAGTCTGTTCAAAAACATTATACACAGTTTCCGAATCAAGTAGAATCGTTTTACTATTTCCTCTCATAATCTCTTTAAGATAGTGACTTCGAACATTATTCATAATAGTTTGTAAACTTCTAGCTCCCGTATTTAATTTATAAGCACATTCAGCAATCGCAAGATAGGTATCATCAGTGATTTCCAAATGTCTATCATTACTTTCTACCCACATTTTAAATCCTAACACTGGACTAATTGCAGATTCTCGCAATATTTTTTCTAATGCCACCACATCATAATCATCTGTATGAAGATAAACATTAAATCGACCAATCAATTCTTTTTCAAAACCTATTTCTATCAAATCCTCAGGAGTAATACTATAATTTCCAGTTATAGCTGTTTCCATAGATTCCCCAAATCCCATAGGAGATTTAGCAGTCGTTTTTCTCTTTCTCAAATCCGTCAATGCTCCAACACCTGCAAAAGTAAGTTTAGATGTATCAAATTCAATCGTTCTCCTACCAAAAAGGCCATCACCAACTGTAATAACATACTTTCCTCCACCTAGAAGTTTTAATAAATCATGTTGAACAGCTTTCTTCATGACTAATGCATTTGCCCCACCAAATATAAGTTTATCAATTTCATCTAAAACAACTATTCCCCTTTGAGCCAATTCCAAATCACCATTAGCCTTCTTATATTATTCAACTAGAATATTTTCTAAACTACCTCCAACATATCCAGTAGCAGAGTATTCACCCATAGATGTAACAACAAAAGGAACTCCGATTTTTTCCGATATTTCTTTAATAATAGCTGTCTTCCCAGTTCCAGATGGGCCATCTAAAAAGATAATAGATCTTTCACCATCATTAATAGTTTCACTATTAATTAAACATTGATTATTAATAATATTATAAAATAACTCTTCTGCTAAAGCTTCTTGTCCTATAAATTTAGTCTTAATTACTTCCAATAACTTCCATACATTTTCATCAATTACAAATTTATGTCCAGATTTTTCTGAATCTTTATCCTTACCAGTATCTTCTTCCTTTTTTTCAGTACTTTCTAAATCTTTATCATTATCAATATTCAATTTGTTTTTTCCTAATCTCATTGAAGGATCTAAATAAAAAGATAATAAAGAAGAATAATTAGCATTTCTTTTTTTAGTATTTACTGATTTTCCAGCAATACAACCACAATCAATTAAACTTATCTTTAATAAATCAAAAATATCATGATAATAAATTCCACCACCAACTAAATCTTTTATATTGTTTTGTTTTCCAAATTTAGAAATAACATTAGAGCCACAATATTTATCACGCTTTAAACAAAAAAATATCAATTCTTGAGATAAAAAGTAAACATCATAATCATTAGTACCTTTTGAAACAATATTCATCAAATTTAGTTTAAAAACAGAATTATAATAATCAGCATAGTTTTTATATCGTTTAGAAAGTATATCATAGCTATCAAAAGGTACAATATCGTCCTCATTTAATTTAACAAAATCAAGTAAATCTTTTAATTTTATATTATACTGAGAAACTATATTTTTCAAATTACTATCAATTAAAAATCCTGCTATAAATAAAGAAATAACTTTCTTATCAATTAAAGTTAATTCTTCATTATTTACTACTAGTTTTTTTCCTTCAATAGCGGCATAAATATCCATTGTTTTTTTTAAATATCTTTGTGTTTCTTCAGTTAAATCATCAAAATTATAAGTTAATGCCATATATAATCCTCCATATACTACAATTATATCATAAAAAGAAAATTAATAAAAAAAAGAAATAGTAAATCTATTTCTTTACACCCATACTCCAAAAATAATTCCTGCCATGGATAATATTAATCCAAAAACCCAAAATAATTTTACAATATCTGTTTCCATCCATCCTAGCTTTTCAAAATGATGATGAATTGGGGTCATTAAGAAAAGTTTTCTATGAAAGACTTGTACCCAAAATGTTTGTAAAATAACACTTAAGGTCTCTATCACAAAAATAGATGCCACTACCAATAAAGTTAATTCTCTATGAGTTAATATAGCTATAGCTCCCATTAAGGCTCCCAATGCTAAAGAACCAGTATCTCCCATAAATACTTTAGCCGGATAAGTATTATATATTAAAAATCCCATTAAACTACCAACTAAAATCAAACTAAAGATTCCAATATCTTCAAACCCAACTGATAAAGAAATCAAAGAAAAAGCAATAAAGGCAATCGCCGATAATCCACCAGCTAAACCATCAAGTCCATCCGTTAGATTAACCGCATTACTAGCTCCAACTAAAACAAATAAAATAGCGAGACCATATAACCAACCTAGTTCTAAATCTATTCTTAAAGTTCCAACTACCCAAGCCGTTTGCCCACCACTTCTCATATATATATAGAAAAAACCAATGGCAATCAACACTTGCATAAAGAGTTTTTGATAAGCAGATAATCCTTCATTATTACCTTTTCGAATTGATAAAAAATCATCCAAAAAGCCAATACACGCATACCCAATAAAAACTAATAAAACTATTCCTAAATTAGAAGAATAAGTCAACTTATTCATAGCAATCAAGGCAATTGTCGCCAAAACCGTTGGAATAATGAAAATAATCCCACCCATAGTTGGAGTACCTTCTTTTTTTCGATGAGCATCACCAACAAAGATAGAAATTTTTTGCCCAACTCTTAATTTTCGTAATAAAGGTAATAGAAATAAACCCAAAATCGTAGAAGATAAAAAGCCAATCATAATAGCAAAAATTGCTTTGGTTAATAGTAACATGAAATTCACTCCATTTCTCAAAATATTATATCATACTTAAAACAACAATATGACAAACTTCCCATACTTTACAAAATATTTTACATAGATTTAGATTTCACATAAACTCTAACTTTACTTCCTTCCTCTAACATTGTAGAACTCTTAGGACTTTGCTCCACAACTATATCCCCTTCTCCCTCAACAACCATGTCGAATGAATATAACAGCTTTTTAGCTTCCTGAAGAGTTTTTCCAATAACATTAGGAACCTCATAAGGAATTTTATCATTCCATTCAAAATCTTTTACAACTTCACCCTCTTGTTCTGGTATTTTAAGAGCAGTAATAATATCTAGTAAAATCCTTCTAGCAATAGGAGTAGTTGTATAACTAGAAAGCATTGCTGTATTTTTTGGATTATCAATTGCCAAATATAAAACAGCTTCTGGATTATTAGCTGGAACTACAGCCATAAAACTCATTATATAATTGTTAACCAAATAAACTCCATTTTCACTCTTTTGAGCAGTTCCTGTTTTTCCACCTATGCGATATCCCTCAATATAAGCACTTTTTCCTCCACCTTTAGCCACAACATGTTCTAATGCTAGTCTCATAATAGCAGATGTCTCCGAAGATATAACCTTTCTTCTAAATTTAGTATGATACTCTATAATATTATTTTGTGTCTGATTACTAATACTTTTAACAATATAAGGAGAATACAAATATCCACCATTAACAACAGCAGAAACAGCCATAACTTGTTGTAAAGGAGTAACACTAATTCCTTGACCAAAAGCTGAAGTTGCTAACTCAACATTACCAATTTGATTCATAGAAAATAAAATACCCTTTCCTTCACCATTTAAATCAATACCAGTCTTTTCACCAAAACCAAAATCATGAATATAAGAAAACAATCTTTCTTTTCCCAATAATTGTCCTAATTTAACAAATCCCGGATTACAAGAATTCTGTAATACTTCTAAAAAGGTTTGATTTCCATGTCCCTGAGTTTTCCAACACTTTAATACACTACCATCTACCGTAACCTTTCCCGAATCATAGAAATGATCTTTAAAAATATCAACTACCCCTTCTTCTACAGCCGATGCCATCGTTACAATTTTAAATGTACTACCTGGTTCATAACTAAACCAAATAGGTAAATTCCTACTTAACACACTAGTATCATACTTTTGATACTCATTAGGATTAAAATCAGGATAAGAAGCCATTCCTAATATTTCTCCATTTTTTGGATTAACTACAATAGCTAAAGCATTATTAGGAGTAAACATTTTCTCAATATTAGATATTTCTCGTTCTAAAGCTTTTTGAATTTGAAAATCAATTGTCAAATGAATATCCATTCCAGAAGTAGGTGCTTTATATACATCACTTTTAGTAATTTTATTTCCATGAGCATCACTGAAATATTGTATAGCCCCATTTTCCCCCTTTAAATAGTCATCATACAATAATTCTAACCCTGATAACCCTTGATTATCTATCCCCACATACCCCAATGTATGTGATAATAAATCATTATAAGGATAATATCTTTTTGCTTCTTTTACTAAATAAACCCCTTCTATTTTTAAATCAGCAATCTTCTCCGCCACTTTATAAGATAATCTTCTTCCTTCTGGATGCACTCTTTCAATAGAAGTATTCTTATAAACATGCTTTTTCATTTCTTCATAAGAAACATTTAAAATTGAAGCTAAAGCTTTAGTAGTAACCTTTTTATCCTTTATTTGATTAGGAATTAGTACCAAAGAAGTAGTCGTTAAATTATCAGCTAAAATAATCCCATTTCGATCATATATCTTTCCTCTATCAGCTTCTACTTCTAAATCACGACTCCATAAATGACTAGCTAAGATAGATAATTTATGATACTGAAATACTTGAATATAAAAAACTTTTAATATAACTAAAAATAAGCAAAAACTAGTCCCTAAAAAAAGCACTTTCTCTCTTTTATGAATACTCTTAAAAAACATATAATCACCTTAATAAAATGTATGAAAAAAGATTCTATTTAAAACATAAAACAATAAAAAAAACAGTATATTTACTGCTAATTATTACTTAACTTTTTGCCTACCTTCAGCCTTTGTTTCGTTGATAGCATCTACCTCTATTGCATATAAATCTAAAAGATTATTTAATTCTTCTATTTCATAAGAATCCTTTATTTCTTCTATTTCATCATTATACTTTAATAACTCATCATCTGAAAGCTTAACACTATGTTCCTTGATATATTGATCATAGTATGGATCCCAATAATGATTATTAAAATCAGATAAATAATAAATCATCTCCAACTCTCCATCAGGTAAAGTATATAAATATTTACCATCTTCCCATTCATAATAATAAATTCTTTTAGCACCTACTTCAGGATCATAAAATAGTCTTATATACTCACTATAATATTTAATAACTCCTTTACCATTTTGATAAACACAATCATAGGTATTTTCAAAAGATGTCTTTAAATATTCTTCATCAGGAAGATTATTTTCAGCAACATACTTATTCTTATATTGACTTTTACACCCCGGAACAAGAACCAAAGTTCCAGACAATAAAATAGCCATTGTTCTTTTACTAAGAAAACTTATCTTAAAATATTTGGTCTTTTCCATAAATTTCCCTCCAAAAAGATAAAAAATATTCTAACATACTATTAGTAGCAAAGCAAATATAACAAATCATATTTCATTACCATTATTAGAAATGATTATAATTTTTTTGAAGGTACAATAGAGAAAAAATTATTAAAAAAAGACAAAAGTATTCTTATTTCTTTTTGTCCTTTAATAATTCTATAAACTTAGATGTTGCTCTAGTTAAAAACTCTTCAATATAAACACAGCAAACATCAACATCTGGTAAATTATTATCAAATGATAATACTTCAAATTTATCTTTATCCATTTGTTGATTAATTATTTCTTGTATAAAATAACCAATTCCTACTCCACTTCTTACCATAGATAACATGACCTCAGTACTCCAACTTTCCAAAACCGGATGATACTTTATATTTTTACTTTCCATATATTCATCTAATTTCAAACGAACCGAAAAACTTTGATCTGGTAGTATTAAAGGATAACTTTCTAAATCCTTCATATTTTCAATAGAAACATCTTTCATCTTATTCTTATAATAAGCAAAGCAATTATGAAATTTAGATAAAGTAACTTTAGTAACATTCTTTTTACTATTAATTGGTAAAGTACCTACAATAACATCTAACTTTCTTGTTTCAAGAAGCTCAACCATTTCAGACATAGGCTTAGAAACAATCTCAAAAGTAATTCCTGGAAACTTCTCATGAAAACTAGTAACCACATCAGTTAAATAAAACATTCCAATATAAGAAGGTACTCCAATTCGAATACAACCAACATTTAAATGATTCAAATTATTAATATGTTCTTCTGCATCATTTAAAATATTAAAAGCCGTAGAAATATAATTATATAATTCCTTTGCTTCCATAGTTGGTTCAATTCCCTTTGAATTTCGATAAAACAAAGTATAACCTAACTGATTTTCTAATTCTTTTAAACTATAACTAATAGCTGGTTGAGATACATATAAACGATTTGCCGTCCGAGAAATACTTTTTTCTTCATATAGATATAAAAATATTTTATACAAGTTATAATCTGTATTCATAAGATGCCCCCTTGAAAAATTATTATAGAGTTCTTTTATAAAAAAGTCAAACGTTATAATTGCAATTTATAAAAAGAAAAACAATTAATAATAATAAAAAAGTCTACCTAACTCATCAATGAATTAGATAGACCAAATAGTCTTTAATTAACTGGTAAATAAATAGTTACACACTCATTATTTTCTAAAAGACATAAACTACCACCATCTTCACTAGAACGATAGCGATATTCTAAATCTTCACCTACATTATTACCTTTTACATGAATATAATAATCATTATCTTTTGTTTCCAATTGATATGTTCCATGTATTTCAGTATTACCTGTAATAATAGCTACTTTACCTTCTTTTATAGTAATCTCTGTTCCATCTTCCCCTTTAAAAGTATTTTCAAATTCACTAGGTTCTCCAATCAAAACAACCAAACATAAAATAACTAAGGCAATCCTTGCAATAATAACAATAGGCCCCATAGAACTTCCAAATTTTTTCATTAAACTTCTTTTTAACTGAGGAATAAAACTAATAATAGTTATTAACCATGCCATAATTATTAATAAACTTTCTTTATTAAAGATAGATCCTAAAAACATAATAGATAAGAAGAAAATCATCAAATAACACAAAATATCCCAAAAAATAGATTTCTTACTTTCAACATCAACTACTTTTTCCTTAGAAGTAATTTTTTCAACTTTATTAGAAGTCTCACCTTTTCTTGCCATATAAGCTTTTTTCTTTTCTTTTAATTCATTTACATAAGAACTACTCAAATGATATTTTGTATCATTTGTATTACCTAAGATAATATCAATTATCTCTATAATACTAGAAACAATTCTATTTTCTAAATCTTTATCTCCAGCAGCAATACTATCTAGATAAATATAACCATCTAAACAAGCCTCTAATCGATCAATATACCCTTTTGTTTGTTCTTTATTAAGTTTATTACGATTATACACGTCTACAATATATTTCTTTGTTATATACAAAACAGTTCCTGTATCATTTATACAAGTATTAATTTCATCCCTAGAAATTTTCATTTTTTTCATTAAAGAATATGCTGTCTTCATACCATTTATTGAAGAATTGATATCAAGTACATTATAATCCGTAATCAAAGTTCGACATAAACCTCTCCGTAATACTACAATAGGATTATCCGGATCTATTTCTTCAGCCTTAGAATAAACTTTATAAGCTTCTTCAAATTCTTGATTATCAAAATAACGATTCCCTAATTTTAAATAATTATCTAAAGAAGGAGAATCCTTAAGCTCAACCTTTAATAAATTTTCAACGGCCTCTTCAACCATTATCTCTGTATTACAATAATCACATTTCGTAAACTTTAAACTTCTATCTACTTGTATATTAGCACCACAAGAAGGACATTTAGCTGCAACCAATTTCATATTATCACCATAAAAATTATAGCACACAACAAAAAAAAAGTGTAGACTTAAGAGCCTACACTAGAATATCTTTTCATCCCCAAATAAAAAGTTACAATACTAGGAATTAAATACAAAAATACTAACAAAGGAGAAAAAGCATAAAGAATAGAACTTTTTCTTCCTAGAAAAAATAATAATGGATAATAATTTACAAAAGCATAAGGAATAATAAAAGTAAAAAAATAAACAAATCCTTTAGAAAATACACCTATAGGATATTGAGCCATATGCTTTCCTCCATCAGTAAATACATTTCTAACTTCTAATCCTTGGACCGTAAAAAAACAATAAGAAGCAGCCATTAAAAAGATTCCAAAGAAAATAATACATGAAGAAAAAAGCATTAATAATAAAGTAATAATCTTTAATAAATTCCAAGAAATATTCAAATGACATATAGCTATAATCAATACAATAATAGATTGAATTAATCTAGAAACTTTTACAAAATCACTATCACTACATAAAACTTGTAAAATTATATTTTTAGGTCTTAATAAAAGCCTATCAAAATCCCCACGAATGATTAATTCATCAAATTTATCTATTCCTCTAGCAAAAACTTCATTAAAAGCAAACCCAAATTGAACAATAGAAAAACATAATAGAACTTCATATAAAGTAAAGCCTTTAATATGATTAAATTTTGTAAATAATGCTAGTATTATAAAATAATAAGTAAAAAACACCAGTATTTGAGATAGAAAAGATAGAATGAAATCCACTCGATACTCTAGTTCACCTTTTAAATGCATTGCGAGTGATTCAAAATAAATTTTCATCTATCCTCCTTGAACAACAATCTTTTTTATATTTATTCTCATTATGATATTTCCTAAGATGATAAAAATAACAATCCAAATAAATTGGATACACATACCGAAAACTCCATCTGTTAAAGATATATTTCCAACATATAATCTAAAAGGTAGATCACTTATATATTGAAAAGGTAAAAATGAAGAGATTATTTGTAAAAACTTAGGAAAGAAAGGAATTGGAATACTTACTCCAGATAAAACACTAGCAATAGTCATTAGTAAATTAACAATTCCTTTCTCATTCATGGTTATTAACGTAATAATAGGATAAAAAACTGATAATGCCACTACTAATAATGTTCCCAATATTAAAGACAATAAAAAGGATAAAAAATGAAGTAACGAAGCTGGTCCACCCAAATGAAATGGATATGGAAGTATAGTTGTTATAATTATTAATGGAAAAAATCTTAATGTTACATTAGCAAGTCTTTGACCCAAAATCTTAAAATACCACATAAAATAGAGATTCTTTGGTCTTGCCAATTCATAAGATACTCCGCCATCTCTAATAATTTTAAATAACTCTTGATCTTTTGAAAATTGGTTAACTAAAGCCAATAATGATTGATTTAACCATAAATAAGTTATTATTTGAGATAATTCCATAGGAAGATTTTTTCCACCAGATTCATAAAATGCCACATACACCATTACATATACAAAGCCAAAGAAGAATTGGGTTGCTATCCCAGCCCAAGCTGCACTTCGATATTGAAGACTGCTTATGAATTTTAATTTAAAATATGTTATATAAGCTTTCAAATCTTATAGTCCTTATACAATTTTACAATAATACTATCAATATTCTCATGATCAATCTCAATATCTTCAATAGTTATTTTTTTTGAAATAACATTTAATAACTCCGAAATACTTATCTCATTAGCATTAATAACTAAATCATAACCATTTTTAGTCTTAATTTTATTCTTTATCCCTTTTTTTCTAATAGTTAGTTTATCTTTTGTTTTTATTGATACATATTTCTCTGTCTCATATTTAATTTGTAATTTTTTAAGACTACCATCATATAACACATGACCTTTTCCTATTAATATAATTCTTTTGGCGAGTGCTGTTATATCAGCCATATCATGACTTGTTAAAATCACTGTGGTTTTCTTCTCTTTATTAAGTTTTTTAATAAAATCCCTTACTACTTGCTTAGATACTGCATCTAATCCAATTGTTGGTTCATCCAAGAACAATATTTTTGGATTATGTAGTAAACTAGCCGCAATTTCACAGCGCATTCTCTGTCCAAGACTTAATTGTCTTACCGGAATGTTTATGATATCGTGAAGATCCAATTTATTAATTAAATCTTCTTTAGTAGCTTGATATTCTTCTTCAGGTATCTCATAAATATCTTTTAATAAATCAAATGTATCTTCTGCTGGAATATCCCACCATAATTGGCTTCTTTGACCAAAGACTACACCAATTTTTTTTACATATCTAACTCGATCTTTCCAAGGGGTCATACCATCTATTTGGCATTCTCCAGAATCTGGAATTAAAATACCACTAAGTATCTTAATAGTAGTTGACTTTCCAGCACCATTTGGTCCAATATATCCTACTATTTCTCCCTCTTCAATAGAAAAAGATATATCATCTACTGCCTTCACTTCTATAAAATCTCTCTTAAAAAATGATTTTATAGATTCTTTTAAGCCACTTTTCTTCTTAGCGACTTTGAAAGTTTTCGATATCTGCTTTATCTCGATGAATGACATTTTTTATTTCACACTCCTTTCAACGCAAAAAAGCCACATTTTTCTCATGCGGGGCATGTAAAAATATAGCTAATTTGCAAAAACGTCAAAAACAAATTATCACAAAACAAAAAAAAAGTAAAGATTTTTTTACTTTTCTTTTTCTTTTAGTTTTACAGCAGTACCATAAACTATCATCTCAGCAGCACCTTGCATAACAGCCGAAGATCCATAACGAACCCCAACAATAGCATCAGCACCTAATTTCTCAGCTTCATCAACCATCCTCTTAGTAGCAATTTGTCTAGCCTCTCGAATCATTTCAGTATAACCAACAATTTCACCACCAACTAAAGTCTTCATCCCAGCCATAAAATCTCTACCAATATTTTTAGATTGAACAATTTCTCCTTTAACAATTCCTAAACTCTCTTCAATTTTCTTCCCCTGTATTTCTTCAGTACTAACAATTAACATAAATCCTCCTAATACTTCTTAGCCTTTTCTTCTTCACCATTATGAATTTCATTAACCCTAGAATATAAAGCATAAATAATGCCTATAAATGGAACACCAAAAATAAACAATAAAAAGATAAATACACCTGTTGGCATCTTATCAACTTCAGTCAATTGAGTATATACAAGCAATGAAATAAGCATTGCCAAATAAACAATGAAAACAATACTAGATAAAATTGCTCCCAACAATTTCTTATTCATATTATAAATCCTCTGATACCCATAAACTATGTTTATTACAGTAACTATATGCTTTCATTCCACTACGATATTCAACAATCATAGAAGGGACATCACCTGGAGCAAAATGCTTAATAATTTGCTCATTACCATAATCTACCAATAACCATTCTATATAATGATCTTCTTCCATTACATGATTAACAAATACTTTTACATTTTTATCCATCATTTCAAATTGGGGAACATGCTTTTCAAAAGAAGCATCTACATCGTTAGCTTTAATAACCTTATCACTAACATCTTCAACTTCTTTTAAAACTATCATAATATTTCCACTCTTACATTTTATAACTTTCATATCATTTCACTCCATTCTTTTTCTGAAAAACCAACTAAAACACTATCCTCTAATACTAATATTGGTCGCTTGATTAACATTCCATCACTAGCTAACAAATTAATCATCTCTTCTTCTGTTAATCCCAGCAACTTTTCCTTCAAATTAAATTCCCGATACTTCTTACCACTTGTATTAAAAAACTTCTTAATATCTTTCCCACTAGAAGAAATATATTTATTTAAATCTTCTTTAGTAGGAATATCAATAGTTATATCTTTCAGCTTATAAACACAATGATGATCATCCAAGAATTTCTTTGCCTTTTGACAAGTAGAACATTTTGGATACCATATTAATACCATACCATCACCTACTTCTATCATAACAAATTACAATAAAGAAAAAAAGATATTTTCATATCTTTTTTATAAAGTCTTATGACTATCATCAGCAATTTCATCAAGACAGCCTTTAATCATATCTTCTATGTCCTCATCAGATAACTCAGAAGAATCAGAATCAATAGTTTCTTCATATTCGATAGGCAATGATCCCATAGAAATCCTTTTACCATGTTTTCCAAAGAATGCTTCCAACTGAATAAAACTATCTACAATGGCTTTATCATCATGAGCCTCAATAGAATCTGACAAAGCTTGCTCTAAGATAGCAAGTTCAGCCAACTCATCATCATTTAGTCGATAAACACCTACATCACGAATTAAAGCTCTTCCTTCCATTAAATAACGTTGACTTAATCCATAAGCATCATTATCCAAATAATAACTTACTTCTTCCCTTAATTTTTTAATCTCAAGAACTTGCATAGCAGCTTGCCTATAATAATCCTCAATTGATTCTTCATATTTACTTTCATTTTCTTTGTCTACTGATTTTTTTTGTTCATTTTCACTAATTAATGACTTTAAAGAACCAATTTCTTGATAGCTATCTTTAATACTAGCAAAATAGTCTTCAATCATATCATATTGATATTCACGAATGAAATCTACTATTAAGGGTTCAATAACACTCTTATTTTCTTCATTAGAAGAATAATCATGATACTCAGCAAACAAAGTTTCTAACTCACTCTCTGACAAATCTTGAAGACGATATGTTACTTCTTCTAATCTTTCTTTAGAGTCTAAAGATATAATTATATGAGCACTAATCTTTTTCAAGAATGCCGCACTTGCTGTTATGATAGCAGGTAAAGCTCCTACAATATTATATTCCCAATCATCATTCTTTAATTCATCAAAGAATAATTTAGTACAATTAACTCTTCCATTTTGAAAAGTCTTAACAGCCCCTTCTTGAATATTTTTTTCAAGATCTAAACCTTCAGATAATTTATCAATAATTTCATCAATAGATTCATAAACATCCTCATATTCTTCATGACCTATACCACTATAAGGATCATCTGGAAGAATATCTTCACCACCAGAACCAAAAGGACCAAAACTATAAGGAGCATCTGGAAGAATTTCTTCATCATCAGAATCAACAGCAGATGCTTCTCCAGTAGATTCTTCTCTATTTAATGGTTCATCTGAAACAGCTTCCATATCAGGATCAACAGCAGATGTTTCTTCAGTAGATTCTTCTCTATCTAATGATTCATCTGAAGCAGCTTCCAAATCAGAATCAACAGCAGATGCTTCTCCAGTAGATTCTTCTCTATCTAATGATTCATCTGAAACAGCTTCCAAATCAGGATCAACTACTGGTGTTTCAACAACTGGTTCTTCTATTTTATCTATTTGAACATCTCTTACTTCAACCCTATAAGGAGAATAATCATTATTAGCATTTTTCATAATAGCCTTGGCATCTTCTTCACTAATTTCATAGCAAACAGCTCCGTTAATCAAGACTTCAGGTCCAACAGGTTTTTCTAAAGAAAAACGTTGAAATAAATGTTTTCTAACATAAGCGACATTATCATGTTCTGTATCATGATATATCACTATTCTCTCAACCAAATCGTCAGAATCCTTCTTAACTTCTTCTGGTAATACAGAAAATTTCTTTCCTAAATGAACTGTTTCATGAGAAACTTGAAAATGATTATCATCTTCTAATTTAGAAAGAATTTCCTCAACATCTGCCTTATCTGCTTGATAACACTTCTTCCCATTAATTTCTTTTTCTTCACTAATAGGAATTTTATGAAAACGATCAAATGTATCTTTTAATAAATACACCTCATCATTATCTTCATCATGATAAACTTCTACAGTAATTGCCTCTTCTGGAATACCTACTTGCACATCTTCCATATCTGCTGGTCCTTTATCTGGAGTATAATCAGGTGCAATCGAAGTTCCAACAATTTTAGCAGGTAAAGTTTCTATATTCTTTATAGCAACAACATAATTAGTTTCAGGAAGTCGTATTGGACGTGCTATTGTACTCATTGGAGGAATTCCTTCAGTAAAATATAGTTTTTGAATAATAGCTAATGGGTATTTACCATTATCTGAAGAAGCATCTTCTTGAACTGTCACATCATTCTCAGCAGCAGCATCTTCTTGAACTGCCTCATCATTCTCAGCAGCAGCATCTTCTTGAACTGCCACATCATTCTCAGCAGCAGCATCTTCTTGAACTGCCACATCATTCTCAGCAGCAACATCTTCTTGAATTACTACCCTTTCTTCATCAGGAACAATTGCCTTTGCCAACTTTTCCTCATCTTCTGATATTACAGTATCTGAAGTACTACCTTGGCCAAGACTTTCATCTTTTTGTAAAAGAGTAGCGCCTCTTCTTTTTCCATTAATATCTCTAACAATAGAATTCAATTCAGCTAATACTTTTTCCCTCTCCTTTAAAGAACCTAGTCTAACAGCACTAATTTCTTCATCAGATAATAAAGTATCACCATCTAATTCAGCTTGTTCTTCCTCCACAATTTGTGTCATTTTTCCTTTTTCAACATCATATGTATGAGAAAGCTTCTTAATATCTTCTTCTAATGAATCCTTATCTTCAAGTTCACTATCTATTGGATTAACTACTTCATCAGCAACAGCACTATCTTCTTCAGGAATAACTTCACCTTCAGAAATAGCTGTTATTTTTTCCATTATTTGTTCTCTATCATGAGAATCTACAGCATTTTTCAATTGCTCTCTTAAGGCTTTTAACATTTCTAATTCTTTTAAAGCCTCATCTTGTTCTTGTTTTTTAGTTGGAGTCATATGCTTACGATATACAGTAAATTTAGTAGAAAGCGTTTCTGACTCTCCATAATCACTATCTGCTCCCTCATAGATAATCTCTAATTCTTCAGGATTTTGAACACTAATGCCATCTTTTTTCATCATCTCAAATATTCTATTTCTTTGTTCCTCTATTGAAATAGGAAGCCCATCTAAAATATAAGTTCCTGAATAAACCTCTTCCCGAGTATTATTCTTTACTATTCTATCTTCACTCATACTATACCTCCTATGCATTAGCTTCTGCATCTAATTGTTGTAATACGTCATTAACCATTGCTAGTTCTCTCTCATCAGTTATATTTTCTAACTCCAATTTAGGCTTTAATGGATCATAGCTTGATACATAAATATTCTTTCTCCCATTAGCTCCAACGCTATGATCTGTATACCCAATATAGCACTTCATTGTTTCCTCAGAATCAAACGTAAATAATACATCACACTCTATAGCTTTGCCATCTTTTTCAATCTGTACTTTCTCATTATCAATATTGAAATCCATTATACCCCTCCAGCACATTATTCTACTATACAAGTTTATCATTCATCAAGTAAAAAGTCAATTTTTTGCAAAGAAAAAGAGACTTAAAATAAGTCCTTTTTAACTATCAATATGAATTGTGATTAAATCCGTATTTTTTAACTTCCCAGTCTTCTTAAAACGTACATAATAAAACGCTTCATCTTCTTCTTTTGCAGAAAGAGTTTCATTTTCCAAAATAGTTTCTTTTTGACTCTTCATTAGGTTCTCTTTCTCATCGTTTTTCATAAGAGTAATAACCGAATCTGTTGGGTTTTGAATAGTAATTTTATAAGAAATATCTTCTTCACTTACAATATCTTTCATATAATTAACTACTTTAAATGTATATTTATTTGCTTTTTTTAAATCTACTGCACTAATACTAAATTCAAAATCAGCATCTGCTTTATAAATAGGAATTACAATATTAGCCTTATTTTCACCTATTTCATTTTTTCTTTTTTGATGTACTAATATCATTAAAAATATAACTATAATTAACAATATAATAAAGACAATACTCAAAAAAAGAGTTGAAGAAAAGAATTCTTTTAGTCTATCCTTCCAAGTTTTCTCTTTTTGTTTTCCTTTTTTCTTCTTTTTCTTCTCTTTTTTTTCTTTCATCTTAGTAAACCTCACCATCATAGTTTTCCAATACTTCTCGACAACTTGCTTTAGATACTTCTTCTGTTTCTAAAATAGAAGTTTCTCCTTGAAAATACCGATAAGCTGAATCATCCTTAAATCCTCTTTCTTTAGCATCTTCCCTAGTAGCACCATAATAAACTTTTCCAATATGAGCCATTATCATAGCACCTATACACATAGGACAAGGTTCACAACTACTATATAAAACATAATCACTTAAATCATGAGTATCTAGTATTCGACAAGCTTCTCTAATAGCCATAATCTCTGCGTGAGCAGTAACATCTTGAGTACTTAAAACCATATTATGGGCTTTACAAATAATATTTCCATTCTTATCTGTGATAACCGCTCCAAAAGGTCCACCATCTTTTCCTTTAACTCCTAAAGAAGCTTCCAAAGCTGCTACTTCCAATAATGCATCATTCATACTATTTTTCCATCCTTTCTTTTATAGCTTTATATTTATTTTGAAACATATCCTTCTGTTCTTTCGTTAATTTAGAGGCAAGAATACTATCTCCTACTGACTCTTCAATTTGTGCCTTGCTATCTAATTTTTGAGTATAAGAAACAGAACCATTTAACTTCGTTATTTTATTCTCTAAATAACTAAAAGATAATAATTGAGTATTTACATATCTTTTTTTCTTAACAACATCTTCATATTTAGAAGAATAAACCACCTCATACTTCTTATCTTTTTCTTCAAAAGAATAATTCATGGCTATATTATTACCATCTTTATCAAAACGAAAATTACCTAAATCTTCTCCCTTAGAATTTTTAATTTTAACATCTATAGAATTATCTCTCCATTTAAAATGAGCTGAATAATATACTTGATCATTTAAAACATAATAACCATCTCCAGAAGTATCATCTCCTTCATAGATATATACTTCCTTCTCATCACCCATCATATGAATAACCTCATATTTAACAGGTGCATATAAAAATCTTGTTGTATAGATATTCAAAATATAATATTCATTACTAGATAGAATCCTTGAATCATCTTTTAATAAATAATTTTTATAATTAGGAAAAATATTTTTAATCAGAAAAGAAGCTTCTTCATCTTTTTCAAAATCTAAAATAATAGAATTCCATACTTTTCTAATTAGTTTATTAGTAAATTGTATAGATATTTGATGAACTTTTTCCTCTTTACCATGAATATTAGTATTAACTTCATAAGTTTTAAAATCTTCCTCTAATAAACTATTTTGTATTGCTTTAAATATATACTCATTCAAATATTGAAAATTATCATGATGAGTTTTTCCTTCACGAATAGTTTCAAAGTAATGACATGAGCCATTATTAACATATTGATTCAAAACATCTTCAACATAATAATAACCTGTTTCGTTAGCAACATACTCTTTCCTATGATATAGCTTTTCATTTCCCAATTTTTGCTCAAAATCTAGTAAAAGCTGTCTAGCCTTTCCATCATGTTTCATAACTAATTGAGTATTCAAATTACTAAGATTTTTAATTATATTATACTTTCTTAAAGCATCTATATCTACCATACTCTGATTTTTATAATACTCACTATCTAAATCAAAATCAATGGAGCTTTCTAAACTAAATTGATCTCCTACAAATATGTTTTGATTAGGAAATAAATAATTCCAACTCTTATTTTGAATTCTTTCTAGTACTTCCCCCACAATATAGCTAGGTTTTGATAGATGCCTAAAATAAAAGCCTATATAGATTAATAAAATAGCAAAAAGAAAAATAAAAACAGCTAATATAATAGAAAGTTTTTTTTCTGTCACTACTATCACACCCTAACATAATTATTATAAAAAAAAAGAAACTATTTTGTCAATAAAACGAAAAAAAAGAACAGAACGTTCTTTATCTTGATTTTGTTAATAATCCTAACTTTAAAGGAACTATTTTCTTAACATTAGAAGTACTACTAGGATTATAATAAACAACTACTTTAAATTCGATATCATCACCAGCCGGAATTATTTTTCCTTTAACATCTGAAAGACTAATTGATACTGGCGATATTAACTTTTTATAATAATCCGTTTGATAATTTGGACTTGCCATAATATCTACAATTTCCGCTGGCATTGTTCCACTATTACGAATTGTCACTATATAACTTAACTCATCATAACTAGAATTTAATACAAAACTCATATCTAATTCTAAACCATTACTAGTAATGTCAATATTTCCATAAGGTTCAATATCACTACCTCGAACAGATGATGATTTACGAACATCACTAAAAGAAACATTATAAGAAGATAACTTTTCTGTTTCTGCTTTATAGCGTACTGATAATACAATAAAACCAAAACCCATACAGATAATGGTTACACATAGCATGATTATCACACTATTTCGTATATGAATCATCTTTTTCATTTAACATACCCCATTTTACTCTATCACATATCGAGGAGATAATTGTAAAGTAATCTCCATACCATCACTAATAACTACTCCCTCACCAACAGACTGCGAAGTAACATAGCCAACTCCATCTAAATGAACAATTAGTCCCATTTTTTGCAATAAATCCTTAGCAACTTTTCCCGAAAGGCCAGCTACATTAGGAACCACTAAATTAGTATCATTAGTAATTAAATAAATCGTATCTTGATTAGTAATAACATCTCCACTAACAGGACTTTGACGTACTACTTTATCACCATTCCCAATTATAGTATACCTCATTCCTCTAGTTTCTAACAACAATTTACTTACATCTATTTTTTTATTTGTAAAGTTTGGCACCTCATAGCTATTAATTGTTATAGAAGATTGATTACTATCACTGTTACCATAATATTTAGAAATATTTTGAACAATCTCCTTAACAGCATTACTAACTGGTTTCTGACTACCCCCACTTGGTCTAGCCACCGATGCATAAATAATTATTTGTGGATTACTCTTTGGATAAATACCAGAGAAAGAAGAAATGATATCTTCCTTACCAGTTAAATAACCACCACCATGTTCATTAGCTATTTGCGCCGTACCTGTTTTTCCTATTAATTCTCCCCCATCAATACGATAACCACTACCAGTATTTCCAATTCCATTAACACAATCATCCATTAATGAAAGCATCTTATGTACCGTGTTAGTAGAAGCAACTCTTTCTATTTCTTCTCTTTTATTTTCTAAAACAATCTCTCCTGTTTCAGAATCAACTATTTTAGAAACAATATATGGTTTAAGAAGCATTCCATCATTTGTAAGAGGAGTCATGGCCTTTACATTTTGAACAGGTGTAGTCGTAATACCTTGTCCAAATCCAGCATTATATATTTCTGTTTCATATTTAAATTCCAAATTACCTTTTGACTCATTAGGAAGTTCAATTCCTGTTCTTCGACCAAAACCTAATTTCTTAAAGTATTGACGAAGCATAACACTAGACATATGTCGATTAATTATATTAATAACTCCAACATTACTACTCATTGCATAACCTTTATCAAAAGAAATAATCCCCCAACCATTTCGGTTCCAGTCTCCAATTTCAGTTCCATCAGAAGTAACATACACTCCTGATTTATAGGTCTCATTACCATCATATACCCCATTTTCCATAGCAGCCATATAAGTAAATGTTTTCATAGTACTTCCTGGTTCATATGGAGAAGACATAAACAAATTAAGATAATTTGTAATATTACGAGTATTAGGATCAAATGAAGGAGAAGAAGATGTACCTAAAACAGCCCCTGTCTTAGCATCCATAACAGTAATCGTAAACCAATTCCAATCATACTCTTTATCAGCATTATTAAGCGCTTGCTCCAAAAAGAATTGAATATTAGAATCAATCGTTAAATATATATCCTTTCCTTGCACTGCATCTTTTTGAATTACTGGAGTATTAGCAATCTTATAACCCTTTAAATCTTTCTGATAAGTAGTATAACCATCTTCACCCTTTAAAATTTCATTATATTGCCTCTCAATTCCCATTTCACCTTTCATAGTAGAATCTTCTTCACTATTTTTTGTATACCCAATAGTATAAGAAGCAAAATTTCCTTTTGGATAGTACCTCTTAAAAGACTCTATAAAATCAAGTCCAGGTAAATTTAAAGCATCAATCTGTGTTTTTATAAGCTCCGAAAGTCCTCTACCTTTAGCACCAAACTCTGTTTGATAAAGACCTTCTTTATTTAAATAATGAAGAACTTCATCCTTTTCCATACCTAAAATAGGAGCTAATTTAGTAGCAGTATCTTCCTTATCAACAACATGCTGTGGACGTTTTTTATTTGTAGTACGAGAAGGATCCAAATAAGCAATCAAAGTATAAGAAGAAACATTTTGAGCTAAAACATCACCATTTACAGAATAAATAGTTCCTCTTTTAGCTTCTTCTATATCCGTTTTAGTAGTTCTTTGACTAGCTAATTTTTTTAAATCAACACCATCAATTTCAGTCGATAATCCTAATTGAACTACTCTTCCAATCATTAGACAAAATAAAAGAAGAGAACCAAAAATAAACAATTTTGAATATTTAATTGTATTTTTTCTCTTCTTTTTCACGCATATCACTTCCTAAGATTCGTTATCTTCAACAACAGATTTTATATTATTATTATTATAACTCAAACCCTGCTCTTCCGCAACTGCTTGTATCTTAGTTAAAGATGCCAATTCATCAATAGTCATAGCAATAGACTCATTAGTCTTTTTTTGCTTTTCTATTTCTCTTTTTTGTTTTTCTACTTCAAAATTTACCTCTGCTAAAGTAGCTTTGGAAAACACAATCGAAACAGGTGAAATTACTAGCAAAAATATAGCTAATGAGTATAGTAATTTCTCAAATTTCGACATTTTTACCCTTTTTTTCACCTTTCTCACTTTTTTTCATCTCCTATTTAATTCTTTCAATCACTCGAAGTTTAGAACTTCTTGCTCGCGGATTATGTTCTAACTCTTCTTCACTAGGAACAATTGCCTTTGAAACGACTAATTTAAAATCCGGTAAATATTCTTCCGGAACATTTGGTAAACCTTTTACCATTTCGTCAATCTGACAATATTCCTTAAAAGTTTTTTTTACAATTCTATCTTCTAATGAATGAAATGTAATAACCGCAACTCTTCCACCAACTTTTAATAAAGAAAGTGCTTGCTCTAAAGCTGGCTCTATAACATCTAATTCATGATTTACTTCAATTCGTATAGCTTGAAATATCTGTCTAGCTGGATGTTTATCCACACGAAATTTCATTGGTACAGCTGTTTTAATAATATCTACTAATTCTAATGTTGTTTCAATCTTTTTTGTTTGCCGATATTCGCATATCTTTTTAGCAATATTATTAGCAAATTTATCTTCACCATACTCTCGAAAAATACTAGCTAATTTTTCCTTTGAGTATTCATTAACAACTTGATAAGCAGATAATTTCTGCTCTCTATTCATTCTCATATCAAGTTTAGCATCAACATGATAAGAAAATCCTCTCTCCCCATCATCTAATTGAGGAGAAGACACACCCAAATCAAATAAAACGCCATCTACTTGATGAACCCCAAGCTTATCCAATTCCTCTTTCATATGTACAAAATTACTATGAATGATAGTGAAGTTAGTACCGATCTTTGAAAGACGATCGGTACTATGCCGAATTGCTTCACTATCTTGGTCAAAGGCGAATAGATAACCCTTTTTTATTCGATCTAAGATGTCACTACTGTGTCCCCCATAGCCAAGGGTAGCGTCAACTATGATACTATTTTCTTTTAAATTTAGGGAGGAAATAGATTCTTTAAGCAATACACTAATATGCTTTTCTATCATAAGTCCACACTCTCGTTAAATAAATGATCGGCTATGTCAGACATACTGTCTTTTGTAGAATCAAAGAAAACATCCCAAGACTCTTGTGACCAGATTTCAAGTCTATCTCCAGTACCAATAATTACACAATCTTTGCTAAGCTTAGCATAATCAATTAATGGTTGAGAGACATTAACTCTTCCCTGTTTATCCAATTCTACGTCTGTAGCACCTGATAAAAAGAAACGACTAAAAGTTCTCGCATCTTTTTTGGTGAAAGGTAAAGAAGTAAGTTTATCAGTAATCTTTGCCCAGTTTTCTAAAGAATAGACAAAAAGGCAGTTTTCAATTCCTCTAGTAATAATAAATTGTTCTCCTAGAGAATCACGAAATTTTGCTGGAATAATAATTCTTCCCTTTTCATCAATCGTATGATGATATTCTCCTATAAACATTTTTATCCCCCACTTTTCACCACTATCAACCACTACCTACTTCAATATTACTGAAAAGAGCTTTTTTTGTAAAGATAAAAAAAGAAAAAAAAAGAAGTTTTACAATTTATTTACATCTTTTTATTCCACAAAAAAAAAGAATGAAATCATTCTTTTTTTTAAACTCTTAAACTTCTATTTTTAATTTCTTGTTTAATCAATTCTACAAATTCTTCTTGAGAAACAGTTGTCGTATCTTTTTGTCCAAATAAACGATAACTTATTGTACGATTTTCTTTTTCTTGATCTCCCAATATAATTGTATATGGTATTTTTTTAGTTTGAGCTTCTCTCAAACGATATCCTAGCTTCTCATTACGAACATCTAATTCTACCCGAATATCATTATTCAACAGCAAATCTCTAATCTCTTCTCCATATTCTTGATGAAATTCCGGATTAACAGGAATAACTGATACTTGAACAGGCGATAGCCAAGTTGGAAAAACTCCTTTCGTCTCTTCAATCAAGAATGCCGTAAATCGATCAAAAGTACCAAAAATAGCTCTATGAAGAACAACTGGAATTTGTTTTTCTCCATTAGAATCAATATAAGTTAGTTCAAAGCGACGAGGAAGTAAAAAATCTAACTGACAAGTTGATAATGTTACTTCTGGTCCTACAGCTGGTTTAACCTCTACATCTAGTTTTGGTCCATAGAATGCCGCTTCCCCAATTGCTTCAAAGTATTCTACTCCTAAACCATCTAACACTTCTCTTAATTTAGCTTCTGCTTCATCCCACATCTTATCATCATCAAAATATTTTTCCTTGTCTTCTGGATCTCTTAAAGATAAACGGAATTTATAGTTTTTAATACCAAAATCTTGATAAACATCTAATATTAAGCGAACAACCTTTTGGAATTCTTCTCCGATTTGATCTGGTCTAACAAATAGGTGAGCATCATTCTGGCACATACAACGAACTCTCTCTAATCCTTTAACAGCTCCGCTAGCTTCATAACGAAAATCCGTGGCAAATTCACCAATACGAATTGGTAAATCACGATAAGAATGAAGCTTATTTCCATATATTAACATATGATGAGGACAATTCATTGGACGAAGAACAAATTCTTCCTCATCCACTTTCATCATTGGAAACATATTTTCTTTATAATGATCCCAGTGACCAGAAGTCTTATATAAATCTACTGTTCCTACACAAGGTGTATAAACATGTAAGTATCCTTGTTTTTGCTCTTTTTCATAAATATAGTTTTCTAATTGCTTACGAATTAAAGCTCCGTTTGGCAACCACATAGGCATTCCCGAACCAACTAATTCATGATTCATAAAAATCTCTTGTTCTTTACCAATCTTACGATGATCTCTTTCTTTTGCTTCTGCTATTTCTTTTAAACAAGCATCCAAATCTTCTTGTGAATCAAAACAAACTCCATAAATTCTTTGAAGCATCTTATTTTTAGAGTCACCTTTCCAGTAAGCTCCTGAAAATTTTAGTAATTTAAAATACTTCAATTCTTTAGTTGTCTCAACATGAGGTCCACGACATAAATCCGTAAAATCTCCCTGACTGTAGCAAGAAATAACAGTATCATTTTCATCCATTCTAGATATTAAATCAATCTTATAAGGATCATCTTTGAATTTTTCTAACGCTTCTTCTTTACTAAGTTCATGACGAATAATCTTCTTACCATCTTTAGCACACTTTTTCATTTCTTTTTCAATACGAGCTAAATCTTCTTCTTTAATAACATCATCACCTAAGTCAATGTCATAGTAAAACCCTTCTTCAATTGCAGGTCCTACCCAAAACTTAGCTTGTGGGTATAAGTGTTGTACTGCTTGTGCAAGTAAATGTGCACAAGAGTGATTTAACATTTCTAATCTTTCATTTTCTTTTATATTTATCATATTTATCTCTCCTTAACCATTAATAATACTTTTGAATTATGAACATTCTTTAAAAATTCTTCTTCTAAAGAAAAGTCCCCTATTATTTTTCCATAATGAATTGGTATTGCGAAACTAGGCTTAATATCATTAATATAACCACTAGCTTCTAAAACATCCATTGTATAAGTTCCCCCTATAGGAACAAAGCATACATCTGTTTTTACCTTATCTGCCTCAGGTGTTCGATTAGTATCTCCCATAATATAGTAATATAAACCATCTATTAATATATTATAACCAACATAACCAGCTTCTTTAGGATGATAACTAACCTTAGTATTATAAGCCGCAATAGTATCAAATTCTAAAGAATCAATCTTATAACTATTACCAGGTTCTACTACTAAATCATACCCTTTATCTTTTAAACAATCAGGTACAATAACTTTAGTAGTCTCTTTACTAACCTTAGAAATACTAATTTCATCATAATGATCATAATGATCATGAGTAATAAAAATGTAATCTGCATCATGCTTTTCTTCTTTAATGTCATATGGATCAATATAAATAACAACATCACTTTCTAATCTAATACTAGCATGATGAATAACTTCCATCTGCATAAATATCACCTCATAAACAAAAAAAGGATAGTACAGGAGTGCTAAGCACGGTACCATCCTTTGTTTTTCTTAATTTAATAACGGCATTACCGGAATTACTTTGCATAATTCTACTCGAAAGGTAGTAATAAATTAACTGTTTATTCTTTTTCCACCATCAAGAACTCTCTCTTAAACTATTATTAACTTATCATGTCCTTTGTCAATGTATTTCAACAAAACTAATATATCACAAAACTATATCATTTTCAATCGCCAAATTTTATAATTGTATCCGTCTTACAATATATTTTTGGCCTCTTATTACTATTATTATAACCTACTATTTTACAAAAATTCTTATCAAGACCATATATATCAAAGTCCCCAACATAATAAGATTCCCGCTTCATACAGCTATAATATAGTTCCCCTTTACGAACGCTAAGTCCTTCAATTCCAATATCATAAAGATCATTTTGTGTAATATCATCAGTTAACCAATAACCTTGATTTATGAGTTTATAGACTTCGGGATCAATAGAACCGTGGTTTCTATAATGCCTCATACTTTCAAAATCAATACAATCAAATATTACCACGTCATCCCACTTATCTAATAAAGTAGCATTTAAAGTTTTAACTGATCCAGTAGAATAATCAAGTACAAACTCAACAAATGTATATGTAGGATAGTTCTTCTTACAAAATACAATATAATTCTTATCCGAAGAACAAATAATATCATAATTAGTTCCTAAATCATTAATATTAATACCAATAAGAGACAATGCACTTTCTATAAAGTGTACCCACTGAGCTTGTTGATTAAGTTTATTCTTTCTATTCAATACTGTATTATCTATTATTTTCATTCCATCTAAAACAATAATATCATCATCTACAGTATACTCATAAACATGTGAATCTCTAGGATGTTTAACGAGTAATCGACCTCTATATATTAACTCATTCAAGAATTTTATTTCATTATCTAATGACCCACCTATTTTCCAAATATTAGAAAAATCATCTTTTTTGGATTGATAATCAGTCATAATAACACCTAACTTCTAGAAGTCCAACTACCAGGAACAACTATATGACTACCTAATCCTAAGTAACCATCATTAATTCTTTTATTTCCATATACAAAGAAACTATTTAAGTTAGAGCAATTAGCATCATTTGAATCAAATAATGCACAATCAAGAACCGCTAAATGTAAATGTACTCCCGTAGAATAACCAGTAGTTCCCATCCAACCAATAGGATCTAAATAAGAAACTGACTTACCTACATACAAACCTTCTTTATAACGTGATAAATGAACATATTGAGATGTATACTTATGACCATTAATATCATGAAGAATTGTTACAATTAATGCCCCATACATATCTGTATAAATACCACTAATTACTCCATCATAGACAGGATATATTACCTCTCCACTACCTCTAGGACTCGTAATATCTAAAGCCATATGACCATAATGAGGATTTTGACTAATTATTCCCATTTCCGTAGGCAAATGCCAAGTAGGAGAAGGTAATACTGGTTTTTCTTCCTTCTCATTAGCAATTTCTTTAAAATGATAAGAAACATCATCTTTTCTATATAAGAATGATAATGATGTACTAACACCTTGTAATTTTTCTGAAACATCTACAGCAGAAATATTTTTTATATTAATAGATTCATATGAAGTATTAATATCTAAACTTGAATAGTAATAATAAATTCTAGCTTCTAATGCAAATAAGAATAGAAAGATAGCAATAATCATTACAAATCTATCTCTTCGAATACTCATACAAATCCCCCCAAAAAGATGAGAATTATTATAATAAAAATATCAAAAAATGTCAAAAAAAAGATTATCGACTCTTACGATAAATCTTTTTGCAATCGTTCAAAAACCAATCAATTGGATATTGAGAAGCATTCAATTCTTCAGCTCTTTTTTGAACCTCATTTTCTAATTTAGCTAATTCCAAATCAGTAGGTTGTTTATCACAACATACTTCTAAACAATGTTCATTTACAATAGCCGCTCCTTTTCTTAATTCAGATGCACAGCAACAATAATGATCTAAATGTAATCCATCATGTGACCCACTTAATGCATATCCTCCAGTAGGATATACTTCCTTTAAAGAAGCTGCTATTTTCTTATATTGATTAATTCCATATATCTTCGGAAAACTCTTCACTTTATTTTGGACATTTTTATAATCTTCATTTTTATCCATAACTCGATATAGGCATGGATATCCATTTGTGGCAAAATAAGTTGCTACTCTATTCCCTAATAGAAGTATATTATCATAAATAATTTTTTGAGCTCTAATATTATCTTCTTCTAGGCAAGAAACATCCCCTTGTTGATCTTTCAACTGATCATAGAATTCTACCTTCTTATATTTTTTAGCTAATATCCGATCTACTTCTTGTAGAGACATTAAAACATCTTGAATTTTTTCTTCCTTAGAACCATTTTTCAAAATAGTATTTACATCATCAAAAGATAACTTTTTACTACTTTGAATAATAGATGGAAAGAAATATTCTTGAACAATTTCTCCATCAGAACTAATCTCAAAAAAATAACTTCTAGCATATTTATCTTGATTAGGAATTAAAGAAGCCTTTAAAGCAGCAAAAGAATAAGGAAAAATAGATATCATCTGATTAAAATCGTTTTTCTTATTTTGATATTTAACAGGTAAATAGATATTTCTATTCCTAGAAATAGCTTCATCTACAATATTAGATTGATAAGGGAAATATCCTAAAACAGAAACAGAATGAATTCCTAGTAAATAATTACCATTAGAAAGCTTTCGACAAGAGTAACCATCATCTAATACTAAAGCATTTTTCTTATCAATAGTAACTATTACTTCATCTACTCTCTTCCGCTTACTATCATTAACACCAGGCAACAATTGAATCTGTTCTTCTATTTTTTTAGGAAAAATCATAGCTATTTGATATTGATCAGCAATCTGAATAATATTAGAAATCTGATCATCATATTTTCTAATTCTTTCAACTAATTCTTTCAACGCTTGAATTTGTTGTGAATTAACTACCCCTTTTTCACTATAAAAAGAATCTATAGCATGATAAATACTTTCTAAACAAGCTCTCTTTTCTTTTCTACTAATAATAAAATTTTTACGAGTTAATAGTAAAGTAATTAAATTATAATAATAATGAATATCTTGATTAGAGTTCTTTTTCATTGCCTCACAATAACGTTCTAACACATGTTGAATTATTCTTTTTCCATCTTTATCTTTAACATTGACCAAAGAAGGAACTTTTCCAATAGCAAATTCAATATAATCTAAATTTTTAATACTATCTATCAAATAATCCATAAACTCATATTGATTACTATTCTTTAAAATTGCACGATAAAGCACATCTTCAATACAAGTTCTTAACTTTTCTAATTCTTTAGTAGCTCTTTGAACATCTTTAAACGATTGCTGCTTTTCAATCAAAACACAACTAATCTTTTCATCTATTTTAGCTAGTTTTCGATCAACAATTCCTCTATTTACATCATCATAGTTTTCCAAAATACTTTTAACATTATTAACAAGTTCACATACCTTATCTAAAGACTGTTCACCAGTAGTAGTATCAATTCCATAATGAATTACTTTAAAAAGAGAATCTAAAACAACATTTGAATCATGCGCAGCATAATTATAGATTTCTACTTCTCGAATTTTTCTACCAGTACCATTTATATATTGAATAAGTTTTTTTTCAACACGTCTCATTCTTTAATTCCTCCTATTTTTACTAATTAATTCAAGTGAAATAGTCAATTGCTTGATTCTTTCTATGATTCTTCTAGCTTTTACTTTATCTACTCCAGAAGAAGTAATAGAAAGAGCTTTCTCTAATTCAGTCAAAGTCAAATTAGAAGTAAAAAAAGTTGGTAAATGATTTTCCATCCGGTATTGTAAAATCGGTCCTAATACTTCATCTCTAGACCAATTACTGCAATTTTCAGCACCAATATCATCTAGTAGTAATAAAGGTATCTTTTTTATATGATTAAATTTTTCATCATAATTAGTCGTAAAAGAAGACTTTAAACTTCTTAAAAATTCAGGATAATAAATTAGAATACTTTGTACTCCTTTTTTAGCCATCTCATTAAATAAAGAAGCTATTAAATATGTTTTTCCCGAACCAAAAGAACCATTTAAATAAATACCTTTAGGTTTATCAACATCTTCATAATGATCCATAAACTCTTTAAAATACTTAATAATAGGCACTCTAGTCTTATCATCTTTATAAATACTTTTAAAAGAAGCTTCTTTAATATCTTTTGGCATATCATATAAATCTAAATTATCTTTATAAGCATCTTCAGCCATTTTCTTTTGATTTTTTAAGCAAGCATCATAAGAAAACTGAATAATATTATCACTACAAATAGGAGTATATATATACCCCTTCATTTGATTCTTACAATATTCAAGTCCTTTACAATTCATGCAATTCTTTTTTTCTACGAAAGCATCTTCTAAACCAGAAGTATACTTCATTAATACATCGTCTTTAACATTTAAACTTCTAACAAACTGAAAAAAATCAGGATTACTACAAGCATCTTCAAAAGAATGAGTTAATTTATTAGTATCAGCATTATATATATCAGTAACTTTTTTCATAACCCATCACCCATAAAAACATTGTAACGAATTATAAAAAAAAAGTCCATATTATTATCATTATTTGACAAAGAAAAAAGAAGATAAAAATCTTCTATATCAAACTTTTCCTCATAAAGGACTCTACATCTTTATCAATATATAAATCAATAACTCCCTTATTAACAATCTTTATAAAGCCTAATCCACTAATAACCAAATCTTCATCATATTTTACTTGATACGTAATCTTATTCTTATCCTTTAAATCATCATGTTGAATAATATTAAGAAACCGCTTAACTCTCAAATCATTAGATATAAACAAAGTAAAACTATTCTTTTCTCCCTCAACATAATCAATACGTACTAAATCTTCAATTACCAGAGATTGATTTTTACGAAGTTGATAAGTACGAGGCTTTATTTCTTTTTTAGGAGATATTTTTTTAACCATTTTTTCATCAACATGATTTAATATTGAACCGACATCTACTAATCCTGGAGTATCAATCAAAGTAAGATGCTCATTAATATCAATATGCACCATATTTAAAGTTGTAGATGGTAATGGACTCATAGTTAACTCCTGATTATTATCAGAATAATTATGAATCAATTGATTAATCAAACTACTCTTACCAGCATTAGTATGTCCCACAACATATACATTTTTACTAGTTTGATGATACTTAATCTTTTTTAATAAAGTATCAATATTATAATTCTTATTAACAGATATAACTATTACATCTTCAAAATGAATATCTTTAGATTCTAAATATTGAATCAATTTCGTTTCTTTTACCGATTTTGGCAAAACATCTATCTTATTAAGAACTAAGATCATTTTATTACTCATCATATTACGAATCTCTTCTATATTCTTTTCTAAATTTAACAAATCCGTAACATATACAACTAAATCATTCGTTTTTGAAACAGTCTCTAATATTTTTAAATATTCTTCATTTGATTTAACAACAACCTGATATTCTCCATAATTTCTCATTCGAAAACATCTCTGGCATAAATCATTATCTAAACTAGTAGTATATCCTTCTTGTAAAACATTCTGATCCTGCAGTAAAATACCACATCCTTGACAATGCTTTTCATTCATAATAGTGTCCCCTCTCAAATAATCCTCTTTTTTCATATTTCTTTATAATAAAAGCTTCCAATTTACGATTTAAACCCGTAATCTTCAAATCTTTTTTTCCCATTGGATCTACCAATATAGTATAAATATGGAATCGATTACCAGCTATAATATCAGTTATTATCTGATCACCTATCATACACATTTCTTTTTTCTTTAAATGATACTTTGTTTTAATAATAAATAAACTTCTAATAGATGGTTTCAAACTCCAGCTAATTCCATCAATTCCAAGTTCTTCTAAATATGGTTTTAATCTTTTTCTAGTATTATTAGAACTAATAACTACAATAAAATCTTTTTGCAATTTCTTTATAAGTTTCTTAGTCTCATCAGGACACCTTTTATGAGAAAGTAACCCCAAAGTATTGTCTAAATCAAATACTAAACAACGAATACCTTTTTCCTTTAAAGTGTCATAAGAAATATCAAAAATACTTTTCTGATAACTCTTTGGTCTAAATATTCCCATAAAATCACTCCTTTCGTATTATCTCCTTCATCAATTATTAACTCTTTGAGTAATCATATCAGTATCCATAGTGATTTTTTCAAAAGTATAACCATTCTCTTTTCCAAAACGAATAATATCCCTTAAAGCATCTCTTGTATAAGTCTTAATATCATGCATTAATACCATATTAACTCGATCATATCGTAACGCATTAACTACATTATTATATATTTGACTAGGAGCTGGACTTCCACCAGCAGCATCTCCACTACTAACATTCCAATCATAATAACGAAATCCTCTATTTTGCACTTCTTGAGTTAATCTTGACATTATCCCATTAGAATATCTTCTACTAATAGTATTACTACTTCCACCAGGAAAACGAATAATTTTACTCTCATACCCAGTAATCCGTTTTACCCTCTCTTGAACAGAATATAAATCATTAAAATATGCTTCATCTGATGCATATAAAATAGCATAATTATGAGAAGCTGTATGTAAAGCTACTGTATGTCCTTCATCATACTCTCTTTTAATTAATTCATCAGGTCCTTTATTAGTAACAAAGAAAGTAGCTTTAACACCCTCTTCTTTTAAAATATTTAAAATAACATCCGTAGTACCACTATTAGGTCCATCATCAAATGTTAAATAAATAATTCCTCGCCCCTGCTCTTTTACATGAACATTCCGCTTAACACTTACCTTATTATGGAAATTATCTTCAACAGAATAAGTAATCTCATAAGTACCTACCTGATTAGTATTAACTGAACCATCTATAACTACTTTAGAAGAGATATCTTTATCACAATTGTCCGAAACAGAAACTCCCAACTCTTCATACCCATTTCCTACAAAAACAGAAACATCTTCACTACCATTTAGAGTAATAATAGGAGCTTCCTTATCACCAAAAATAATCTTTTTAGTAACACTTTCACAATTCCTACTCTTATCACATACTTTATAAGTAATAGCATCTCTTTCCTTTGAAATCACATTTTCAACCTGTTCTGATAAATCCTTATCATAATTATCAGATACCTCAACCTTTTCAGGAACAATCTCATCGCCAGGACATAAATAGATATCCCGATCATCTATATTCATCTTAGGTTTTTCTAAGTCCTTCACAACAATTGTACGCACAACTTTCTTCTTAAAAAAGCCTTCCTTTACCACATATTCTATATTATAAGTGCCTAATTTATTTGAGTTAACCTTTCCCTTAACAACTACATCTTTTGTAACATCATTTCCTAAAAAAGATGCTTTAAATCCCTTCTCAGAATACTTTTTTTGATAAGCTAAAACAACACTCTTTTTTCCCACTAAATGAATCTGTGGTAAAAAGATATATTGATATGCCAAAAATCCTCCTACTACTAAAAACAAAAGAAAAAAGCACACTAAAAAACGTCCACTTAAAAATCTTTTCTTTTTAATAAAACGATTAATTTTTCTCTTCCATCTAATTTTATCGCCCACAACAATCACACTCTACTTAAATTATATAAAAAATAGAGTTATTTGTAAAGTTATCAATCTCTTTGATTTTTAATAAATTCTCTCAACAATTTTGTCAAAGCTCTTTTTTCAATTCTAGAAACATAACTTCTCGAAATCCCTAATTTTTTAGATATCTTTTTTTGCGTTTTTTCTTCATTTTCCAACAACCCATATCTTTCCATAATAATCTTTTTCTCTCTTTCTGTTAAAACATGCATATATTGATATAACTTCTGAATATTATCTTTTAAATCTATATCATCACAAAAATCCGTATCTTCACTCTGAATCACATCAGAAATAGCTATTTCATTTCCATCTTTATCATAACCAACCGTTTCATTGATAGAGATATCCTTAGTATACTTATTATTCTTTCGAAAATACATTAATATTTCATTTTCAATACATCTAGCACAATATGTAGTTATTTTAACACTCTTATCAGGAACAAACGTATCTACTCCCTTAATTAAACCAATAGTCCCAATACTAATCAAATCATCCATGTCTACATATTTAGAATCATATTTTTTAGCAATATGCGCAACCAATCTTAAATTATGTTCAATTAACTTATTTCGACATTCAATATCTCCTTGCATTTTACCTAAAATACACTTTTCTTCTTCATCACTATCTAAAGGATCTTTAAATACCTCATTAGAATAACTCCCCATAAAACAAAAAATATGACGGAGTAAAAATAAAAAAAACATATAATCACCTAATTAATTATATGTTTTATATTGTCGAATATTATTTTTTAAAGAATTTATCAATTACTACATGATAACTTGATAATAAAAAACTCTTATTAATCAACACTGCATAAATAGATACACCTATCAAATTAATAATATTATAATACATATTATTTTGATAATACAAAGTAATAGCAAAAGTAAACAACAAGATAGTTTTTATAATAAGTCCCTTTTCAAGAGTAATATGAATATACTTTTTTAAATCAATATGACGATAAATCATCATTACAAAATATGAAATAGCTGTAGATAAAGCCGCAGCATAAAGACCTATCTTTTTAATAAATAACACATTAATTACAATATTAATAATAGCTCCTAAAATAGCCGTAGAAGCAACTTGCTTCGATAGTTTTTTAGCCAAATACACTTGACTATATAAACAAATAGCAACATTAAAGACCGTACCTAATACTAAAAAAGGGATATATTGATAGGCTTCTTGAAATTTAGCATTTATAAAAAGTGGGAACAAAAATGGCATACAAGCAATCATACCAGCTCCCATAGAAGTAAATAGTTTAATAACAGTATTAGTAATATCAGAAAAAAACTCATCTCGATCAGGACTATTAATATGTAAAGCAGCACTCTCACTCCAACTTAAATTAAATACACCTGTCAAACTAGAAATAATCGTTGGAAACTTATTACTAATAGCATATAAACCATTAGCCCCTGCTCCTAATACAAAAGCAATAATACTACGATCACTAGCATTAACAATCCACCAACTAACGCCATTAGGAATTAACGGAATAGAATAACGATTCATATCTTTAATAAGCTTTTTATCAACTAATGAAAAGTCAATGTAATTATACATTTTAATTCGTAAGAATAAATAAAGAGCACAAATAAAATTAGCCAAAGCCATAGAGAAAATCATTCCCTCAGCACCTTTATGTAAATAACAAATCATAACAATATTTGATAATATTGTAGTAATTCCAGTTAAAATACAACTAATAGAAAAATCAACCGTACGTCCAAACCCTCTTGCTATTTGTAAAAAATTACCAGATAATACACAAACAATTGCATCAAATAATATTAAAAAACGAAAAGGTATCACAACAAAACTAGTAATTATTAAATATAATAAAGTAAAGCTAGATAAACTAATTCCTAAAATAAAGAAATTATTACTCATCAATACCTTAGTATCTTTCTCTTTTCCCCTAACATCAATTAAATAGCGAAATACACTCATCTCTAATTCCAAAGTAACAATAGGAACTAATAAGGTAATATAAGTTTGAACTAAATCAACTAACCCATATTCACTAGTAGCTAAATAAGCTGTATATAATGGTAATAAAAAATATGAGATTAATTGGGTACAAACTCTCCCAAAGAAAATAATTAATGTATTCTTAGCCAGTTGTTTTTTCTTATTCATATTTCTTCCTCCTTAAATAATAATAATAAAGACTAAATATCCCCAAACTACCTCCTATAGTATCAATCAAAACATCAATAACTTCACCACTTCTACCAGAAACAAACAATTGATGAATCTCATCACTACAAGCATATAATAATACAAAAAGAATACTAAAAAAAATTCCCTTTCTATCAATAAGATTATATTCTTTTAATAAAGAAAGAAAAGAAAATCCTAATAAGAAATAAATCATAAAATGAGCCCCTTTTCTAACAGGAGTAACATATTTTTCACGAATCATTTCTCTTTCTTCAAAAGATATCTCTCTTCTAAGAATAATATCACTAACTATATCTATAATAGAATTACTTTTACCAGTAGAGGCCTCTCCTTGATCCATCGAAAAAGAAAAAATAAGAACCATCCAAAATACGACTAAAATAATTTTAAATAGCTTCTTCATTTTAATTCACCACTACTATTATATCACGTATCTCAAAGAAAATAAAAAATAGATATTCAAATCTATTTTCTTTTTGCATAACCATTGTCAAAGTCTTTTTATCTAACTAATTTTTCTTTTATTTTTAATACTTTATTCGCTGCTAATACCGGAATACCAGCAATAACATTTTTTTCATTATCATAATATGATATTTCAAAATTAATGATATCATCAATATTAAAAATACATTCCCCCAAAGAATTTACTTCTTTAAAAGTACAAGAATTCTGAGAAAGCAATTCTCCATAATAATCATCACTAACAGCTATATCAATATCACGTGAATATTCTTTCAAATCATAAAGAACCATAGCCGCCTCAGCAATAACAACATACTTATTTGAATCCAAATTATATTCATGTAATATTCTAATAATATCATCTTTATAAAATTTATCTTCATCTGCTAAACAAATATCTGTATTAGCTATTAATTCTTTTGTTTTTTCTTTATCATCAGTATGCATTAAATAAACATCATACCCTTGATTAGTTAATTTCTTTAAAAAATCCAAATTATCTTCTAAATAGATATGAGCACTATTTTTACGAATATTCGTATCAATATAAATCTCACTTACTCCATCAAGTTTATCAATAAATGGTTGAAAAGTTGAAGTATCCCCAGTATACAATATCTTTTTTCCATCAATATCTAATTTAAAGCCATAGCAATCCAAACCAACAGCATGGATAGTTTTAATAAATTCTATTTGTTCACTATGATCTCTTACTTCATAAAAGTCATCCAAAACACCACAAATTTGCATTCTATTTCTAATATTATGACACTTAGTATAAATAACCGGTTTCTTATTTAAAACATATCTACAGTATAATATTAAAGTACTTAAAGAACCTACATGATCATCATGTAAATGAGTAATAATAATCTCTATTTTATCTTTTGCCCTCAAAAAACCATTATTTTGATCCATCATTAATAATTTACCAAATACTGTTCCTCCACAATCTATTAACAATAAATTATTATTTTGAACAACATAAGCCGAATTATTATTTAAACCAAAACCCGAATCAATTCCTAAAAACCTTAAAGATTTCATTAAATAACCTCACCTATTTTTAGTTTCCTTGTTTTATCTTTCTGCTAGCAACAGCATTATAAGCTTCTTCAATATCATTAAAGTAGATAGTACCATCTTTTAATTTTTCATAAGTCTCATTACCTTTTCCAAGAATTAAAACCATATCTTTGGCTTCAGCCATATCAATAGCTTTTTGAATAGCTTCTCTTCTATCAATAACAATTTCATAATTAGTATGATTTTCTTTTAACTCCTTAATAATATCCTCACAGATAGCCACAGGATCTTCACTGCGTGGATCTTCATAAGTAAAAATAGCATAACTAGCATTTTCCACTACTACATTACCAACCTTTGGTCGTTTATAAGGATCTCTTTCTCCTGCTTGTCCAATTACTACAATACTTCTATTAATATCCAAAGTATGAACAAAATTAAGTAATTTTTGAATTCCATTTGGAGTATGTGCATAATCAACCATAACATAATAAGGCGTATTTGTATTTAAGAGTTCTAATCTTCCATCTACTTTTAATTCAGGGATTTTTGATAAAACATCATTTAAATGGAATCCTAAAGCTAACACACACAATAAAGCACAAGCTAAATTATAAACATTAAAGTCTCCCATCAAAGGACTCTTAATAGAAATAATCTCTTCCTTATACTTAAACTCTATATCAGTATGATCAGGATAAACTTTATAAGAAACAATTTGTAAATCATTATCTTCTCCAAGTCCATAAGTCAATACTTGTCCATTACAAGCTTCCCTAGCCTGAGAATAATAAGCATCATCATGATTTAAGATACAATAGCCATCTTTTTTCGTTTGTTTAAAAAGCATTAATTTACACTCTAAATAATTTTCAAAACTACCATGTATATTTAAATGTTCAGAAGTAACATTCGTAATAGCCGAGATATCAAATTGCATAGCTTGTAATCTTCCCCTAAAGAAAGCCTCACTAGAAGTTTCAATAGAAGCATATTTACATCCAAAGCGAACAAATTCATCTAAATATAAATATAAGTTTTGAGCATCAGGAGTAGTATTAGGATTATCTCCTTTAAACTTAGCACAACTTCTACCATTAGTACCTATATAACCACAAACATCACTTCCAATTAATGTTTGAATAATTGTCGTTGTACTAGTTTTTCCATCTGTTCCTGTAACACCTATCATTTTTAATGTTTGATCAGGATAATCATAGAATTTTTGACATAAATAAGGAAGTTCTAGATTCGTATCAGGAACCTTAATAACAGGGATATCTGGGTCAGTTATATCTTTACTTACAACCAAAGCAGCTGCTCCATGCTTTTTAGCATCATCAATATAATCATGACGATCTGCTGTAACTCCCATCGTACATACAAATAAATCTCCTGGTTCAACTTCTTTTGAATTAATTTTAATTCCTTTAATAAGAACATCTGACCCAATACCAGGATATAATTCTTCTAATTTTTTCATATTACCACCTAAAAATATTATACAGTAAACGAAAATGGAAAGAAAGATTTTTATTGCTAGAAAAAGGAATTTACGTTAAAATAGTAATGGTGATAATAAATGAGAACAATGATATTTGGAGCAGGAACAGACTTAGGAGTTCATATCGATGGAGCAAATTTAGGTCCTGTTCAATTACTAAATGATATTAAATCTTTCTACCAAGGAGAAACTTTTTTATTAGAAAGAGATAAAGATATAATAAAAAGTAGAAATTTATCAGACCGTCGAAAAAATGAATATGAAATTGAAAAATTTAATTCTAAACTATATAAAACAATGGTAGAAAAAATAAAAGAAGAATACTTCCCTATCATGATTGGAGGAGATCATTCTGCTGCTATTGCTTCTGCCTTAGCAAGTGCTAAAGTAAATATTGACGTTGGTATGATTTGGATAGATGCTCATACCGACTATAATACCTTTGAAACAACCGTAACAGGAAATATCCATGGTCTTCCCCTAGCAGCAATTAATGGTTATAAAAACAATGAATTAAGATATTATCATGACGGAAAAATTATTCAACCATCTAAAACCGTTATTATTGGTGCTAGAAGTATCGATGAAGGCGAAAAAGATAATGTTCGCTATTCAGGTGTAACCGTCTTTACAACTGAAGATGTCAAAGAAAAAGGAATAGAAGCAGTCATGGACGAAGCTTTTAAAATAGCTGGATACAAAACAAAAGGAATTCATATAAGTTATGACTTAGATGTCATAGACCCAGATGTAGCTCCAGGAGTAAGTATTCCTGAATTCGATGGTTTAACAGAAGAAGAAGCAATGAAAATTAATGAATATATCATTAATCATATGAAAGATGTCTTATCCTTTGACCTAGTAGAATTTAATCCCTTAAGAGATATAGATAGAAAAACAGAACAAATTGCTTTAAACATCTTAGCTCAAATAATTAGAGCTGCTGAAAATAAAAAGAAATTTGAACAAAAAACATATTATTAAAAATAGTATCAACTGATACTATTTTTTTTAAGAAAAAGTAGTCCATATCTATTGACTACTTAGCTGTTCCTGTTAAGGTTCCACTTTCAACTATATTAACAGTCTTAGAAGAAACAACAGCAATATCTTTATTACCCTCTCTAATATTACGAATCATTGGAATAGCAATTGCTGTAATAATTCCCATAATAACAATAGCTACTAATAATTCTACTAGCGTAAATCCTCTATTTTTCATCATATCACCTATATTATCATTATAGCAAAACAACAACAAAAAAAAGCAACTCAATTTGAGTTGCTTTAATATACTAAAAATTACGATCTCTTAAGAAAGAAGGCATCTCAATATCTACACTACTAGAAGATGAAGCTTCCCCATCAGACGATGAATCACTTAATATCTCTGGTGGATAAGCATAGTCTTCTCTATTTGGAACCCTCCTTGTAGCTTGTGCAGGAGTAGCATTAGCCACATAAGAATTATCTACTACAGCTGCCTGCTTCTTCGCTTTATCAAATCCAGTTGCTATTACAGTAACAATTACTTCATCACTTAGATTTTCATTAATAACTGAACCAAATATAGTATTAATATCTGTATTAGCAGCACTTCTAACAACTTCTGCAGCTTGTTCAGCCTCAAACAAAGTTAAATTTACTCCACCAGTAATATTAATAATAGCATCTGTAGCACCTTCTATAGAAGTTTCCAATAGTGGTGATGAAACAGCTTGTTTAGCAGCTTCTAAAGCTCTATCTTCACCCATGCCAATACCAATACCGATAATAGCACGACCACTTTTTTCCATAACTGCCTTAACATCTGCAAAATCAAGGTTAACTAATCCAACAACAGCAATCAAATCAGAAATGGATTGAACTCCTCGACGAAGAACATTATCAACTTCTTTAAATGCTTCTAACATTGGAGTAGATTTATCAATAATCTCTCTTAAACGATCATTAGGAATAACAATTAATGTATCTACATGTTTCTTTAATTCATCTATTCCTGCTAAAGCATTTTCCATTCTTCTTTTTCCTTCAAAAGAGAAAGGCTTTGTAACAATAGCAACCGTTAAAGCTCCTAATCCTTGAGCAATTTCAGCCACAACAGCAGCAGCTCCAGTACCTGTTCCACCACCCATTCCAGCAGTGATAAATACCATATCTGCTCCAGCTAAAGCATCTTCTATTTCTTTTTTAGATTCAACAGCAGATTCTTTTCCAACTTCTGGTTTTCCACCAGCTCCTAACCCATCTGTAAGACTAGCTCCAATTTGGATTTTAACATCTGCTTTAGAAGAATTTAAAACTTGTAAATCTGTGTTAGCAGCAATAAACTCTACTCCCTTAACCCCAGATTCAACCATTCTATTAATAGCGTTTCCACCACCGCCACCTAAACCGATGACTTTGATTTTCGCTAATTGATCCATTTCTAATCCGCCTATCATACCTATTCCTCCTTAAGGTTTAAGGATATCCCCAAATACCTTATTTAGCATGTTTTCTTTTGAGATAGAAGAATCCATCGTTAGCAATGATTCTCCATCATCTTTGGAAATCATATTATAATGTTTTCCTCTTAACTCTAATTTATCATCAAAATATTTAATAATTCCATAAGAACTACTATATTGATTATGTCTAATTCCTAAAGTAGTCATAGCAAGAACTTTCGCAACAAAACCAAACTCTTGTTCTACTAATTCTGAAAAACCAGACAACTCGGTCAAACCACCTGTTACAATTATATAACGTATTTCTCTATTTGTTAAGTTTTTTATTTCATTTTTAGCAAGTTTTAAGATTTCTCTTACTCTAGCTTCTACTACTTTAGAAACTCCCAATTGATTAATTTCTTTTGTATTCTCTTTATCAATCGAAAAAGTATATAAATCACCTGCATCAGCATGATTAGCAATAGCTAAAGAAAAATCCTCTTTAATTCTTCTAGATTCTTTCAAACTAGCTTTAAACACATAAGTAATATCCTTATCTACATTCAAACTACCTACTGGTAGAGTACTATTTTTAATTTGAATTCCTTTATTAAACACCGAAATATTAGTAGATTCTTCTCCTATATTAATAATAGCCCCTACTAATTCATCATATTTATGATTTTTAATACAATAATAATCTCCTACTGAAGCAAAAGAAATATCAACTGTTTCTAAACCACTAAGTTTTAATACTTCAAGAATTCTATATAAAGGTTCCTTAGGCACAGTACTAATAACTACCTTAGTACTTAAAGTACTACCCTTCATTCCTTTAGGATCTTTTATATCATTTTGTTCATCAACTGTAAAACTAATAGGCATAGCCGTAACCAATTCATCACTTTTAAATTCTTCTTCCTTCATAGCATCTAATAAAACATTACTAATATCTACACCTGTTATTTCATTATAATCAACAACATTAACTGCTCCTAAGACAATATTCATCTTACAATTAACAGAAGGAATACAAGCCACAACTTTTTCTATTTTAATTCCCAAAGAATTTTCAATTTTTTTTAAAGCGTTTTTAACACTAGCTACAGCTAATTTAGTATCTTCAACAAACCCATTTTTGATACCTTTAGAAGGACTACTAACAGATGCTAAAACATGAAATTTATCATTTACTTTTTGAGATACCACTATTTTAATTCGACTAGTACCTAAATCAATTCCAGTATAAATATCACTCATAGAATCCTCCTACCTTTAAAAATAATTATACATTATTTTCAAACTTTTGCAAACACTATTAAAAAAGAAAAGAAAAAAAACAATTATAACATCTTATAATTGTTATTCCATAATTTTAAAGTGATTTCCATTATCTAAATATAAGATTCCATGATGTCCTTCTAATTGTTGTAATACTTCATTATAATGATTAATCATTTTAAATTTTGTTAATGTTAAATACACCATATTTCCATCGTCCATATATAAAAGGAAACGATCTTTATCATAATCATTTGGCTGATATTCAATATCTCCTATCTTAGACAATGTATTATCTTTTACTTTTCCCATATTTTCAATAAACTTTTTATACTTAGTATCTGGAACATAATTCAATAATCTTGGTACCCGAAATGTTTTACTAACATCATTAACTCCTACGTTAGTAGCATCATCAAAAACATATTTTTGTTTATTCTCATCAAAGAACAAAGCTTTATTCTCTTCAACAATTATTCGAAAGACAAAACCATATTCTTTTTTCAAACGAGCTTTATGAATATAAGGAGATTTTTCCAATTTCTTAGCAACCGCCCTAGAAGAAGTTAAAAGAAACTCTGGATAATCTTTCACTCCAGCAATTTCTAACACTTCATCATCATTTAAATACTTAGTACCTTCAACTATTAAATTAGCTACTGGTATTTGAAAACAATAATACACAACGAAAGAAAGCCCTGTTAAAACAAACAGAGTAAGAAAAAAATTCCATATTTTCAATTTCCTTTTTTTCACAATCTTTTTTGTCATATCTACTCCCAATTAACAAATTCTTGTTCTATTCTCATATCAATTCCATACTCTTCAAGAACTTTATCATGGCACAAATCAATTAAATATTTTATATCATCAGCTGAAGCCCCATTATGATTAACAATAAAATTAGCATGTTTATCACTAACCATAGCTCCCCCATATATTTTTCCTTTTAAGCCAACATCTTCAATTAATTTACCAGCAAAATTATCTTCTGGATTTCTAAACACACTTCCAGCCGAAGGATATTCTAAAGGTTGAGATTCCATTCTTCTTTGCTTTCTTTCTCTTATTACTTCTTCAATAGCTTCTCTTTTTCCTTTTTGCAAACGTAAAACTGCTTCTAAACAAATATAATCACGATGTTTTTGTAAGAAAGAAGAGCGATAATGAAATTCCATTTCTCTATTCTCTAAAGTTATAATTCTAAGTTCTGGAGTTAAGACTTTAACAGACTCCACAATATAACCCATATCTGATTTATAAGCTCCAGCATTCATAAAAACACTTCCACCAATACTACCAGGGATACCTGAAGCAAACTCTAAACCAGTTAATCCTTTTTTAGCAGCCATTAAGCTAAGTTTTATCAAAGACACACCTGCTCCTACACGAACTTTATCTTTTCCAAAAAAAGTAATATCATTAAATTCATCTAATTTAATTAAAATACCATTATAATTCTTTTCACTAAATAATAAATTAGATCCTTTCCCTAATAACTTATACAAGATATCATTTTCTCTAAGAAAACGAATCAAAGTAACTAATCCATCAATATTTTGAGGAAAAACAATAGCTCTAGCAGTTCCTCCAACATGATAAGTCGTGTACTTTTTCAAGGAAGCGTATTCCTCAACTTTACCAATATTTAATTCTTTAATAGCATCAATATATTGTTCCATAAAATCACCTTATAATCCTTTTTACTTCTTGATAAATACGACTAGCTGAATCGGAAATACCTAATTTTTTACTATTGTCCTGCATACTTTGATAATAGTCCTTATCATCAAATATAGCATCTATCTCCTGTAATATCTTATCTTTTGAAAACTCCTCTTCCAAAACAATCTTACAAGCTCCCTGATCAGCTAATTCTTTAGCATTTTTATACTGATGATTATTTGTTACATAAGGAGAAGGTACCAATATTGCAGGTAATCCAATAGCTGTTATTTCTGCAATAGTACTAGCTCCTGCTCTTGAAACTATTAAATCACTATCTTTCAATAAGCAAATCAAATCTTCTCGAAAAGGAACTACTTTACAATTATCAGGAACAACTACATCTTTATAATCATCAAAATAATTTTTTCCTGTAATTACTAACACTTGATAGTTTTTATTTGAAAAACTAGGTATTAATTCTTTTAATTTCTTAGTCATAGTTGTACTTCCCAAAGACCCCATAACAACTACAACTAATTTTTTCTTTTCATCAAATCCTAAAGAAGACTTTAATTCTTTTTTTACATGAATTATTTCTTCACTTCTAGGATTTCCCGTATAAACAACTTTTTCTTTTGGAAATAATTTTAAACTATTTGGTAAAGAAACGCAAATTTTATCAGCAAATCTACTTATAAATTTATTACTTACTCCTGGAATAGAATTCTGTTCATGAATAAGAATTGGTACATGCAACTGATGAGCTGCATATAAAACAGGAGCTGTTATATATCCTCCTGCCCCTATAACAACATCTGGCTGAAACTCTTGAATAATTGTTTTTGCCTTTTTTACAGCTTGCAAAAACATTTTAGTAACTTGGATATTATCAAAAATATTTTTCCGATTAATACCTTTCATAGGAATACCAATAAAAGGAATATCTAATTTAGGAATAATATCTTTTTCCATTCTATCTGTCGTTCCAATATATAGAAATTCACAGTCTTTTTCTTTTTCTTTGATTTTATTCATAATCGCAATTGCTGGATAAATATGCCCACCAGTTCCACCTGCTACCATAATGACTTTCATAAAATCACTCCATCTATCAAAATTATACCATACTTTCAAAAGAAAAATGGTATTATTCTTAAAAAGCAATCATACTTTACACTGTATTTTATGATGAAATTGTTCATCATAGAACAATTGAAAAAAACTCCTATTTTTGATAAAATAATACCAAGAAAGAAGGTGTCCCATGCATTCTATAGGAATTATTGCCGAATATAACCCTTTTCATAACGGACATGTCTATCAGATTAATAAAATAAAAGAAAAATATCCCAATGATATAATTGTCTTAATCATGACTGGAAATTTCACAGAAAGAGGAGAAGTAACTATTATCGATAAATGGGCACGTACTGAAATTGCTCTAAACCACGGAATAGATCTAGTAATTGAATTACCCTATCCATTTGCTACTCAATCAGCTGATTACTTTGCCTACGGAGGAATAACATTATTAGAAGAATTAAAAGTAGATAAATTAATCTTCGGCAGCGAATCAAATGACATCGATACCATTAAAACAATTGCTAGTATTCAAATTGAAAATAAAGACTTTGATAATCTCGTAAAATTCTATTCAAAACAAGGAAAGAATTATCCAACAGCTCTATCCTGTGCTATAAAAGAATTAACTGGCAAAGAAATAGAAACCCCTAATGATTTACTAGGAATTAGCTACTTAAAAACAATTTTAAAATACAACTACAATATTTCAGCCGAAACAATCAAAAGAACCAATAATTATCATAATAAAAAACTAAATGAAACTATATCTAGTGGAACAGCCATTAGAGAAGCATTAAAAATGAATGAATCAATAGTAAATCAAGTTCCAAAAGATACAATTTCTTATTATAAAACAATTCATACAATGGATGACTATTTTGATTTACTAAAATATAAAATTATAACTGAAGAAGATTTATCAAAATATCAAACCGTAGAAGAAGGAATTGAAAAAGTCCTAAAAAAAGAAATTAATAAAGCTACAAATTATGATGATTTTATTAAAAGAATTAAGAGTAAAAGATATACCTATAATAAAATTAGTAGAATGCTACTACATATATTATGTAATTTTACTAAAGAAAAAGCTAATCAATGGAAAAAACCAGAGTATATTAGAATTTTAGGTTTTAATCAAAAAGGAAGAGAATATTTAAATACCATAAAAAAAGATATTAATCTTCCTATCATAAGTAAAATTAAAAGAGAAAAAAATAATATGTTAGAATTTGAAATAGAAACAACAAACATATATAATATTAAAAAAAATAGTAATCAAAAAGAAGAAGATAAAATAATAATAAAAGGAGAATAATATGATAAAACAAAAAAAACAAGGACAATTAATAGTTATATCAGCGCCTAGTGGAGCTGGAAAAGGAACAATCATTTCAAAAATAATTGAAAATAATAAAAATATCTGGGTATCTATTTCTGCTACTTCTAGAAAGCCAAGGAAAGGCGAAATTGAAGGAGTTAATTATTATTACTTAGAAAGAGAAGACTTTGAACAAAAGATTAAAGACGATTATTTCTTAGAATATGCTGAATATGCCGGTAATTATTATGGTACCCCAAAAGGAAAAATTATTGAAAAATTAGAAAGTGGTAAAGACGTAATATTAGAAATAGAAATACAAGGAGCAAAAAAAATAAAAGAAATATTACCAGAAGCATTATTTATTTTTATCATGCCACCTTCAGAAAAAGAGTTATTGTATAGATTAAAAGGAAGGCAAACTGAAAGTACAGAGAAAATATTAGAACGTTTCAATACAGCATATAAAGAAATCAATGAAGTTTCAAAATATAACTATGTAGTAGTAAATGATAAATTAGAAGAAGCTGTATTAAAAGTTGAATCAATTATTCGAGCTGAAAAATGTCGAGTAGATCGTATCGAAGAAATGTTAGTAGCCAACAAAGAAGAGATTATTCATGAATTCTTAATGGAACAAGAGTTTGATAATAAAAGTATAAAAGATAAATTGGAGAATGAACAATGAAAATAAAATTATCTAGTTATTGTGAATCATTAGAAAAGAAAATAAAAAATAAAGAAGTAAATAAAGAATTGCTAGAAGAAGTCTATACTTGGATATTATTTTTTCAGCATGAAAGATTAGTCCATTTAATTGTAACATTTATGACTGCTATGGGAACAATTTTATTCTTATTAGGATTCCTAGCCTTTGAAAATATTGGATTACTATTACTATTCACCATCACTTTATGTTTATTTATTTTTTATATATTCCATTATTATTATCTAGAAAATGGAGTACAAAAACTTTATGATTTATATTTTGACATAAAAAAGGTTACAAAATAATGTAACCTTTTTATTTTTTTAAACTACAAATTAAACCTCTACAATTCTAATATAATTAGTCATTCTTGTTTTACCTAGTGGAAATCCTCCCGTAACAACAATTAAATCTCCTTCCTTTAAATGAAATTCTTCTTGAGCAATGTATCTTGCTGCTTCAACCATTTGATCAGTACTATGAAAAATTTCTGTAACAACAGGTTTTACCCCAAAATTAAGAGCTAATTTTTCAGCAATATGATTAGAAGGACAACATGCCATAATCGTACAATTAGGTCTTAAATTACTAATTTTTCGAGCTGTATAACCAGTCATAGTAGTAGTAACAATTAATTTAATATCATCATATTCAACAGCATCTACTACTAATTTAGCAATCGTATCAGAAACACCAATTTCTCTTCGATAAGCGGTATGCTTAGAGTAATCAATTGTTTCTTCTACTGATTCACAAATACGACTCATAAAATCAACTGCCGCCACTGGATATTTTCCAACAGTTGTTTCTCCTGACAACATAACACAATCTGTACCATCTAATACAGCATTAGCTATATCAGATACTTCTGCTCGAGTAGGTCTAGGATTAGTATACATAGAAGCCAACATTTCTGTTGCTACTATAGCAAACTTACCATTTTCGCGGCATTTTCTAATTATTTCTTTTTGAATAGTAGGAAGTTTTTCCATAGGAACTTCTACTCCTAAATCACCTCTAGCAACCATAATACCATCTGATTCGGCAATAATAGCATCTATATTATCAATTCCCATTTGACTTTCTATTTTTGAAATAATGCGAGCATCACCACCACTAGCCTCAATAATAGAACGAACTTCTCGAACATCTTCTGCTGTATTTACAAACGAAAGAGCTAAATAATCACAAGAATGTTGTGATGCATAAATAATATCCTCTCTATCTTGTTCACTAATAAATGGTAGATTCAAATGAACCCCTGGAACATTAATTGTTTTATGATTTTTAATCTCTCCATCATTACAAGCTCTTAATAATACACCATGCTCTTCTTTTTCTATAACCACTAAATCTAATAAAGCATTATCGATTAATACATGATTCCCAACTTGAATAGCATTAATTGCTTCTGGATGATTAACACTAAATTGGGAAGAATTTCCAACTACAGATTCCTTTACCATCCAAATAGTTTCTCCAGTATTAATCTGAATTCCTTCATTTTCAAATTCTAAAGTTCTAAATTCAGGTCCCTTTGTATCATACATAATTGCAATGGGCTCTAATGTATTTTTCCTGACTTTACGAACAACATCAATCGTCTTTTCACAATCTTCATGTGTTGCATGAGAAAGATTAATACGAGCACAATTCATCCCATGATGTACCATATTTTCCATTACTTCAACCGACTCACAAGCAGGTCCAACACTACATATTATTTTTGTCTTTTTCATTTAAATCACCAAACCTATCATACAAAACAATTATATAACAAAACCTAAAAAAAAGAATAGTATTTTCACTATTCTTTTCTTGTTTTCTGACAATTTGGACAATAATAAGTCCCTCTTCCATTAACCTTTATTTTGACAATACTACCACCACATTTAGAACATGATTCATTTTCTTTGCCATGAACCTTCAATTCCATTTGAAACAAACCATGAACCCCTTCAGATGAAGTAAAACTTCTAATCGTAGTTCCACCTAATTGAATTGCTTTTTCTAAAACAATCCGCGTATTATCAATAATCTTTTCACATTCTTTCTTGGTAATATTACAAGCTTTTGTTAAAGGTGAAATTCCACTTAGAAACAATATCTCATTAGCATAAATATTTCCAATACCCGCAATAATACTTTGATCAAGTAACACTGTTTTAATAGGTAATTGCTTAGAATGTATTTTAGAATAAAGATATTGACTAGTAAGAAGATTATCATTATATTCAAAACCCAATTCATTTAATGGTTTAACATGAAAAGCTTCTTCTTTTAATAATAAATACATCTTCCCAAACTTACGAACATCATGATATCTCCATGAAATATTATTATCTAAAATAAATTCAACATGTTCATGTTTATTAATTTCTTCTCCAATATCTCTAAAAGTAAATTTACCTTCCATTCTCAAATGAATTAATAAATAATAATCATCTAATTCAATTAATATAAACTTTCCTTTTGAATTTACCTTATGAATTGTTTGCAGAAGAATATTATTTTTAAAATCTTCAACACTTGGTGTAGCAATTATATTATTCCAATAAACATTACACCCAGTAATCTTCTTACCAACAATTTTTTCTTCTAATGCTTTACACACCGTTACTACTTCTGGTTTTTCTGGCATAATACTTCTCCCCTATTTTACTTTAGTAGCATAAATGAAAATCTTAACAATACTCTTATCATCATAGTTTTTACTTTTTTTCCAAGAAACACCGCCAATTAAACTTTTAGCAACGTTCTTCTTAAATTTAGATTCCACTGACTGATACTTTCCAACTCCACTTACTTCATATGGTATATCAGTCCATTCATTATAACTATATTCTTTCCAATTATTTGTTTTTTTCTCTTTTAAAGAAATCAAATAGTCAGAAAAACTTAAAGTTTTACCGTTATTAGAAAATCTATAATAATACTTACCTTTACCCCTAATATTACCAAGCTCTTTAGTATAAACAATACTATCATCAACTTTTACTTCCATCATAAGAGAATACTCATGTTTTAACTGAAAAGAAACGGCATCAGTAAAATAAGTAACATCTTCTGAATTAGAAATATCAGAATTATTAAGTAAAAATTTTACATCATCTGACAAATCATAATTTTTTATAAATTCTTCATTTAATGATTGATAATACTTAAATCCACAAATACATCCTATAAGAAATAAAACTACAAAGATACAAATTACAATAACTTTCTTCTTTTCCATATATTATACCTCCAAAAATTAAGTATATTATAATACAATTCACTATAAAAAACAAAGAAAATTATTTAGCCTCATACCAATTATTACCAATCTCAATATCTACTTTTAAAGGAACATCTAATTTAAAAGTATTCTCCATAATATTTTTAACAATCTTTTTTACTTCCTCTAATTCATCATTTAAAACATTAAATACTAATTCATCGTGCACTTGAATAAGCATCTTACTCTTTAAATTTTTCTTTTTAAATTCTTGATATATTTCCACCATTGCCTTTTTCAAAATATCCGCAGCCGTTCCTTGAATAGGAGTATTTAAAGCCATCCTCTCTCCACTACTTCTAATCATATAATTTTTACTAGATAATTCTTCAATAACTCTCTTACGATTCATTAATGTTTTAACATATCCATTTCGATAAGCTAATGCTTTAGCTTCTTCCATATAATCTTGAATTCCAGGATAAGTTTCTAAATAATTATCAATAAACTTTTTAGCTGAACTTATATCAATTCCTAAATCTTCTGATAATCCAAACCCACTAATTCCATATAAAATACCAAAGTTAACAGCCTTTGCATTTCTTCTCATATCCTTAGTAACTTCTTCCATTGGTACATGAAATATATCACTAGCGGTCTTAGCATGAATATCTTTTCCATCAATAAATGCTTGAATTAGATTTTTCTCATGAGACATATGTGCAAATATACGAAGTTCTACTTGAGAATAATCACTAGATAATAACACTGAGCCTTCATCTGGTAAAAAAGCTTTACGAATCATTTTAGAATAATCATTTCTAGCAGGAATATTTTGTAAATTAGGCTCTATACTAGATAGTCTTCCCGTTCTAGTTAAAGTCTGTGTAAAAATCGTATGTATTCTTCCATCTTCACGTATTTCATTTTGTAATCCAACAGCATAATTAGTATATAATTTAGCCAAAGTACGATATTCTAAAACTTTCTCTACAATAGGATGAACAAAAGCTATCTTATCAAGAATATCTTTACTAGTAGAATACTTATTATCTTTAACTTTCTTAGGATAAGGAATTGCTAAATCTTCAAATAATACTTTAGCAAGTTGAGCAGGAGACATAATATTAAAAGTACTTCCTGCTAAATCATATATTTCTTGTTCAATATCTTTCATCTGTTTATCTAAAGTAATTTCAACTTCTTTTAAATAATCCCTATCTACACGAATACCAGTATTTTCCATATCTGCTAAAACAATACTTAGTGGCATCTCAATATTTAAAAATAAATCCATTTCTTCATTTTCTTCTAACTCTTGTAAAAGTCTTTCTCTAGTTTCATAAATAAATTTTGCTTTCAAGCAGCAAATTTCTTTTAACTCTTCTAAAGAAACATCTTTTGGTCTCTTATCAGTACCATATAAAGACTCATAATCAGAAATATTATAATCAAAAGTTCGTGCTAAAAAACTAATATCATCTTTTACAACATAATCTAGTAAATAAGCTGCTATGATAGTATCAAATACTGTATTTTTAAAATCAATATTTTTACATACAACCATACATTTTTTTAAATCATAGGTATATTTACTAATATCACTAAAGAAAATTTTTTCATATTTATCAATTTCTGAAGCATCAATATAATATCCTTTTTCCCCATCATAAATACCTATTCCTAAAACAGTACTTTTACTATAAATAGACCCACGTGTTTCAATATAAAAAGAAAACTCTTTTTCTTGAAACATAGAGATATCTTCTATTACTAATTTTTCTTCTGTATCAATCTTCTTATCTTCTACCATCGAAAAATCGATTTTTCTAAGTAAAGAATAAAACTCTAATTCTTCTAATTCTTTTTGAAATTCTTCTGGTTTAAAACCATTATATTTACAATCTTCTAATAAAAAATCTATAGGAACATCTCTATATATAGTTGCTAAATCAAAACTTTTATAAGCATTTTCTTTATCAGTTTCTAATTTTTCTCTAGTTTTAGGAGAAATCTCATCAAGATGTTCATATACCCCATCTAAACTTTCATATTTAGACAATAATTGAATAGCTGTTTTCTCACCGATTCCTTTAACCCCAGGAATATTATCACTACTATCACCCATCAAAGCTTTTAAATCAACCATTCGAATAGGCTCTACTTGATAAGTTTTAAAGAATTCATCTCTATCCATCATGATTGAATCATTCTGTTTCAAAAGTTTTACAGTAACTTCATCACTAATTAATTGTAATAAATCTTTATCACTACTTATAATTGTCGCAATAAATTGATCTTCTTCATCAACTTTTCTAGCTAATGTCCCAATAATATCATCTGCTTCATAATTATCAATTTCAAAATACTTAATACCCATACTATTAAGAACTTCTTTTGCTTTTGGAATTTGCATTTTTAATTCTTCTGGAACAGCCATTCTTCCAGCTTTATAGTCTTCATATTTATCATGTCGAAAAGTTTTCCCTTTATCAAAAGCCACCAGAATATAACTAGGTTGCTCTTCTTTAATAATTTTATTCATCATATTAATAAAACCATATAAAGCATTTGTAGGAAAACCTTTCGAATTTTTCATAATAACACCTTGATAAGCAGTTGCATAAAAACTACGAAATAATAAATTATTTCCATCTACTAATATAATTTTTTTCAAGTAATTCACCTTCCATTTTCATACATCTGCTCTTAGTATACCACAAAGAAATGTTATTCACTATAATTAATAGAAACATTTACAGATTCTAATTCATCTTGTTTTTCCAATCTCTCAATACGATTACTAACCAATAACAAATAAGCTGCAAATAATAAATAAATCACCATTATTATGAATCCTTTCTTACAAATTTCTTTCATATTTCTCACTCCCTTCATCTTACATTTTGATTATATATCGAATAATTGTTCGTGTCAATAATTATTAAAACATTTGTTTGACATTTTACAAAAAAAATGATAAGATTAACTCATATAGGAGGAATAAAAATGGAAAAATTAACCGGCAGACAAGGTTTTATTTTACAAGTAATAAAAAAACTAATCGCAAAAAATGGATACCCACCTACTGTTCGTGAGATTGGCGAAGAAGCAAACCTTTCTTCCCCTGCTACTATACACTTCCATTTATCAAAGCTAGAAGAAAAAGGTTATATCAAAAAAGGAGATAATAAAAATAGAACATTAGAAGTACTCGTTCCAAATGAATATTTAAAAGAAAAAGAAAATGTTGTAAACGTTCCCCTTCTTGGCAAAGTAACAGCTGGAACGCCCATCGAAGCTATTGAAACACCAGATGAATATTTTAGTATTCCAACTAATCTAATAACCACTAAAAACGATATCTTCACCCTAAAAGTAAGTGGAGAATCAATGATAAATGTAGGTATTTATGACGGAGACATTCTAATTGTTGAAAGAAGAAATACTGCTAGAAATGGAGAAACAGTTGTTGCTATGAATGAAAACAATGAAGCAACAGTTAAAACTTTCTATAAAGAAGATGGTTATTTCAGACTACAACCAGAAAACGATACTATGGAACCAATTATCTTAAAAGAATGTACTATTTTAGGAAAAGTCATTGGACTATATCGAAAATTATAAAAATACATTTAAATATGTATTTTTTTTGTATTAGAAATAGATATCTATGTTATAATATAATGCAAAAAAAGAAGCGCATCCATGACTGAATAAGTAATAAAAGAAGACTTTCAGCTGCCTTATTATTAACAGATCCAAAATATTATTCTACTATATCACTAGAAAAATATGCAGATATAATAAAATATGATATTAATAAAATAATTAATTTATTAAGTAAAGAATATGTTAAAGAAGCTCAAAAAAGTAAAAAAGTCGATCAAGAACATCAAAAAGTAAAAATCAAATAAAAGCATTAAGAATCTATCTTAATGCTTTTTTTAATTGAAATGGTTCCTCAATAAGCTCTCCTGTCGTTGTTATAGGATATATTTTAATAAAAGGACCATACCCATTATCATAAATAAACTCCTGTAATAGTTGATTTTGTTCATCATGATTAATATTTAAAGAAGAAAATCGTAATGCTTCATGATCATTATATTCATGACAACTTCTAAAGATTTTTTCAACTCCTAAATACCTTTTCATATTATCAAAGTATTCAAGTAAAGAACTTGGAGTAAAATCATCATCACGCCATAATTTACGGTCACAATATTGATCAATAGATTCACCTTCTATATACTTTTGAGGAAGAATACCAAAGCCTATATCCGTACTAGCAATAGGATTACGACTTTCAGAATAAATACTTACCCAATCAATACCAAAGTCTTCCCTACAAGCATATTTTCTCCCTTCTTCCAAAGCAAATTCATATTGTTCAAAAGGTACATCAACAATTTTCTTACCTATATAATCATAGTAATATGCAGATTCTATACCAACACTCTGCAAATAATCAACCATTTTTTTAGCTATATCTGAATAAATAGAAAGAAAAACACCCTTCATACCATTATTATCCATATAAACACTCCTTTCTTTCACTTATAATACCATTTATTTCATAACAATCAATAAAAAAAAAGAAAAGTCTTTTAAAGCACGTTTCTTTTTCAAATACTAATACTAAAAAAAGAATTATTTATTAATAAAACTCCTAACAACATAACTAGCAATCAACAATCCTGCACTGGCTGGCACAAAAGCCGTCGATCCAGGAGTTCTATCACCTGTCTTTACAGGAAGTTCCCGAGAAGACAAAACCATAATCTTTTTATTTATTTTTTCATCCTTTACAAATTTTCTTAATACTCTTGCTAAAGGATCATTAACTGTTTTCCTAATATCAATTATTTCTAATTTAGAAGGATCCATTTTATTACCAGTACCCATAGAACTAATAAATAAAATATTTCTCTTTAAAGACTCTTTCATAACCAATTTCTTTACCAACATTGTATCACAACAATCAATAAAAAAATCGATTTTATATTGAAACAATTCTAAATAATTATCATTATCAATAAAGCTTTTAACTTTTATGACTTTACAATCTTGATTAATATCTTTTATTCTCTCTTCTAAAACATCGACTTTATATTTTCCAATAGTAGATGATAAAGCTATTATTTGTCTATTAATATTACTCTCTTCTACTACATCATAATCTACTAAAATTATCTGACCAATACCACTTCTAGCTAAGGCATCTGCCACATAGCCACCAACTCCACCACAACCAAGTATTAAAACACTCTTTTTTGATAACAGTTCTAAATTACTAGAACCTATCACTTTTTGAAATCTTTCAAATCTAAGCTGCTTGTTTAAAATTATCATATTCTCTTTTCTTTACTAATATCTTAGCTTTTTCTTTATCATAAACAAGAGAAAGAGGTCTTGATTGTAATACTTGTTTAACATAAGAAAGTCTAGATAATACTTCCATATTAGTTTTAGCCATATCCCTATAATTACGTAAACTTCTAAAGTCTCTAGTATTAATAATACTTAAACTATCTAAAGCATCTTGTAAACTAGCTTCTGGAAGAGCTCGATTAGATAACATTGTAAATTCAAAAACATCTAAGAAATCAACAATATCTTGAAAATCACCAATTCCTTCTTTTTCAAACATTTCAGGCCAACGAGAAGAATCATTTTCTTCTTCTATAACTTTTTTCATTTTATTGATTCTCTCTTCTGAAAACAACTCATCTATTCCTATTTTTTTTAATGAAACATATCTTCCTTTAACAGAAGAATCTGGTATTTCTTTCCTAATATCAGTAATAGCCTTACCATATAAGCAGTCTAAACTATCATTAACTTTTCTAGGAGGCTGTACAACCCTATACACATCATAATTTTGTGAATTACTTCTACTTCTAGTAGTAATCTTTATATCTCTTTGATAATAGATAGATCTACTACGAATAAAATCTGTTGGAGCACTTTCCATAACAGAGTCACGATATGAAGAGTCTGAAAACTTTTCACTATTCACGACAATATCACTTTCTAATAAAGATTCATCAAAAACATTTGTACCAATTTTTTCCTTATTTTTAATACCAAATCCAATGCTATAGATGCGTCCTTCTTTATTTACAGGTATTACTAACATATACACCCCTCCTGTAATGCATATTATAACACAAAGTATTAATAAACGCAACAAAAAAAGTCAGAACGATGCGTCCTGGACAAACGATAAAACCTAATCTCATGACCAGGTGGGTGTTCATACGCTATCATTAGGATCCTTAAATTAATAAGTCTTCAACACCGATAACTGTTCCGAACTCCCGTATCGTTATTTTAGTCGGTTTTAAAAGTGTCTGTTCGCATCATCTGACAACTTCATTATACTAAAAAAAAAAGAAAATTTCAACTTTTTTAACAAGAATCGCTATTTCTCATATATTATCATAGGTGATACAATGTTTTTTGAAACCAACTTTTTTAAAATTTATTATGAAAAATATGGCAATAAAAAGAAAAGTATAATTATCCTACCAGGATGGGGAAATACTAGAAATACCTTCTACCCCATCATAGAAGAATTAAAAAAAGAGTATTCAGTCTACATATTAGACTACCCAGGATTTGGAAACAGTCCAATTCCTTCTCAAAATTTAACAATATTTGACTATGCTGAAGGAATTAAAGAATGGCTAAAAGAAAACGGAATTCATAATCCACATATCATTGCTCATTCTTTTGGAGGAAGAATAACTGCCCTTTTAATTGGAAAATTAAAAGTAAAAGTCGATAAAGTATTATTAATTGATGTAGCTGGCATCAAAAGAAGAAAAAAAATTAAAATAATCATAAAAGAAATAATCTATAAAATACTTAAAAAAATAACCTATTTATTCCATCCTATCAAGCAAGAAAAACTAAGACAAAAACTACTTCTATTCTTTTCTTCTACAGACTATCAAAATATCCCAAATTCCATGAGATATACTTTTCAAAACATCATAAAAGTAAATTTAAAACAATACTATAAAAGAATAAATAATGATACTCTTATTCTTTGGGGTGATAAAGATTTAGATACACCTTTAAAAGATGCCTATCTTTTAAAAAAAATAATTAAAAATTCAGAACTCATAATATATCCAAATACTACACATTATTCATATTTATTAAATCAAAAATTAACAATTAATATTTGTAAAAAATTATTTCAAAAAAAAAGCATTTAATGCTTTTTTATATTTCTTTCACAGTAAAATGTCCATGAATATGAAATTTTCCAATATTACGTAATTCTTCAGACAACCACATAGAAACTACTAACTCTTTTTTTTCATTGGATAATATACTATCCTCTAAAAGAACCATCTTATCATTTTGAAAAACTAATGAATTTTTTTGATCAATAGAATAATGAATCATAGAATATTGAAAATTAGAGAAAGAGCAACCACAAGTTTTTTTAATATCATTATCCTCTTCAAATAATAATTGATATTTAACTTCTTTTTTTTGATGATTATCAATCAATATAACATATTTGTGATAATTTAAGCCTATATTATCTGCTAAAGAGGATTCCTCAGTTAAAGTAACAATAGAAGATGAAACAGAAAATAATCTATCATCTCTATGACTTTGAAAAGGAGAAAAAATACTTTTATTATGAACCCTTAAAGAATAATAACCAATTACGCAAAAAAGAATCATGAAAAATAAAACAAAAAGAATAGTATAAAGAGTTTCATATTCCATTAACTTCTCAAGAATAGTTATTTTTTTTTGATTTTTAATTTGTTTTTTCTTTTTCTTCTTATTTCTAGCCATTCCACTCACCTTATTCTAATAATAGTATAACAAACAAAAAAGAAGAAAAAAAGAAAAATGAAAAAAAAAGAGAAAAGTTGACAAGCAACTTTTCTATGGAGTCAAGCGATTTGGACCTCTAAACAAGAATTGAGTTTCTTTAATACCAGAAAGTCCTAATAATAACATTGTAATTCTATCTAATCCTATTCCAAACCCACCATGTGGAGGACAACCATACTTAAAGAATTGTAAATAGAACTCAACATCCTTTCCTAATCCTTTTTCTTGAGCATTTTTAACTAATTCATCATAACGATGTTCTCTTTGTGCTCCAGAAGTAATTTCCATACCTCTCCAAATTAAATCATATCCTTGAAGTTTTCCTTCACTATCTCTCATATGATAAAAAGGTCTTTTTGTTGCTGCATAATCAACAACAAACATAAATTCAGAATTATACTTTTCTTGAGCTAATTTAAAAGTAAGCTTCTCTGCTTCAGCATTCATATCTCCTACATCTTCCGTAGGAATATCAAATTGATAACGATCATGTAATTCTTGATATAAATCTTTTAATCTAATTCTAGGAAATGGTTTTGTTGGAATAACTACTTCTGTATTAAAAACTTCTTTGATTTCTTCCCCATATTTTTCCTTAACAGCTGTTAATCCTGCAATTAATAAATCTTCCTCTAAATCCATTACATCTTCATAAGAATCAATATAAGCAAATTCCAAATCAAAACCTGTAAATTCTGTAGCATGACGATTAGTATTTGAATTTTCTGCTCTAAATACAGGTCCCACTTCAAATACTCTATCTAGCCCACCGGCTAAAGCCATTTGCTTATAAAATTGAGGAGATTGAGCTAAATAGGCAACACCATCAAAATATTTTACTTCAAAGACATCAGAACCAGACTCAGAAGCTGCTCCAATTAACTTAGGAGAATGAATCTCTGTAAAATGATTTTCATAAAGATATCTTCTCATACCTTCTGTCATACAAGATTCCACTTGTCGAATTAAAGTATTACGACGATTTCTCATATCTAACCATTTATAATCCATTCTAGTATCAATATTAACTCCATCTAAATTATTAAAATCAAAAGGTAATGGTAAAGCTTTACTTGTTACTTCAATTTTACTAGGAATTATTTCAAGTCCACCTAATTTAACAGCTTCATTAGAAAGAACTTTACCTGTAACTCGAATGGTAGATTCTACAGTCAATTCACTCATAATATCTAATAATTCTTTATTAGCCTCTTCACTTTTTTCAATTGTCATTTGAACTTTTCCGGTAGCATCTCTCAAAATAACAAACATAACCCATTTCTTATCACGAATTGCATCTACAAATCCACTAAAAACAATTTCTTCATCAACATGATTCTTTAATTCATTAACATTTATTTTCATCTAATCACTCCTTAGAATGGCAATGACACTCATCACCACAAGTATATTCTTTATCATCTTGGCAACCACAATCACATGACTCACCACAATGGCACTCTTCACCACAAGTACATTCTTTACCATCTTGGCAACCACAATCACATGACTCACCACAATGGCACTCTTCACCACAAGAACAACAATCATCATCACAAGTAGTATTAATCATTTCTTCCAAATAATAAATTAAAACATCCAAAGAAATAACTTCTTCTTCTTTTGTTTTATTATTCTTTATCTTAACTTCATTATTATTTAAATCATCACTATTTAATACGCATGTAAATTTAGCTTTCAAACGATCAGCTTGTTTAAATTGTCCTTTTAAGCCCCTACCAGTATATTCTGTTTCAACAATAAAACCAGCTAATCTTAACTCTTGAGTCAAATAGGCAGCATACTTCTTTTCATCTTCATTGACGTACATAATAAACAAATCAATATCTTCAACAATTGGTAATTTAATTTTTTCAAGTTCAAGAGCCATTACAATTCTTCCAATTCCAGAAGCAAATCCAACGCAAGGAGTTTCTGGCCCATCCAATTGATTTACTAAACCATTATAACGACCACCACCACCTAATACATTATTAGATCCGAATCCTTCTACTTTAGCCTCTACTTCAAATACTGTATGATTATAATAATCTAATCCCCTTACTATATTAGGATTAATTTCATACTTAATCTGCATTATATCTAAGTATTCCTGAACAGCTTCAAAACGATCTCTACTTTCTTCATTTAAATAATCTAATGTTTTAGGTGCATTTTTTAATATTTTATTATCTTGATCAACTTTACAATCTAATATTCTAAGTGGATTTTTTTCTAATCTTTCTTGACAATCCTCACAAAAATCTTTGATATGAGGTTTAAAATACTCAACTAAAGCCTCTCTATATTTCATACGAGAGTCATTATCTCCTAAACTATTAATATTTACTTTAATCTCCTTTAAACCTAACATTTTATAAAGATTAACAGCAGCACTAATAATCTCAGCATCACACAAAGGATCATCACTACCTAATATTTCCATACCAAATTGAGTTAACTCTCGATCTCTTCCACTTTGTGGTCTTTCATATCGATACATAGTACCATTATAATAAACTTTAATAGGCTGATTAGGATCACCATACATCTTATTTTCAATAAAACTACGAACAACTCCAGCCGTTCCTTCAGGTCTTAAAGTGATTTTTCTTCCACCCTTATCAAGAAAATCATAGCTTTCCTTTGTAACTATATCAGTAGATTCCCCAATTCCTCGATGAAATAGTTCTGTAGCTTCAATAATAGGAGTACGAATATAATTATAATTATACTTTTCCATTAAAGCATCAATAACTGTATCTACATACTTCCAAACTTTAGCTTCTCTTCCATAAATATCATTACAACCCTTTTGTCTTTGTATCATTTTATCCCTCCTAATAAACAAAAAAAGGTGGCCTCAAAGGGCGATTTCTAACCGCGGTGCCACCTTATTTTTTCTCTTTCATAACTAATAACGTCGTAACCCGCTTCTTTTTTATAGGATGTCTTCTTCTTATTCATCTCAGTATTTTCACCAACCATACTGTCTCTATAAAACTCCTAAGAATACTCTTTCCCAAGAAGATATTTATATTATACAATTCTCAGTTCAATAATTCAACTATTCTAGATATTTTATTATTAGATTGTATCTTTTACTATATCCATACCCTTTTTTAAATCCTTTTGATAGAAATGATAAGTAGTACGAATTAATAAATAACAAGGTAACGCTATGACAATACCAGGAAGTCCTAATAAAGTACCACCTACAGAAACAACCATAATAGTAATTAATGGATTAACATTATTTGTCTTACCATATACTTTAGGTGATATAAGATATCCATCTAATTGTGGGAATATCAAACAAATAATAGTTGTTGCAACCATAAGCTTAAAAGATACCACACTTGCTAACACAATAGCAATTAAATTAGTAATTAATCCACCAAAATATGGAATAACAGTCGTTAAACAAGCAAGTAATCCTAAAATAAACCAGTTAGGATGTCCCACCAATAAGAATAAAAAACTATATTCAAACAACTGAATAACCATGAATATCTCTAATCCCTTTAGATAATTAGTAATCTCAATATCCATACATTTTAAATATTCAAAGAATCGCCTGTTCTTTCGAAAAAGTACTTTCTTAATAGAAAATCTTATTTTATCCATATCCACTAAGAAATATACAAATCCAACAAAGCCAACTATAAACTTACTTAAGAAATCAAATGTATTACCAAGTAATATAACTGTAGTACTAGAGGTAATAGATCCGATTTCTTTTAAGGCATCATTTAAATAATCAGTTACTTTAATTTCAAAAGATCCAATATTAATATGGAATTTATCACTAAATGATTGAAAAACATCCATCAAAGTATTAATTAATAAAGATATTTGTTCATATAACATTGGCAAAGTAAAATATAATATTCCCCCAACCAATAAAAATAAACCAATAATAATAATTATAATAGCGAAACTTCTAGGAATACCTTTTCTTACTAAATAACGAACCAATGGTGTAAACGCATAAGCAAAAACAAATCCTATTAAGAATGGAGATAGAACTGAAACACCCTTAGAAATAATTCTTCCCCATAATCCTATATTAGATAATCCAATATATAGAAACAACATAAAAGCTGCTAAATTAATAATAGTATAATTTAATTTATTTTGAAACATAATTATCTCTCCATTGATATAGTTGTAGGTCCAATATTGGTAATAGATACTATCATATCTGCTCCAAATTCTCCCGTCTCAACTTTAACATATTTCCTCAACTCTTCATTAAATGCTTGGTATAATTTATAAGCTTGTTCCCCACCTAATGCCATAATATAACTAGGTCTATTTCCTTTTTTAGTATCAGCATATAAAGTAAATTGTGAAATAGATAAAATACTACCACCATACTCTAATATGCTTTTATTCATCACATTATTCTCATCAGGGAATATACGTAGATTAACTATTTTTTTAGCTAAATACTCAATCTTTTCTTGATTATCACCATCAGTAAAACCTACGAGAACTACAAGTCCTTCTGAAATACTACCAATCACTTTGTTATCCACAGTAACACTAGATTTTCCACTTCTTTGTACTATTACTCTCATCTAAACTCCCTATCAACCTTTTCGACAAATGAATTTTTTTCTATCACTAAAATTAACTTTTCTAATTGCTCCAAACCAGTAACATAACAAGTTAATTCATAGATGTCTTTTTCACCTTTACTAATAATCTTTATTCCGTCTACACTAACATTAGTAGAAGAAACATCTTGTATAAGATTCAACATATGATTTTCACTATCGTTCATATGAACTAATAAACAAGTTAAATACCTCTTATCAACATTATTATTCCATGAAACTTCTAAAGTTCTATCTTCCAACATATCCAAGTTATGACAATTCATTCTATGAACTGTAATACCATTTCCTTTTGTAATATACCCAATAATAGGATCTCCAAAAACAGGATTACAACAATTAGCAAGATTTACTTTTACTTTATCAATTCCATTAACAATAATATCCGCATCAATGGATTTTGAAGTAATTTTAATATTTTTAGGTACCGGTCCTTCATCTTGTTTATCAATAATATTAATAACTCCATTAGAAGTATTTTTTCCATTTCCAATTGATAAATATACTTCATCCATATCTTCCATTTTTAAGGTATCACATATTTTTTTAATGTTTTTTTCACTTAAGAAATCTGAAAAAGGTAGTTTTCTTTTTCTTAAATCTTTTTCAAAAGCATATTTACCTCTTTCAATATAAATTTCCCTATCATTTTTGGTAAAGAATGCTTTAATCTTATTCTTTGTTGCCGTACTCTTTACCATATGTATCCATTCTTTAGATGGTTTAGAATTTTTATTAGTATTAATTTTTACAATATCATTATCTTTTAATTCATAGTCAAGCGGAACAATATTATTATTAACAATAGCCCCAACTGTAGTTTCTCCTACTTTTGTATGAATTTTATAAGCAAAGTCTAATGGTGTTGCTCCTAAAGGTAGTTCAATAACATCTCCCTTTGGAGTAAAACAATAAATATTATTATTTAAAACTTCATTTTTAACACTATTAACAAAATCTTCACTACTCATTTTATCATGACTTAAATCAATGATAGATTTGAAGAATTGTAACTTCTGTTCCGTAGTAGACTGTAAATTAGCTCCAACTTTACTACCACCATTTTCTTTATAAGCCCAATGAGAAGCAATACCATTTTCAGCCACTTCATCCATATCATAAGTACGAATTTGTATTTCAAATAAATATCCATCAATTCCAAAAACTGTAGTATGTAAAGACTGATACATATTTGGTTTAGGCATTGCTACATAATCTTTAAATCGTTTTGGTAATGGACGAAACTTAGAATGAATAAGACCTAATGCCAAATAACATTCTTGTTCTGTATCAACCAATATTCTTAAAGCTAACAAATCATAAATATCGCTAAACTTCTTACCACGATCTAATTTATTATAAATACTATAAATACTCTTAGCTCTACCTTTTATTTCATGAGGTATATGATGTTCTGTTAATAACTGAGACACTTCTGTCTGCATATCATAAACAGTCTTATCCCTCTCTAATTTTGTCTTATTAAGTTTTTCAGCTATATCATAAAATATTTCTGGTTTTAAATATCTTAAAGATAAATCTTCCAACTCACTCTTGATTTTATGAATTCCCAAATGATGAGCAATTGGTGCCAAAATATCTAATGCTTCGTGAGCTTTCACCTTTTGCCTATCTTCAGGAATAGCCCATAATGTTCTCATATTATGAAGACGATCTGCTAATTTAATAATAATAACTCGAACATCTTCACTCATTCCTACAATAATCTTTTTATAATAATCAATTAAATATTCATTTTCAGTAGAAAAATGAATTTTACTTAACTTAGTAACTCCTTGTACTAATTTTGTAATATTCGGACCAAAAGCCTCTTCCATTTCACTAACTTCACAATCACAATCTTCTAATACATCATGAAGTAATCCAGCAGAAATCGTTTCATAATCCGCATACACTGAAATAAGAATGACAGCAACATTCATCGGATGATAAATATATGCCTCGCCACTCTTCCGATATTGACCTTCATGTTTTGTTTTAGCAAACTGATAAGCCTTCTCTATAATTTGAATTTGTTCTTCATCTTCAATATATGCACGAGCTTTGGAAAGAATATCATCAATAGTGATTTTTTCTTCCACCTTCGACAAAGAACTCATCTCCCCTCAATTAACAATTTATTCCTTTTATCTTTTTTTCTTCTATATCATCAGAATATATTTTCTTTTCCTTCTCTTTTCCTAAATTCTTCTTCTCTAATGCCATAAAGATAATTGTTGCAATAAAGATTGAAGAATAAGTACCAGCAATTAAACCAAATAACATAGCCATATTAAAGTTAAAGATTCCACGAGATCCCAAAATCAATAATATAATAACTGGTAAAATAGTAGTAACAGTAGTATAAATAGTTCTTGAGAAAGTTTCTTGAACACTTCGATTACATATTTCGTGGAATAACTTTAATGTCATCTTCTTAGAATCTTCTTTCTTAATATTCTCACGAATACGATCAAATGAAACAATCGTATCATTAATAGAATATCCAATAATAGCAAGAACTGCTGCAATAAACATAGAACTAACTTCTAAACGGAAAATAGCAAATAAACTAAACATAATCATAACATCATGGAATAAAGCTACTACTCCACCAATTGCATAGCTAAATTTAAAACGAATAGATACATAAATAATAATTCCTAATAAAGCAACTAATACTGAAATAATAGCATTTTTAATAAGCTCTCTTTGAACAATATTAGTAACAACACCAATATTAACATCTGCTTCATATTTTTCTTCAAAATAAGTATTTAAATCTTTTACTTGATCTCCATTCAAAGTATCATCAATACGAACATTAATTTCATCATCATTTTTTTCAACAGAACTAGCCTTATATCCTAATTCTTTAATATCTGCTTTGATAGATTTAACACTAACATTTTGATTAGTAATGATAGCAACAGAAGTACCAGATTTATAATCAATTCCTAAATTTAATCCTTTAATGCCAATTACTATAGCACCAACTAAAATAATAATACAAGAAATACCTAAAGCAATCTTTTTATGTTTAAAGAAAGAAATATTATGGAAACGATTAGGTTTAGTTTCTTCATTCTTACTTACATCAGGAATATCTTCATTCTTAACATGGATAAATAAATTCGTCTTATCATTAAAATAATCCGTTTTTACAAAAATATTTAATAAGAATCTTGTTAAGAATACCATAGTAACCATAGTTACTAAAACAGTAATAATTAACATAGTAGCAAATCCTTTAATACTAGATTCACCAAAAATAAACATAATAATAGCTACAATTAAAGTAGTAACATTTGAATCTAAGATAGCGCTAAAGCTTTCTTTAGAACCTTCTCTAAAAGCAGTAGGTAAACTTTTTCCTTTTAATAATTCTTCACGAATACGAGCAAAAGTAATAACATTAGAGTCTACTGCCATTCCAATACCTAGTAATAAAGCAGCAATTCCAGGAAGAGTAAGAACTCCACCAACAACCCAGAACACACCAAATACTAAGAATGTATAAATCATCATAGATACACTAGATACAAATCCAGCAAAATGATAAATAAATATTAAAATTAACATAATAGCTACAATAGCAATAATTCCAGCAACCAAAGTAGTCTGTAATGTTTGATCTCCGAAAGAAGCTCCTACAGTATTAGAAGATATTTCCGTTAACTTACTTGGTAGAGAACCACTATTAATTAAGTCAACTAAATTACTAACTTCTTCTTGTGTAAAACTACCTTGAATAATAACATCACTAGCAAATCCTTGTGATACAGTAGCTGCACTCAAACAATTAGATCCATTAGTTCCACACAAACTTCCTTCTTTACTATAACTATCTGTCATCGGATTATAATCTAACCAAATAACAATCATATTATTATCTTGTCCACTTATTTTACTAGTAACTTCATAGAATTTATCTTTATCTTTAATAGATAAAGCAACTGCCGGATTTCCAGCAGAATCTTGTCCAATTTTAGCTCCTCCAGCTCGTAAAACTTCACTAGTCATCAATAAGTTATCTTCTGTATCACGAAAAGATAATGTAGCAACTGTAGACAATTGAGTACGAGCTTCTTCAGGATTTTTAACTCCTGCAAGTTTTACTCTAATTTTATCATTACCTTCAATAATAATCTCAGGCTCACTAACTCCTAAACTATCAATTCTCTTACTAAGGGTTTTATAAGTTGCTGTTAGTTTTTCACTATTCATTTTAGATCCATCAATAGATTCTGCTTTATATAGGATTTCAAAACCTCCTTGTAAATCTAATCCAAATTTTAAGTTTTTAAAAAGAGGAATAAAAGAAAAACTAATTCCAACTACCAACAAAACTAAAATAATAGCTTGAATAATCACTTTCTTTTTCCCGTTTTTTTTCTGATTCTTTGCCATATTCTTCACCTCATATTATTTCTATATCTCTCTTAGATTGTGACAAATTAGAAGTAAGTTTTTGACATTCTAAATTCATAATATCACTAACAATATCTGATAACATCAAATTTTTTCCTTTTTTCCACTTATCTTCTAATAGATAATTCCAAATATCCATTTCATGAATTTCTAAAAACCCAAGTCGATGGAACTCAGTTTCCTTTGCTTTAAGAGCTGGACGAACTCTCTGATATAATTCTTTCAAAGATTGAAACTGATAATCCATAAAAGTCACATCCCTTTTGAATCAATATTATTATATCAAAGAAAACAAAAAATAAAAGCCTTATTCAATGAAAAACCCTGTTTTTTTCAAAAAAAAACTACTCTTTCGAGTCGTTTTTCCTTGCTCTAGGAAAACTATGATAATAAACTTCCTTTAAACGATCAGTAGTAACATGAGTATATATTTGTGTTGCCTTAATACTTTCATGTCCCAATAATTTTTGAACAGTTAACAAATCACACCCTTCATTTAGTAAATGAGTAGCAAAACTATGACGAATCATATGAGGTGAAATATTTTTATGAATACTAGTCTTTTGAATTAATTGATCCAATATATAACGAACTCCTCTTTCACTAAGAGCATCACCATGTTGATTTAAAAACAAATAATCTAAGTTCTTATGATTCAAAAATATATATCCATCTTGCAAATATCTCTTCAACGCTTCTTCACAATACTCTCCATAAGTTACAAATCTTTCCTTATTCCCTTTTCCAAGTATTAAAATACTCCTTCTTCCTAAATCAATATCTTTTACTTTAATATGAACCAGTTCCCCAACACGAACCCCAGTAGCATATAACATTTCCAATAAAAGAGCATCTCGCTGTCCTATCGGTGTAAGAATATCTGGCACTTTAAATAATTCTTCTAATTCATTGTATTCAAAATAATGAGGAAGTTTCTTACTCTTCTTTGGACCATTTACCAATGAAAAAACATTACTTTTAACAATTCCCTCATTAGCTAAATATTTATAAAACCCCCTTAAAGAACTAAGTTTACGATTAATAGATGTATTATCATCCTTCTTTTCATCCTTTAAATACATCAAAAAAAATCTTAAATCACTGTATTCTACAGTTTTAAAATCCAGATTTTCTCTTTGAATAAATCCTAAATACTCTACAATATCATTCTCATAATTTAGAATCGTATAATCTGAATAATTCTTTTGAAATTTTAAATAGTCTTTATAATTATCTAATTCCTGAACATATATTTTATTATTAATGTCCATGATCATCACCCATCACTATCTCATTATTAAGTATATATATTGTATCATAAAAAAAAGGCCATTGTAAAATAAGCCTTAAAATTATAATTATTTATGTTTATCTAGTATTTTTTCATCATTTATTAATTTTATATTTAAATCCCAATATGCAAAAATATCATTATGCCAAGGATAATTATTATCACCATATTCCCTAGCATTATTCATAAAATAATTAATTGTCTCATAATTAGAAGTCTCACTAGAAGATACCATCCCAGCAATATACAATCTTTCATTTTTATTTCCAAAATAAATAATCTGTATCATATTATTTGAATCAAGATAATCACAATGAACAGAATAACGTGGTACCCAATAAATACATGTAGACTTATTATCCCCAACTTTATCTAATGAATCACGAGAATGATCATTATAATGAATAACTCCTCGCTCTAATCCATTTTGATCAAGCAAAGACTTATAATTAGGATACTGATTATCAACAATACTCCAGCCACTTGGCAACACCGCATTATAATAAAGAGTATCATCTGAAATATCCTTAAAAGCAAAACCTAATTTTTTTTCTATTTCTTCTTTTTTTATACATGGACGAATTCCTTTATCATCATTCTCAATATAAATATACATTTTCTTAGGAATTTTAACTACCATAAACCCACCTCTAACGTTTTAGATACTATAACATATGATACAAGTAAAAACAAGAAAAAGATTGAATAATCAATCTTTTTTATATTCACAACTAGAGCACTTTATTTTTTCATTTTTTTCAGTTAACATTTCACCACACTCAGGGCATTTCTTATCAATTGGCTTATCCCAATATGCTGTTTTACATTTAGGATAATTATTACATCCATAAAAAATTTTTCCCTTACGTGACTTTTTCTCAATAATTTTTCCACCACATTTTGGGCAATCACAGATCTCAACAATAGGAACTTCTTCTTTTTTTATAAACTTACACTCAGGATAATTACTACATGCTACAAAACTTCCATATTTTCCTTTTCTTACAACCAAAGGATTACCACATTCTGGGCATACTTCTCCTGTTTCTTCTGGAGCTTTCTTTTCCATATCAGTGAAAGCATCCTTTACCCTAGGCTCAAACAAATTCCAGAAATCTTGCAACACTTTTACAGAAGACATTTTATTATCAGCAATCTTATCTAAGTCATCTTCCATATCTCTTGTATAATCAGTATTAATTAAATCACTAAAGAACTCTTGTAATTTGTCAGTTGTTTCAATGCCTATCTCCGTTGGTTTAAATTTTTTATCTTCCAAAGTAACATAATCCCTAGATTTAATAGTATCAATAATTGTGGCATAAGTAGATGGTCTACCAATTCCTAACTCTTCCATTTCTTTAATTAATTTAGCTTCTGTATAACGAGCTGGTGGTTGAGTAAAATGTTGACTAGATTCTACATTTGTAGTAGAACATATTTCCTTTTCACCAATTTCAGGTAAAATCTTATCTTCATTTGCCTCATAGTCTTTATAAACTTTTAAATAACCATCAAATAACAAAACACTTCCTGTCGTCTTAAATTTGTAATCATGATTATCAAAAACAATAGTAGTTTGATTAACACTAGCATCAGCCATTAAACTAGCAAGTGTTCTCTTATATATTAAACTATATAATTTAAACTCATCACTACTTAAATAAGCTTTAACTTTAGTTGGTTCTCTTAAAACACTAGTAGGACGAATTGCTTCATGGGCATCCTGAACATTCTCTTTTTTCTTAGTTTTTTTAACAGTTCCAACATATTTTTTTCCATAAGTGTCTTCAATATATTTTAATGCTGGTTTTACAAATTCATCAGATAAACGAATAGAGTCTGTTCTCATATAAGTAATTAAACCAACTGTTTCATTTTCTAAATCAATACCTTCATATAACTTTTGAGCAATACTCATAGTCTTACGAGCAGGAAATCCCAATTTTGTAGAAGCTTCCTGTTGCAAGGTAGAAGTGATAAAAGGAAACTTACTTTTTCGAGCTTTTTCTTTCTTCTCAATAGATTCAACAGTATAATCTTCCCCCAATGAATCTAAAACATGATTAGCTTCTTCCTCACTATGAAGCTCAATATCAGCATCTTTATACTTAAATAATTCTGCCTCATATTCTGGAAAAATAGCTATAATTTTCCAATATTCTTCAGGAACAAAAGCTTCTATTTCTCTTTCTCGATCAACGATTAATTTTAAAGCTACACTTTGTACTCTTCCAGCACTTTTAGCACCAATCTTTCTTTGCAAAAGTTTACTCAAACGAAACCCAATAATTCGATCTAAAATACGGCGAGTTTCCTGACTTTTAACCAAATTATCATCAATTATAGTAGGATTTTGAATAGCCTCCAATACTTTATCATGAGTAATCTCATTAAATAAAACACGTTTATAGTTTTTATCTTTAATTCCCAAAGTATCTTTTAAATGCCAAGCAATTGCTTCTCCCTCACGATCAGGGTCACTTGCCAAATAAATCATATCACTATCTTTGACATATTTTTTTAATTCTTTAATAACATTACTTTTTCCCTTAATAGGAATATAGCTAGGCTTAAAATCATTTTCAACATCTACACCTAATCCATAAGATCCAGTAGTTGCTAAATCACGAATATGTCCCTTAGAAGATACAACTTTATAATCATTCCCTAAATATTTTTCAATAGTCTTGCTCTTACTAGGGCTCTCCACAATCACCAAATTTTTTGCCACTAACATCAACTCCTCAAATATTTATACTTATACTAATTATTTTATATTTTGTCAATTCCAAAAATTACAATTTACCTATTATTCTTTTCTAAATAATCTTTAATAGGTCCATAACTTCTTCTATGCTCAGGAATAATTCCATATTGTTCTATTGCCTCCAAATGCTTTTTAGTAGGATATCCAACATTATTTTTAAAATCATACATTGGATACTTTTTATCTAACTCATACATCATATGATCACGTGTAACTTTTGCTAAAACAGATGCAGCACTAATAGTAATACTTTTTAAATCACCTTTAATAATAGGAGTAACAGGAATATCAAGATCTAACTTCATAGCATCAGTTAAAACATATTCAGGTAAAATAGAACAATTATATATAGCTTCCTTCATTGCTTCTTTAGTAGCTTGATAAATATTTATTTCGTCAATTCTTTTTTCAGAAATAATTCCTATTCCATAACTAATTGCTTGCTTTTTTATTTCCTCAAAAAAATATTCTCTTTTAGCCTCACTCAATTTTTTACTATCAGTAAGTCCTTCTAAATGAAAATCTTTAGGTAAAATACAACAAGCTGCTACTACAGGACCTACTAAAGGTCCTCTACCAACTTCATCTACCCCACCTATTAAAGTAATTCCCTGTTCTCTCAACCTTCTTTCATATTGATAATTATCTAAAGAAGAAAGATATAATTCTAACTTTTTAATAATTGCCTTATCATTTATATCATTCGCAATTTTTTTCTTTTCTAAACAATCTTTTATTGTAGAAAAAAAATAACCATCTATTTTATCATAAGAATTCAAAGAAGAAACAACATTTACCTTTACATTTTCAATATAAAAATCAACTAAACTATCTACTGATACAAAATCACATTCTCTTTTTAATCCATGATATACAATACTACTATTATCTGTAACAACAAATTGTTCACAAGGTACTGGAATCTTTTTAAGTAATTCAATTATTTCTTTTTTTTTCATATACCTCACCAATCTAATTTTTACCTAAATAAAATAAAAAAGCAAGAAAAAAGAATAATAATAATAATTATTCCACAATTTTACACCCACAATATTCACAAATGATTTTCTCATTTGTAGGTCCACCACAATGTGGACATATAGCAGGTAAATTTTTCTCTTTTATTTTTTGTTCATTCTGTAATCTCATATCCGTAGTAATATTATCTGTTGCTTGACCAACCATATTACCAGCAGCTTCACCAACTGCTTTACCAATTTCAAGAGTAGAACTCCCAACTACATTATGAACAGCATGACTAATAACAGAATCTAATAAACCCATATTAATTCCTCCTAATTAAAGTATATCTTCAATTATAAAAAGAAGCAATTATAAAATTACTTCAAACTGTAAACTACTTTAAGCGATCAAATGTAATCTTACCAAAAGATCCATTCTTAAAATCATTCATTATAATATTAGATACTTTTTCATAATCAACAATTCCGCCTCTACTTAAAGCCCCTCTTTTCTTACCAATCATCTCATATACCAAAGTCATATCACTAATATCCATAATATTATATCTCTCTTTTAACCTTTCTGGATAAAAATCATATAATTTTTTAATAATATAGAAACAAATATCATCTAAATTTAATATATCTTCTTTTATTGAAGAAAATGATGCCAAAGTTTTAGCGACTTCTTGATCACTCATCTTAGGCCATAAAATTCCAGGAGTATCTAATAACTCAATTTTAGGATTAATACGTATCCAAGATAGACTTTTAGTAAAACCTGGAGTATTACCAACAGCTGCAGATTTTTTTCCAGCAAGTCTATTGATAAGAGTACTTTTTCCAACATTAGGAGCTCCAACTATTAATACTCTAGCAGATCTTTCTTGCAAACCTTTTTGTTTTCGACTATCGTTAATATCCCCCATAATACGATTTGTAAGATTAAGTAATCCATCAACATTACCATTCATTAAATCAACAGGAACAACAAAATATCCCTTTTCTTTATACCAATCTAAAATAAGATCAGTTTCTTTTTGATCACACAAATCATACTTAGTAACAACTAATATTCTAGGCTTATCTTGAATCAAATCATCTATATCAACAATCTTAGAAGAAAGTGGCATTCTAGCATCTATCACTTCATAAACAATATCTACAAGTTTTAACTGTTCACTAATCTCTCTCTTAGTCTTAGCCATATGCCCAGGAAACCAGTTTATATTAGTTTTATTTTCATTCATTAGAAATCACCTTCCAACATTTAAATCATTAAAATTATAGCACAAAAAAGGCAGATTTTGTACTAATCTGCCATAATTAATATTACCCATTTAGTAATTTAACAATTTCAAAACCAAAGTTTGTGTTTAGTTACCTGAAAATACATCCAATCACAAAATCTTAATTTTATCAAGATTACTTTTATAAGGTAGATATCTATTAATATTGATCATGACAAGCAAAATTTAATGCTCCTTCACAATAAAAATTATCCTTTCTATCTAAAATATGTGCTCCCCATGTATATGTATAATACGCAACATCTATCATATTATCACTAGATTGTGCATAAAGCGCTCCATTTTCTAATTCTGCTAATTCCGGCGAAACATTTTCTTCTCCAAATGCTTCTATTAAAACTTCTCTATTTTCTTTAAAATATGTACCTTTTCCAATATGAATATAGAAATCTTTATTATTATATATAAATCCTAAATAAGAATCCTTTATTAACTTAATTCTTTTTAATTCACAAAATGCCCTATCTTCTGCTTCCGCATCTTTTATATCATTAATACAATCTTCTCTATTTATAAAACCATAATTTGAATCATCACACATACTTCCAAATTGGGAATCATTAATACACCATCGTGGAGAAGATTCCATTTTTAATCTAATAAAAAGATTATGACCAGTTTCATCTACAAGTTTTTTATAACTATCATATGTAGTATACTCATTACCTATTGTTGTACCAATTTTAGTGTAATCTTGCATTCCAAAGTATCCATAGACATAATACTCATTTCTATCTATTTTTACATTAGATTCTATATTAATATCACATCTGCATAAAGCATAAGCACTAATTGGAATTATAATTACAGCACCAAATATTAAAATCATAAATTTAGCATATTTATTATTTCTTAATAATACATAAGTTGCGATACAAATCAATAACACTATAAACAAAATAAAAATATATGAATGAGTTCCTGTTTTAGGATTCATTATATTATCTATAACACCTGTTTTATTTTTATTAGATAAATTTAGTTTCATTGACATATTATCATTATATGTTCCAACTTCAAAATCATCTTCTGGTATTTCATTTGTATAATACACTTTTAGGTATACTTCTTTACTAGAATTGGCTTTAACTATATTAGAGTCATCTTCTGTTTCAAACGTGTATTTAACATAGTTCGAACTAACATTAAAACTATTCTTATCTAGTAAATATGCTTCATTAGAATCATTTTTTACAATTATTTTATATTCTATATTGTCTCCTACTTCAGACATCGATAAATTTAAAGAAATCTTTTTACCACTTGCAGTAGCTTTATCAACCTCAATAACATTATCAGATTTATTTTCGATAGTAATTGAACTAATTGTTATTTTATCTGTATCACAAGTTTCTGCATTAACATAAAAAGGCAAAAACATTATAAATAATATAATTGGTAATAATAATTTCTTCATACTTTACACATCCAATTCTTTATCTATTCTACTTTAATTATATATGTATATATATTAAAAGCAACTTTTTCTATATAAAATATACTTTTAAAACTGTAAAGCAAATGAGCGCAATATTACTATATTCTGATTAAATATAAAATAAAAAATTTTTAAAAATCGAATATATATCTAATAATAATGATTTTATACTTGATTTATAAGGTGTTTCCCCTTACGTTACCACTTATCCAATTCCTATGCAAAAACCGAGTGATTTTTCCAAATTTTTATTAAATTTACAATTTTTTAGCTTTTTTTATAAAAAAAATACAAGATCTAAAATCTTGCAAAGCCTTTAAATATAAGGAATTAAGGAAGAGTTTGTATAAAGTGTTACCAAGCAGTTTATATTAATTTTATTTTCATTCATAGAAATCACTTCCTAACGACCAAATTATAACATAAAAGAGTAGATTCCTCTACTCTATCTTTTTGAAATACTACTAATAATTTCAAAACTATTGTCATGATTAAAATACTCTTCTTTATGATTTAAAAAACTAACTCCATATTTAGTCTCCCCATATAGCGCTGTATTATAAACCAATTCTGTTTGTTGTGAATAAGATTTTTTTCCTTTTAAGTATTCAATAGAATATCCCCTTAAGTCCTGATCTAAATAATAGAAGTTATCGTAAGAAGGTAGTATTAACGTAGTATAATTTCTAGCAATATAATTGATTTTAATATCATCGCTTTTCGTAAATAAATTTTGTTTAAAGTCATAGTGTTCTTCATAGAACTTTATCATATCTATAGTATCATGAATATTATATTTTTTAAGTAATGAATAAGGATCTAACCATGGAAAGATAGTTGCTCTAATTCCAAGTCGTTCCATATTACTGATATCAATAGTGTTATAACAAATAAGAATCATGGCATCAAATGTGTCCTTATCTTTTAAACCTTTTATATATGGTTCACAGTCATCTCTAACAAAATTACTTTTAGCTCTATCCGTAACAAGTTCAAATTCATCAGGAATATAAATATTTAAATTTTCATCCAAAACAATAGTATTTGCTAATGTATTATTCTGAATCTTTATTGTTTCTATATTTTGATTCACAGGAAAACCTTTGTCTTCGTGAATCGTATTATCTTTATAATATATATAAGCAATAAAAGCTTTATATAATAAATAGATAACAAAGATAAGAATAATAAATATGATAAATTTTCTAATTCTTTTATTTCTTTTCTTATTATTATAATCAATTGTACTTACAATATTTTCTTCTAGCTTTTTTTGATAGTTTTCTTCTGTAAGATTTTCTCCAGATAATAATTCATTAATAGAAATATCTAATTCCTTACATAAATCATTAATAATAGAGTAATCTGGCATACTATTACCATTCTCCCATTTAGAGATTGTACGATTACTAACACCCAATTTTTCAGCTAGTTCTAATTGACTAAGTTCTTTTTCCTTTCTTTTTTCTTGAATAAATTTTCCGATTTTTTGTTGATTCATATTTCTTCCTCCTTATGATAAAAGATTATCAAAAGTATTTCTTAAAAAACAGGAACTATCCGTGGAATTTTTATTTTTCTATTAATTTATCTTCATCTATATATCGGTAGTTTAAAGAATTGTCTTTAGAGATTGCATTTAATCCTGTAACTTCTTCATAAAATTCTTTTGTTTTCTTTGCAACACTACCACCCTTTTTAGCAACTTTTCTATTTTCAGAAAGGCCCATTGGTTTTTCTTTTTGAGCAATGTGTCTTGTCGTTAGTTCTCCCAAATCTGTCAACGCAACTTCAATATCTGTCATATTGTCTCTTAAATTTTCCTTACGAATACCTTTATATGATTTATATTCCTGTGCACTCATTCCTGATCATTCTTTATAGATTTCATTCTAACTGAGCTAACCATAATTTAAAAGGTTCTGCTTTGGGAGAAGGAACTGATTCAATCAATCTTAGAATACCTTTTGTATCAAGTGTATCTGTTTCTCTCATTTTTCCATCTTTAGCTTTCATTTTCAACTGTCGACATTTTGTCGACACTTCAGATTTTTCTTCTTCTGTCATTCTAGTTTTTAATCTATACCAATAATCTCTAGGATTAGGACTATCAGTTAAAACAAAAATAACATCTACAACACTAAAGTAGTATTCTTCTTTCTCAGCATCCCAAAAACTTCTAATTTCCTTTCCTTCAAATAGATTTGTAATTGTAGATAATTTATTATTCATTTAATTCCCCCTAACAATAATTTTTCATCTAATAATATTATACTATATTATTTATAATATCAAACGTTTTTTCGATATAAAACATATAATATGAAAAATTAAAATAAGGAGGTTCACAGTGCAATCTCACTACTCAACTTCTACCAAAAAATGCATATTTTTTTATTAATAAATCATAAAAAAACACTTTTTAGTGAATTTTTTGCAAAAAAGTGTAAGATTTAAATATTAATATTTCGTTGAAAAATAAAGAAATCATATAAGGGGTTCAACAAAAACGATTACAACAGTTTATATTAGTTTTATTTTCATTCATTTGGATCAACTTCTTTTATTTTATGCTCAATTCACCATTAATTGTTTGCTGGCCTATATTTATAAATTCTTTCATTACTTGTATTACCCCAGTTTCACTTTTATACCAATCTTTTTTACTAATGTTTCTTCCATCAACTACACCATAGAAGTCACATTTATCAACTGGAAAATTGTATTTGCTCGCATTCATAAACCATCTTCTTGCAACAAAATCTTTTGCAATGCGTAATATTCTATCATATTTATTAATATCAACCAACTTATCTATATTTTTCAAAATTTCAGGATTAGAAATATATTTGTCATCAATAATAATTTTATTTGTTAATCCTTTTCCTTTTAGATAATTAATCAGTATAGTAGCACTACTTCTTTCAGTATTACCATGACTTTCACAAACAATAAATAAAGTATTATTATTAATTATATTTTTATTCAACATTAGTTTTAAATCGTTTGCAACACTTTCTTCAGCAAAATCCGCATTAATGATTAATAAATCATAATGAGATAACTCATCAATCTCTTTTCCTACAAATATAAAATTCGTAATATCATTAATTATATTTGAATCCATAATTTCACCTCTTCTATTAATATAAAATGTGTCGGCATCTTACAAGCCAGTACTCTAATTACTCTCAAAAATGAGTATATTTTAACCTATTTTTTATTATTTTTCTTCCTTTCTTATTAAAACTTGCAAGATTTCATTTCTTAGAAGCCCCCATTTTATAAAGGTTTAAGTGATGGTTGCCATAAATACAAGCCAACCAATTGATAACGCTTTCTCCAAACCCCTCTTTTTTGTTATTTTGAGTTGCCATAATATCACTCCTATTTACTCGCTTTACAACGTCTCTTATCTATTTTTGGACGTTCAAATTGTTCATTAATTGTTCCACTATCAATGACATTATATCTATCATCTAGTATTTTATATTCTCCTTTTAGAAAGCTTAGATTATTTTCACATGGATAAGAATTAATCGTATAATGTGAAATAGTATAATCATCTGTATTAAATCCATCTACAAAATTAATATACCCTGGGGTATCAAAATCTATATCTTTAAATTGAACTGTATATTTATCTGATACTAAGCTTTCTATATATAAATCTACATCATAAGTAAAACTTGGATTATAGTATATTTTAAAGTATTTATTTTGATATAATAATCCCTTATCTTCAAAAGATAATTGTTGCTGATTATTCTCTGTTGTCTTATTTGTTTTAATTGTTACATCTTTATTTCCATTAAGAGGAATTGCTAGATCAATTTGTTTTGGTTCTTCTATTTTATAGTATTTTAATTGCTCTTTATCTACTACTGTATGATAATAGCCATCTTCTTCTTTTTTTATGTTTACTGCACTAATATAGCAATTATTAACTCTTCCGTGAATATAATTATATGTATTTTTTAAATCTGGATTTATATCAAGAACAATTTCAATTTTATTTTTATTATATTTTATTTCTTTTTGTTTTACGGTATAATTTTCATCTTGATAGATTATTTTATCTTCTTCTATTGATGCTTTATCTAATCCTACATTTGATGGATTAAAGCCTGTTGTTTGCAAAAAGACTGGTATTAATATTCCAATAATAGTTAAGATTACTACAATTAATATACACTTTTTCGTATGTCTTCCTTTTAATATCATATTGATAATCGATGCTGGTAGACCGACAATACAAGCAATTACTAAACCTAGACAAATATATAATATTAAATAATACTGAACGGCATCACCACTAAGTGCTCCAAATAATAACCAAATTACTCCAAACTGTATAATGGTTGGAACTCCTATTAGTATTCCTAGAATAGAAATTACTAGAAATGCTACTGCTCCTCCAGGTATTTTTTCTTCTTGTTTCGTTACTGGTTGTGGTTGTACAATACCCGGTTGAGATGGTACTACTGGTTGTTGTGGTACTTGTTGTGTATTATTTACTTGAGTTTGCCCTGCTAATACAGCATTGATGTTGCAACCACAATGAATACAAAAACCATTGAAATTATTTAAGGAATATTTCATTCCACATTGGGGACAAAATCCAAAGTCTTTTTGTTCTTCCATTCTATTCACCTTCTAATAATATTATACTATATTATTTATAACACCAAACATTTTTTTCGATATGAAAATATATAATATGAAAAATTAAAATAAAGGTGGTTCACAGTGCAATCTCACTACTCAACTTCTACCAAAAAATGCATATTTTTTTATTAATAAATCATAAAAAAACACTTTTTATACTAGTCAAGTAAAAGTAGACAGTTAATAAAAAGACACATTAGAACCCTGATTCAGTTTTATACTGAATTGGGGTTTTATAATTTAAAGCATAACT
>CACZFH010000002.1 GCA_902780395.1 uncultured Erysipelotrichaceae bacterium
CGTACAATTTTTACTTATTTTATAAAATAAGTAAAATTTATTATACTAGTAAATTAATGATTAGCAAGTTCATCAATTTACTAATCAGTATTATACGTGTTATAATAAATTTAAGGAGAAATCTTATGAAATGGTATAAAAAAATAGCTTTATCTTTTTTAATTATGATAATGATTAATTGTTTTGTTTTATTAGCTTTATCCATGACAATCCAAAAAGTATTGATAGATGGAGTTATAAAAGAAAAAATCTATGAACAATTAACCAAAAATGAAGTCCAAGCAAGAAAATATATTACGGAAGAACAAATAGAAGAAGCCACCGATGACGAAAGAATTAAAGCTATATTAAGCACTCCAGAAATGCAAGAATTAATCAACAAGTATGTAGAAATAACCTTAGAATCAATGACAGATGAAGAAAAACTAGATGAAGTAAAATTAGAAGAAGATATGCTAAATTATCTAAAGGATAATAAAGAACAATTATCTGAAATAGTTGGAGAAAAAGTAACTGATGAAATGATTGAGACTACTAGAGAACAGTTGGAAACAAAAGATATGAGTAAAGCCTATAAACAAGCAGTTCAAAATACTAGTAGAGGTATGACAACCAAAGAAAAAACTATTTTAATGGGTTATAAAGTTTTTATTTCTAGTAGTTTTAAAATGGTTTTATTAGTATTATTAATCATATCAATACTAATTAGTATTTTAATATTAAGATCATTCTTAGAATTTCAAAAAGTTTTATCAAGAGCCCTTGTTTCCAGTGGCTTTATCATAGAAATAATAGTTATAGCAGTAAAAAGTATTGTTCAATCAAAAACTTCATTAAACACCTTGAAAATGATACCATTAATAAAGATAGGTTATATTTATTTAGGTATTGGCTTTTTACTAAGAATTATTTATGAAATAATAATGAGGAGGAAAAAACATGAAGTATCCTAAGTTTTTAAAAGAACATTCTACGATTGGTATACCAGCACCATCTTCAGGAGCTTATAATGAATGTAAAAAAAATCGCTATAAACATGCTATGAAATTTTTTGAGAATAGAGGATATCAATTAATTACTTCTAAAAATCTGTTTAATAGTGAAAAAGGAAGAAGTGCCTCTGCTAAAGAACGCGCCAAAGAAGTAACAGATATGTTTAAAAACAAAGACATAGATGCCATAATATGTGCTACAGGAGGAGATTTCTTAATAGAAATTCTTCCATATGTTAATTTTCAAGAAATAGTAGAAAATCCCAAGTACGTAATGGGTTTTTCTGATCCAACAGGTATTTTATATCCCATAACTTCAAAGTATGATATTGCCACTATTTATGGATCGAATTTTTCACCATTTGGAGCGGAATCTATTCATAAAAGTCAACTAGATGCTTTAAAACTAATTGAAGGAAAAACACTAGAAGTACATAGTTATGAAAAGTATGCTGGAGATTATCAAGAAGAAATTACAGGTTTAGAAAGTCCTATCTATAATAAAGATGTTTACTGGAAAACATTAGATGATAAAGAAGTAGAACTAGAAGGCAGAATACTAGGAGGAAACTTTGATATTATTGCTGAACTATCAGGAACAAAGTATGATGGAATCAATGACTTTAATAAAAAATATAAAGAAGATGGAATTATATGGTTTTTTGATAATTGCGAAATCACTTTAGAAGAAACTATTAGAGTATTATGGAAATTAAAAGAATTAGATTATTTTAAATATGCTAAAGGAATTCTATTTGGAAGATTTGGAGTAGAAACAACTACTTATCAGTATGACGTAAAAACATGTTTAGAGGATAGTGTTTTAAAAGAATTAAATATCCCAATTATTTATGATGCTGACTTTTCCCATAAAGATCCTTGTATTCCCATTATAAATGGTAGTATAGCCAAGCTAAAAGTTAAGGATGGAAAAGGAACAATAAGTTTTAAACTGGAGTGATATCATGAAATTAGAAATAAAAAAATTAACGAAGAATTATGGCAAAAAAGAAGTTCTAAAAGATATTAATTTTACTTTTGAAGAAGGAAAAATATATGGACTAATAGGAAGAAATGGTGCAGGAAAAACTACTTTTTTCAATTGTTTAAATAAGGATGTAGAAATAAACCAAGGACAGTTTTACTTAGATAAAGAAACATTAAACCCTGAAGATATTGGTTATGTTACTGCAACTCCCATAGTTCCAGAATTCCTAACAGGAAGAGAATTCCTTAAATTTTACTTAGATATAAATGAAGAAAAAATAAAAGAAAGAAAAACAATGGATGAATACTTTGATATCGTAAAGTTATCCCATGAAGATCAAAATAAACTATTAAAAGAATATTCTCATGGAATGAAAAACAAAATGCAAATATTGGTAAATATTATCATAAATCCTAAAGTAATATTATTAGATGAGCCTTTAACTGCTCTTGATATAGTTGTTCAAGAAGATATGAAAAAACTACTTAGAGAATTAAGAAAAAATCATATTATTATCTTTTCAACCCATATCTTAGAATTAGCAATGGATTTATGTGATGAAATGGTTGTATTAAGCAATAAAAAATTAGAAATAGTGGAAAAAAATAATTTAAATACCAAAAATTATAAGGAAAAAATAATGAAAGAATTAAAGGATGAAAAAGATGATTAAACAATTAAAACAATCCTTAGCAATAGATACTCTCTATACTACTAATTCATTTATTTTTCTATTAAGAAAACTACCAATATTAAAAGATTTACTAACAGATGACATTTATGCTAGTAGGGGGTTAAAAAGAATCATTCAAGGACTAGTACCAATCTATTTATTTGCAAAAATGTTAGTAATTAAGTTTTTCTATTATTTTCTAATCTTTTCTCTTTCTTATTATTATTTTCCTAATCACTTAGTAAAGACATATTATCATGTGTTATTCTTATTAACGATACTAGGAATGTTTATTAATAATAAAATGTTAAATACTTCAAAAAAAAAATATTTTTCTTTATTAATATTTAAGATGGAGGCAACATCCTATTTTAGAAACAATCTTTGGTGGAATCAGATAGAAAATGTTATATTAAATACAATTTGTATCGTCTTTTTTAATACGCTATTATTAGCACCTATCAAGTATACAATTATGTTAATTATTTTGATGTTTTGTACTCGACTAATAGGAGAAGCCGGAAACATCTTATTCTATAAAAAAAATAATTATATTTGGTATAGTAATACCAAATTATATGGAACCATAATGTTATTTTTCCTACTATTGATTTCATTACCAGTATTTAAGATATATCTTCCCCTTAAATGGATGATATTCTTAACATTCTTAATAGGGATAATTAGCTTGTTTGCTATAAAATATTTAATGAATATTGAAGACTATAAACAAATCTATCAGAAACTATCACAAATAGTAGATGTAATGAATTCAAAAAATGATAAAGATTATTTAAAACAAGCAATGGTAGAAGTACGTGATAAAGATAAAAAAATAGATGATAGAAAACTAAAAGGTAAAAAAGGATATGACTATTTCAATACAATTTTTTTTGAAAGACATAAAGAAATTCTTATTAGAAGTGCTAAAAAATATAGCTTAATAGGAATAGGAGTTTATATTGTACTAATATATTTAATGATTATGAAAGGCTATTCTGAATCAATAAAAAACTTCTTAGAATATCGATTAGGATGGTTTGTAGTTATTATGTATTTTGTAAATAGGGGAGCGATTATTACCCAAGCCATGTTCTTTAACTGCGACCATGCTATGCTTACCTATAATTTTTATCGTACACCAGCAGCAATCCTAGAATTATTTAAAAAAAGACTAACAACAATAACTAAAGTAAATTTATTACCAGCCTTAGTAATAGGAGTGGGAAACATAATAGTTTTATTAATAGCTAAAGAAACAAATCTTTGGATAATTGGAACAACCTTCTTATTTATTATTGTGATGAGCATTTTCTTTTCGATTCATTATTTAGTAATATACTATTTAATGCAACCATTTAATAAAGAACTAGAAGTAAAGAAAGCCAGTTATTCCTTTGCAACTTTAATAACGTACATAGTATGTTATCAATTTGCTAATATGACAATAAATTCTCTTACTTTATCGATAGGTGGTATCATTTTTACAATAATATATGGAATAATATCTTTAAGATTAGTTTATTATTATGCCCCTAAAACATTTAAGTTAAATTAAAAAGAAATATAATTGATTTCTTTTTGTATTTCTTGGAATATTTTTCCTAAAGAATCATGAATAACTAAATCACAAATAGAATCATAAGGAGTAATGTCCTTATTAATAAGAACCATATGTTTTCCCTGAAAGTAATGTATAAAAGAAGCCGCTGGATAGACATTCAGACTAGTACCACCAATAATCAATAAATCAGCATTTTTTATTTCTTGAATGGCTTTTTGAACAGTCTTTTCATCTAATCCTTCTTCATATAAAACAACATCTGGTTTAATAATTCCACCACATGAGCATTTAGGAATATCAGGTGAAGAAAAAACGATATTTTCATCATAAAACTTATTGCAATTCATACAATAATTTCGTTTAATAGAACCATGTAATTCCAAAACATTTAAACTACCAGCATCTTGATGAAAACCATCTATATTTTGTGTAATAACACTATGAACTTTTCCTAGTTTTTCAAGCTTTGCCAAAGTAATATGAGTAATATTAGGTTGAAATTCTTTAGTATTTAATTTATCTTTATAGAATTTATAGAATTCACCAGTATGTTCCATAAAAAAATGATGAGATAATATTTCTTCTGGTGGGTAATTATATTTTTCATGATAAAGACCATCTTTACTTCGGAAATCTTTTAAACCAGATTCAGTAGAAACCCCAGCTCCTCCAAAAAAAACAATTTTTTTAGACTCTAAAATCCATTTTATAAGCATATTTACTTTTTCATTCATATCAATCACCAATACTATTATAAAAGATAAAAGAAAAGAATGCAAAAATTGACAAATAAAAAAAACTAGAGTAAAATAAATGTATCATTGGTATAATGAGGTGAATGACTTTGAGAAAAGGGAAAATAATCAGTAGTCTATTTTTTATACTTGGTATAATGATGATTTCAATTGGTATGGTATTTCAACAAGAACAAGGATTGAAATCTAAGAAAAATATGAATACAGAACAATTTGATTTAAAAAATATAGCTGCTAGTGCTAATATGATTGTAGTAAAAAGTTCTGAAACAAAAGCAGAAAATAATAATTTATTATTAACAGAAATAAAAATGGAAACAGCTCCAGCTGCTGTATCACGCGTTGAAGTGTTTGAAGGAATGACTATAGAAGAAATAGCAACTCAATTAGATAAATCATTAAAAAATGATATTAGTGGTAAAGGTATGGTTATCGCTAATAAATGTATTGAACTTGGAGTAAACCCATATGTTGCTACTGCAATTATTCTTCATGAAACAGGTTGTGGACAAAATCAATGTAGTAATATAGCCCATAATTGCTATAATTTTGGTGGACAAAAAGGAGCCGGTTGTGGAGCTTATAAAAAGTATAATTCAGTAGATGAAGGTCTTGAAGGTATGATTTCAAATCTATATCGAAATTATTACTCAAGAGGATTAGTTACAGTAGAAACAATTGGACCAAAATATGCTGAAAGTGATACCTGGATTAGTAAAATAAACTGGTATGTTAATAAAATTAGAAATGCTTAAAAACTACAAAACGTAGTTTTTTTTATCGAAGAATAGCATAGAATAAAAGTAGGGAAATTTGACATTTTCCATAAAATGTAGTATAATGTAGTAGTAATTGATGGCACATTATTCTAGTCAGTTACTTTATTAGGAAGACGAGCTTAAAAATTCGTTAAAGGGCACATCTGTGAAACCTTTGGTGTCTGCTTCTTACGCCCAGTTTGGGGTGGATGCTGGATTGGGCAATCCATAATGGCATATGGAAATATGACCCACTATCTGTGGAGACCAGTTCTTGTGGAAATCTACGAAACTGGATAAAACCTGTATTGTGGCGAAAGCTATGTGCAGCGTAGCCTGTCTTGAGTGAGAATATTGGGATAAATGATCTTTCTTATGAATAAGCGGCCACTTATCATGAGAACTGCATTTTGAAATTATTTTTGCAAAAAAGAACTAATAATAAAGGATTGGAGAGGAAATCTCCTAGAGTGCATTCAATATAGGATTGCAGTGGGCACTAAGTGGTAATCAAGTCGTATGAATCGGCAACGACATATTGATTCTTATAAAGGGGAACCGCAATTCTGGTAACGGAATTGTAAGAATCAGGGAAATCCTACTTGACCTAAGGCTCAAAGTTAATTATATTGACCGCCAAACAATTCATGATAAATGAAAGTAGGTTACTACTTTTTTTTATTTTATAAATAATGATATACTAATATAGAAGAAGAAAATAGGAGGTCATAATAATGACTAACAAAAAACCAAGTGAATTAAAAAATCTAGTAGAACAAACCAAAAAGAAAGAAAAAATAAAAAAAGAACAAGTAAACTGGAAATGGATTATTACAATTGTATGTATTACTTTCATCATATCTTTCTTATTATCCATTTTTGCCAATAATATCATACCAGAACTATCCCTAGTTTTTGGTATCCTAATAACATTACTATTTATTATTATTGGTATTTTATTTGATATTGTAGGAGTATCTGTTACAACAGCTGAGGAATCAGTATTTCACTCTATGAATTCTAGAAAAGTAAAAGGAGCCAATGTTGCTGTTAAATTTAAAAAGAATGCTGAAAAAGTATCAAGTTTTTGTTGTGATGTTATAGGAGATATTTGTGGAGTAATATCAGGAGCTGCCGGAACAGCTATTACAGCCATTTTAGTAACAAAGTTTAATACTAATCTTTTAATAACCGGACTATTAGTAACTGCTATTATCTCTTCTTTAACAATAGGTGGAAAAGCAATAGGAAAAAGCTTTGCTATTAATAAAAGTGATATTATTCTATATGAATTTGCCAAAGTAATATCAAACTTTTATCATTAAGATAAAGACAAGGTAACTTGTCTTTTTCTATGTTTTATTATAAAATAAAAGAAGTTTCGAGGTGATAAAATGATACAAGTACATAATGTTAGCTTAAAGTTTGGAAAAAGAACTCTATTTGAAGATGTTAATATAAAATTTACTAATGGAAACTGTTATGGATTAATAGGAGCCAATGGTAGTGGTAAATCAACTTTTTTAAAATTATTAAGTGGAGAATTAGAAACAACAACAGGAGAGATAGAAATAAGTAAAGGAGAAAGAATCTCTATCTTAAAACAAGATCACTATCAATTCGATGATAAAAGAGTAATTGATGTAGTAATCATGGGTAATAGTAAATTATATGAAATAATGGAAGAAAAAGATAAAATGTATGCCCAAACAGAATTTAGTGAAGAAGATGGTATGAAATTAGCTAATTTAGAAGCTGAGTTTATGGAATTAGATGGTTGGAATGCTGAACCTGATGCAGCTACTTTACTAAATAATTTAGGAGTAACTGAAGAATATCATTATTGTGATATGAAAGAAATACCAGTTAAGCTTCGTGTAAAAGTATTACTAGCTCAAAGTTTATTTGGAAACCCAGATATTTTACTATTAGATGAACCAACAAACTCATTAGATTTAGAAGCTATTCGTTGGTTAGAAGAATTTTTAATTAATTTTAATAATACAGTTATCATTGTCTCTCATGATAGACACTTTTTAAATAAAGTATGTACTCATATTGCTGATATTGATTATTCAAAAATTAAACTATATGTTGGAAATTATGATTTCTGGTATGAATCAAGTGAGTTATTACAAAAACAAATGAGAGAATCAAACAAAAAGAAAGAAGAAAAAATTAAAGAACTACAAGCTTTTATAGCTAGATTCTCAGCTAATGCTTCTAAGAGTAAACAAGCAACATCTCGTAAGAAAATGCTAGAAAAAATAGAACTAGATGAAATTGTACCATCTTCTAGAAAATACCCATTTATTGATTTCAAAATAGAAAAACCAGCCGGAAAAGAAATATTGAAAGTAGAAAATCTAACTAAAATAGTAGATGGTAAAAAAATATTAGACAAAGTCTCTTTCACAGTATTAAAAGGTGATAAAATATGTTTTATTGCTGGAAACGATATGGTAAAAACAACACTATTTAATATATTAAGTGGCAAAGAAAAATATGATAAAGGGACTATTGAATGGGGAAAAACTATTAATCCAGGATACTTACCACAGGACAATAATGAATTCTTTGATTGTGATAAAAACATTATGGAATGGATGGGCCAATTTTATGATATTAAAGATGAAACAGTTTTAAGAGGATTTTTAGGAAGAATGTTATTTTCAGGAGAAGATGTTTTTAAAAAAGTAAATGTTTTATCTGGTGGAGAAAAAGCTAGATGTATGTTATCAAAAATGATGTTAGAAAACCCTAATTTCTTAATATTAGATGAGCCAACAAACCATTTAGATCTAGAAAGTATTACTTCGTTAAATAAAGGGCTATGTAACTTTACAGGAGAAATTCTATTTACATCAAGAGACTATGAATTAAATAGTACAGTAGCTAATCGAGTAATTGAAATCAAAGAAGATGGTTCTATCATTGATAGAAGTATTCCATACGAAGAATACATAGAAAAAAATATGAAATAAGGTATAAAAAAAGAGGTATTTTATGAATAATAGAATTAAAATAATAGGAATAATTATCTTAGTAATTGGAATAGTAACACTAAGTGCTATGATAAATCCTAATAAAAGTGAAAGTATTAAAAAAGAAACTCAGGAAGACATAATGGAAAGAGCCGTAAATGAAAGTAAATCTATAACTACAGAAGAAAAAAAAGAATTTATTGATATTGATGTAGACACATACTTGCAATATTATAAGGGTTCTTCTAAAAAAATAGTTTTAATGGCCAGACACACATGTCAATATTGCCAAGTTGCTGAGCCTATTTTACAAAAGATTGCTAAAGATTATAATTTAACTATTTATTACCTAAATACTGAACAAGTAAATACTGAAGATCAAGAAAGATTACTATCTTCTAACGAATTGCTTCAATCTGGTTTTGGAACACCATTTATAGTAGTTGTTCAAAATGAAAAGATTATCAATCATGTTGATGGACTAACAGATACCAAACATTATCTACAATTTCTTAAAACTAGTAAAATGATATAAAAATGATGATAAAAATGATTTATTGTGATATGATAAAAATAATAAGAGATTAATCTTTATCTTTTGTAAAGGAGAGAAAAAAATGAAATCTGTATACCGCCAAGTAATGAAATTTAAAGAAAAGTATCCTATGACAGTAGGATGGAGAATTAAGAAAAACTCAGAAATTGTTCAACGTCATTTAAACCCTGATGAAGAAATATTATATGCTTTTATTGCCCAAAAAAATGATAATCCTATTAATATCATCGAAAGTGCTGTTGTTGTTTTAACAAATAAAAGAATTTTAGTAGGAAGAAAAAGACTAATATTTGGTTACTTTTTATATTCAATTACTCCTGATTTATTTAATGATTTAAAAGTTGTAGGAGGACTAATATGGGGAAAAGTATATATTGATACAATTAAAGAATTAGTAACATTATCTAATATTAGTATAGATGCTTTAACAGAAATAGAAACAAGAATAACATCTTTTATGATGGAAGCAAAAAAGTCATATCATTTAGAAAGAGAAGAAAAGTAGTTTTTCTTCCTTTCTTTTGCTATAATAAAAGAGGTGATACTATGAAAAAGAAAATAGTAAGTATTATAGTAATAATAGTATTTTTAATTCCAATTATCCAGTACATATTAAAAGAAGAACATTACGTAAAATATAAAGTAAAAGAATATTCTATAGAAGAACATTTCTATCAAGATATAAAGAATTACTATAACTTTATTATAGATAATAAAGGAAAGACATATATTATGTCTTATCTAAATAAAAAAGGAAAACAAAAAAGAGTTATTAAAGACATAAAAACAATCAAACAAAACAATTTACAATGTATTATACCTACTTTTACTAAGAAAAAAGATTATTCCATAGCCTGTATATTAGATAATGAACAAGTATCTATTGATTACCTAATAAAAACAAACAATAAAGATTTTCAAACAATAAAAAAACAACTAAAGAAGTATAATTTATCTTTTCCATCATCAAGTGAAAAAAAGAATAATTATAAATCATTAACAATCTATAACAGTAATATTGATAATAATAGTATTTATTACTTATGGAATTATAAAGGGCTATTTATAATTAATGCCAAAGAGAATAAATATCAAAAAGTACTAGATTATGATTTATATGATAATATAGAATCTTGTTCAGTAAAAGATTATTACATACTATTGGAAAACAATTCAGTAAGTGGAATTAAAAACATCTACTATTATCATAATAATAAGCTAAGTAATTATAAATTATCAAAAGCAATATCAAAAAATTCATATATTAATGGTGTTATAAATAATAAGGTTTATATTACAGATCGTGATAATAAAAAAGAGTATTCACTAGATATTCAAAAAAAGAAGTGGAAAGAAATTGATCAGGGTGAAACAACGTACATTATCTATTCAAATAATCAAAAAAAAGAAGTATCCAAAAGTGATTTCTTTATGGAAGATCAAATATTTAAAATGAATAAAATAGGAGATTATTATTATTTTCAAGAAGATAATAAAATATATAAGAGAATAAATAATCACAAAGTTTTATTACTAGAATTAGAAGATATAAAAGAATGGTGGATTAAAGGTAATAATGTCATTTTATTACAAGGTGATACTTTATATTCTTATAATGAAACAAAGGGATTAAGAAAAATAATAGAGAATAATGAATTAAAATATAATTATCAAAATATAGTACAAGTAGGGGAGAAAGCATAATAATTTCTCCTTTTTTTATATAAAATACCAAAAAAAGTTGAAAAACAACTATGAATTTGCTATAATCATATACGTAACGGGGCTTTAGCCAAGTGGTAAGGCGTGGGTCTGCAACACCCTGATCACCGGTTCAAATCCGGTAGGCCCCTCCATTTTGCGACCGTGGTTTAATGGTTAGAATACGGCCTTGCCAAGGCTGCGATAGGGGTTCGATTCCCCCCGGTCGCTCCATTTGAATTCAAAGTACGTCAGAAATGATGTACTTTTTATTTTTATTATTCTATCAAACAAATGTATGATATAATGTATTTAGGAGGGTTATAGATGAATAATAAAAATATAAAAACACAGATAGTTGTAAAAGACCAAGTTATTAATGTAATAAGAATTGATGATAAAGAGTTTATTTCTTTAACTGATTTAGCAAGATATGCTGATGAAGATGATCCAAGATATCCTATTCAAAACTGGATGAGAAATAAAGATGTTATTTCTTATCTAGGATTATGGGAAAGTATACATAACGAAAATTTTAAAGGGGGCGAATTCGCTACGTTTAAAAATGAAGCTGGAAGCAACACTTTTAAAATGTCACCACAAAAATGGATAAGAGAGACAAATGCCATTGGAATTATATCAAAGTCTGGTAGATATGATGGTGGAACATTTGCTAATCCAGATATTGCATTTGAGTTTGCTAGTTGGCTTTCTCCAGAGTTCAAATTATATGTAATTCAAGAATTCCAAAGATTAAAGAAAAATGAAGCATATCAGAATAAAATAGATTGGCATGCTAATAGAGTTTTAGCTAGTGTTAGTTATGTCGTTCATACCGACGCGATTAAAAGTATAATAGTTCCTACTTTAACGGAAAAACAAAAGAAATTTGTTTATGCTGAAGAAGCTGATGTTTTAAATGTTGCTCTGTTTGGTATGACAGCTAAAGAGTGGAGAGATAATAATCCTAATTTAGCAGAAGACGGAAATATAAGAGATTACACAGACTTACTTCATTTGGTGATATTAAGTAATTTGGAAAATATTAATGCTGAATTAATTGAAATGGGAATATCACAATCTGAAAGATTAGTTAGACTAAATGATATGGCAAAAAAACAAATGGAATTATTAAGAAAGAATAATTCTTTTAAAAATCTTGAATATATTGAAAACAAAGTTAATGATAAATTATTAATTGAGACAAAGTAAAAGCTGATTTTAGTGTTAATCATCTTTTCCCTATTCTAAATATATTTATTTTTTTATTATTAATTATTCAACTTCCATTTTGGTGGATAAATATATTCTATTTTTTCTTTCTTAGGTACATAATGTTTTTTTATTTTAGTTCGATTTGATTTTAAATCTGGTAATGCTTGTCTACAATATTTATCTAATTCACAAAATATATTTTGACAATCAATAAGTTGTAATGGTCTATTACCAATTCTTTTAAAATCTAAATTAAGTCTTTTAAATTCTTCATCTTGATGTTCATACATATATCTAATTATATCTTCATTACTCAATTTACCTTTATCTATAAAGCATTTTTTGATTCCACGAAGTGATCCAGGTCCAGCGACTGTAAATTCATCTTCTTTCCAATTAACAACTTCACTATAATTAATATCAGTTACTAATTGATAAGCCATAAAGTTTCCAATTAATGGATAACTTTTAATAATATTAAATGCTTCTTTCATAGTCTTACATTTAGCTATTTTTTCTTGTAATTTATCTTCATTAAACATTTTATTAAGCAGTGCCAAATGATTATCATGTTTTCTATCATATCCAAACGCTTTATTAGCACAACTTATATAAGCATCATTATATATTTTAATACCATTTGATATAGCATTTTCCAATACTTTGGAATAATCTTTTACATTAAATGTCTTTAAAGTAATATCTTCAAAATTATTTAATAATAATTCCCAAGTAGATTCTTTGTTGAACAACTTAAATAATAATATTCTGAATAACATATCTTCTTTAGAATACTTTTTACCATTGTATATAACATTTTTTAATAGATATTGACTAACTCTATCATTAACTCTATAACTATTACAAAACTTATATTCTTGTAATATTTTATCTTCAGTCCATGGAGCAGATTCTCCATTTATTTTTTTCCAAAATATACTTTGTCTTTCACAAGCAAAATACCAATATAAATCATATACTTCTTGTCTTTTCTTCATATATCTACCTCATACACTTTGGATCTCTTGAGTTAATACATCTTTTTAAAGTTAATACTTTATCCTCACTTTCAGTATAATTAGCAATTATCTTTTGTCCTATACAACCACTTTTACATATAGGGTATTGTTCACAAGCAGAACAAGAATTATCAGTATTAAAATTTCTAATATTGCTAAAATACTCTGAATTATATATTTCCATTAATGAGTTTTCTCTTATATTTCCACTAATACCTAATTTAGTAAAATATTTAATGGAATCACATGGATAAGCTATTCCATCAAATCCAATTATCATTATTTCATCTGCTATTATACAAGGTGTATTTTCAATACCAAGTATATTCCAAGGAGTTCCTAATCTAATTTTATCTTTATCATTTGAGTTTAAATAAAGATTTTTAATTGCTAATAATTCTTCTTTTGATAAGTCCATATCAGTTGTTCCTTTACCATGTGGAACAAACCTTAATAAACTAACTCTATCAAAATAACTTCTACTTTTAAATGTTTCAATAGTTTCAATTACTACTGGTTCTAATCTAGAAAAAGAATCTTTTGAAACTGTGTAATGAAATCCTAATCTTGCATTATTATTTTCAAATACTTTATCAAAAAAATCAGCCTTATCATAAACTGAAATATCTTCTTCATCAGATAGTGAATCAGCAAGTGAATAAACTATTTTATTTAGTCCTAAACCAATTAATTCTCTATATTTATTTAATGTTTCATCAGTTCTGCATGCAAAAGAATAAATAGTTGATTTCATTCCTAATTTTGAAGTTAATTCAACTAATTCTGGAAGTCTATCATACATTAAAGGTTCTCCACCAGTAAAAACAATAGTATCAGCACCAATTAACTTTGCTTCTTTAATTATTCTAGATACATCTTCAAAATCTAAAACTTTTAAATTACCAATACTACTAGTAGCATTACTAGAACAATGTTTACAATTTCTAGAACATTTATTAGTTAATTCAATTTTTACTTCTTTAAGCATACTATCATCCCCTGAATGAATTTCTAAATATATTATACCATTTATTAACTCAAAATCCTTTAAAACTATTTAATGTATTAGAAAAATATGTTATTTTTAATGATTAGTTGTTTATCAACTTTTACTATTATAAGTTCCGAATAACCTTTGTTATCACTCCATTTGAAAATACTAGTTGAAAAACTAGTTTTTTTGTTTTATAGTAATTCAAATTAAACCTAGATTTAAATAAAGATAAATAAAAAATATTGACATTATTGGTTGTTTTTATTAAAAGATAAAAAAACAGATTGCACGATACTAATAATGCAAAGATCTGAAAATTAGTCAATAATAAAATTGAAAGGAGAGATAATATGACTAAAGTAAGAGGTAGTTATGATGATTATTATAATAATCCTAATTATCGAAAATCACTACGTAATTTAATAAAGTATGAGAAAGAACAAAAACGAAAAGAAAAAAAAGAAGCAGAGGATAATGAAGTTATATTCTTTATTTATATCTTTCTGCTTCAATTATTCAAGTACTAAATGTTTTTCTTTCCATCTTTCAAATTCTTGCTTTTGATCTTCTGTTTCAATTTCTTCATGATAATAATGCTTAGTAAATTCACCGCAAGAACTACCAACTTCTTTACCTGGTGGAGAATAAGTTTTAATTCTAAGCTGTGGAATAGTTTGTGATATTTTATTAACCCATTCATCTTCATTATTACTTATCTGTAATTCATTTATTGGATTAAACCTAATAAATTTAATAGGAATATTATATTTAGATAATAATTCACATACCTTAATTAATTCTTTTTTTCTATCATTAACTCCATTTATTAAAGTATAATGAATTTCAATAGGATCATTTGTAGTATGTAATTTGATATATTTTTTCATGATTTCTTCATTTGCTTGTAAACTATCTCTGTAATTAACTAAATATGCTAATGCTTCTGGTACAGACACCTTTGTACTAGGTATTAATTCATATCTTTCACTATCAATAGGTGTATGCATTGAAAAATGAACTTTAAGTGGAATATTTAATTTACACACCATTTCTTTCAACTTTAAAATATTATTATTAGGCATCATAGTTGCAATTGCATATCCAATATCGTCATATCCTAATTTTTCTTTAATTAAATTTTCATTTTTATATACTTCTTCAATTAATTTTAAGTTTAATAGTGGCTCTCCAACCCCCATAAAAGAAATAAGTAGTTTTTTCTTATCAGTTCTTTTATTACCATTTCTAGTTAATGCTTGAAATAAACATTCAATGAAATCTTCATAATTTATAGGAATCATAGCTTTATTTAACCCTTTATTTGTTAGATGACACATTTTACATCCTAAGTTGCAAAAATGATGTGTTGGAACACAAATAACATCTTTATCCTCCTTATTAAATAGTAAAGACATTTCAATAATTTTTTTATCTCCAACGTCAAAAACAGTTTTTAACGTTCCATCACTAAAATCCTTAAAAGTCCCCATATTTTTAATCATAATATCTGCCTCCTAAAAAAATTATAGAAAAAAAGATATTCATCTACAAATATCTTTTTTTCATATATTTTATCAATTTAAGATATAGGTATAACTTTTTAGCATAGTCATTATAATTTAAAGTCATAGTCTATGTAATTCTCAATAAATTTTTTTGGAGCCGTTGTTAAAAAACTCTTATCAAAAATAATATTTATTTCTACTGTTGGTAATTTTTCTTTAATATCTAAAATTTCTAATTCTCCATTCTTAATATCATCTTCAACAAGATTATAAATTATATATCCAATACCCAAATCTTTTTTTACAGCAGATATTATCATTTCACTTGTATGTATATTAATGACATTTTCTACATCAATATTTTGTTTTAATAGTAATTCATCTAAATCATTTCTATTAGCTGTTCCAGGTATTGGTAGTATTAAAGGTTTATCTTTTAAATCGCTCAATTTACTTATTTTTTTATAGTCTATGTTTTTTGTATCTTTTTTTACTACAAAGCAGTATTGTACTTTATCTAGTTTTGTTATTTTCATTCCGTCATCTAATCTTACATTAATTGGTGATGTATCTATAACAAAGTCAACTTTATGCGAATCAAGTAAACTAATCAAATTAGAAGTAGAACCAGTTATTATTGTTATTTCTATATTTGGATATTTTTTATGAAAACTAATTATTTTATCAAATAAGAAAAATGAACCAATATTAGATGGCATACCAATAGATAATTTTCCTCTTTCAAGGTTTTCTGTTTCTATCATATTTCTTTCTGCAATAATTAAATTACTGTATGACTTTTCAACAAAATATAATAATTCTTTACCTTTATCTGTCAATTCAACACCATTTAAATTTCTATAAAAAAGCTGTGTCCCCAATTCATCTTCAAGTTTTTTAATTGATTTACTAATTGCTGGTTGTGATGTAAATCCATATTGGGCAGCTTTAGAAATACTACCGTATTTTGCTACATCATAAAAAGTTTTATATAAATTTAAATTTATATTTGTTTTATACATAAAACATCATCTCCAAATTATGAGTTGATTAATATTATATCATCTTTTTTAGAAATAGGGTATTATACAATAATATGAATAAAAAAATAGCAAAGAAAAAAAGAATGATTAGATATTAGCATCTAACCATCCTTTAATATTATTTACAAGTATATCCTTCGCTTTCGAAACTAGCTTTAGTATCTTTGATATCATCTTTAGAAGCTGTACTTCCCATACCAAATGTATTATTAAATGTTACTTCTATTTTATTACCTTTTCTATCAACAACTGTATCCCATCCAAAGTCTGTTATTGATAGTTCAAGATGACTTTCTGTACATGAACCAGCATCTAAACAATCTATAGAGTTTAATTCTTTAATAAATTCTTTATATTTTTCATCAGTAAGTGTTTTCTTATATTCTATAACCATTTTATAGTATTGTTTTAATTGATATGTATATTGAGAACTTTTATAATTAAAAATAAAATCTGTATATGTTGTTGATATTGCATTCTCACCTTCAGATACATATGAACAACTAAAGGCAACATCTGATGCTTTATATTCAGATGATCCGGTCGTGTTTTTACCACTTTTACTAGAACCCTTAAATAGTAATAATAATATTACTACAATAGCAACAATAACAACTCCAGCAACAATAAATATTATCTTGTTATTTTTCTTTCCAGAATTATTCCCATTACTAGCATAATTCATATTGGTATTATTATTTTGTAATTGATTTGGCATGTTGAAATTATCTTGTGGTTGGTTTGGCGTGTTGAAATTATCTTGCGGTTGGTTTGGCGTGTCAATATTATTTTGAAAATTAATATTTAAATCATTATTATTCATTTTTTTCTCCTACTTTATATAAAACATTATATCATGGAAAAAAGATAATGATTGAAAAAAATATATAGGTATTTTTTATTATTTTCCTAATTTACACTATACCTATAAACTTAAATCTCCAGAAATAGTTGTTAGTAAACCATCATTATTAAATTCTATTGTTAATATAGATTTTTCATTAAATTTAGCAACAATGTTATTATTATCTTCACTATATTCAATATCATTTTCACATAGTAATGCTTTTACCATTAATTTATGATTTACACTAAAAGTTGATATTATTTCTGCAACTCTAGAGGAAAACTCAGCCGAGTTTATTTTTTTAAATATACTTTCTGGTAATTGTTTTAAAAACATGTAAATGGAAGTATCTCCAGAACCACAGAAACATGCTACGTTTTCTTTAGCAAAAGCAACATATATCATAGCTAAATTATATCCATTAATTTCTTCAGTTAATGGAATTTTTACTTCAGCCAACGCTTTTAAGCCTAAAGATTCTAGTGTTTTTCTTGTATTAATCATTAGATTAACAAATTGATCAGGTATTACACTTTCTACTTCTGAAGAATACCAATAATTATCACCAATACTCGTAGTACCTATATACTCAACATTGAATGATTTTTCATCTAATTTTAGAATTCCTTCTTTAATATCTGTATTCCATTGTTTATAATCTCCAAAATACTCTTTAAGTCTATTTTGAAAAAGATATGTTTTACCAATACAAATAGAAAAAATATTCTTAAAATCCTTTCTTTCACTATTTAATAAATCTAAAGTTTCTTTTTTTAACATATAAATCCTCCTATCAATATATACTATAATAAAAACTATTTTTTTAGAATTTCAACAAATTTTTTACAGTGATTAGTCAATATATTATTTTTTAAGCTAATTATTCCAAAAGAAATAATACTTGGTTGTGGAACAACATTAACTTTAATAATGTTACCCTTTCTAAGCTCTTCTTGAACATATAATTCAGTAACATATCCAATGCCATATCCTAAATTAATAAAATCAATCAATAAGCTTGAACTAGCTATATTCATTTTAGGCTCGATTTTAATATTATTATCTTCAAAATATTTTAAAGCACTAATCCTAGAATTAGAAGGATATTCTTGTAACAATATAGGATATTTTTTTAAATCTGTAATCTTCAAAGTTGAGTTTTCTAAATCATAATACTTCTTATTAGCAATAAAAATATATTTTGATTTGCCAAGTTCATAGTAGTTTAAATCATTATCATAATTATCAGAAAATTTTCCTATTATTAAATCAATTGTCCCATTTTTTAATTTTGTAATAAGCTCTTTAGTAGGATCAGTATAAATATCTATAATAATATTAGGATAATTATTATGAAATACTTCAATATATTTCAATAAATACTTTTTCATTAGAGTAGTACTAATTCCTATTTTTATTGTTCCAGTATTGAATTCTGTAAAATCTTTAATCATTTGATTAGTCTCATCTAATAAAGTTAAAGCTTGTTTAATTTAGAAATATTTTTTGCCCACACTCGTTTAAAATAACGCCTTTTTTAGTTCTAATAAATAGGGGAGTATTTAGCTGACTTTCCAGATTTTTAATTTGCTTAGTTACAGCGGGTTGAGAAATACAAAGTTTTTTACTAGCTTTAGTAATATTTCCTGATTCTGCTACTACATAAAATATTCTATATAATTCTAAATTAATCATAATAACCTCCAGTTATCGTGGATATATAAAAAATGTATTTTTATTATACAAAATAATAGTATATATTACAATTAGAAAGAGGTGTATTATGACAAAAGAAGATATTAAAAGAATTGTAATGAATGGTGATACTGGAGAATATTCGCACGTTATAATCTGGTGCGATACTTATGATTTTGATTATTCCTACGTATATGTCAAATATGAAGAAGACGTAAAACAAATAGTAGAAGAATATAATAGTTATAATAAAATGCGTAGGATCATGGAAGTATATAACTACAATTTAGACTTAGAAAAGCAATTAGACGAAACAAGAGCTTATCATATAGAACCTGTAAATATGCAAAGAGAAGAAAAAGAGATAAATGCCAATGATGTTATTAGTGAAGATATAAAAAAAGCCATTAATTACGCAACGAAAATGCATCAAGGACAAACTAGAAAAACAGGAGAACCATATATTATTCATCCACTACATGTATTACAAAATGTTTTAAAGTATAAAAAATCTAAAAATATTGAAACATTACTAATAAGTGCTTGCCTTCACGATACAATAGAGGATACTCCTGCCACATACTATGACATAGTAGCAAATTTTGGACCTCAAGTAGCTAGCTTGGTTTTAGAACTAACTACCGATGAAGATATGAAAAATGCCCTTGGAAAGCAACAATACTTATCAATTAAAATGAAAAATATGAGTAGTTGGGCACTAGATATTAAATTATGTGACAGATTAGATAATGTAAATGATTTATCAAGTTGCCAAGATGAATCATTCAAAAATAAATATCTAAATGAAACTATTGAAATAATAGATTATCTTTTAAAAAATGCTAAATTAACAAATACTCATTTAGCAATTATAGAAGAAATAATAAGAATACTAAATAAGATAAGTAAAGATAATGACAAAAATACTAACAAACTAACTGATATAGCAGAAAGATGTTCTAAATTGAATAATAGTTTGCAAGGCGATGAAGATATAATTACCAGATTAATCAAGATAGCCAATAATATTGAAGAAAGCACTAATATATCTAAACAATACTTTAAATAAGTCAAATTATTATAAAAGGTGAATTAACTGAATGTAGAAAATGATTTAATAATATAATTATTGAAATTGTAGATATTTTCTTTTATAATAACAACTATTAAAAAAGGAGATATTATATGGATTATACTTATGGAATAATTTCTGATGATGAATATGATGTTGGTAAAAGATTCTTAGAATCATTAAAGAAACAAAGTATTGTTGTCGCAGATAAATATAGTGAGGAATATGGAGTAATTCCAATAGGAAATGAAAGTGTATTATTTAAAAAAAATGAAAAGAGTACAAAAACTATTAATATTTGTAGGAAAATAATTCACAATAAGAAAAGTTATGTTGTTAATATAGATTTAGAACAAGATGAATATACTGATGACATAAGCATTACCAATCTTTACATTACTAATAATGGAGTAGTACACTCTATAGATCTTGATAATTCAAATGGCTTACAAGATGATATGTTATATAAAATGAATGGTTTTATTAATACAAAAAAAATTGTTTCACCGGAGCAAACCTATGCCTCTAGAATGTATACTAATAAAGCCTTACAAGGCTTTATTGAAGCTCATGAATGGGAAAAAATTGCTAAAGGAATTAAAGAAATGCCTTCATTAGCTCATTCACTATTTATTATTAAAGAAGCTGTTGATGAAAAGGGAAATTACACTATTGATTTTGGAACAATTCTATATCAATTAATTGATTTTAGACAAAAAAATTTAACTAGTTTTGATGAAAAAGATTTATTAAAATTGGACAACTTAATCCAACAATTAAGAAAAACAGAATTATTAAAAGTACAACTTCATGAATTTATATATCACAAACAATCTTGGCTATCAAATTCAATACTATTAGGAGGGTATGAAGAATGTGGTAGAATTCATACTTCTAAACAATTTACTTGTTATAATACAGAACTATCTAATGAGGAAGCAACTTTAAAAAAGTGTATCAAACATAAAAAATAGAAGATAATGGAATTACCAGTTACTTATACATATTTAGAGAATTAGTTAACGTAATTGATGAAAAAAATAGTATCACAGTAAAGTGATACTATTTTTTATTGGTCTTTGTCTTGATGCAATAGAAAATCAGGAATACCATATAAATCTTCGGGAATGTTATCATGAGGATCTACATCATATTTATCAGTATAATGATTATTATCTATATTGAAATAACGATTAATAATACTCATTGCACTATCATAATCTTCAGGGAATTTATTCAATCCATGTACATATATATTCATATTATTAATTTTCCATTCTGTACCATTTGGATTGTCTGTATTCATATACTCATAATCCCATTTACCAATGATTGGTAACAATTCATTCATAAACTTTTTATAATACTCTTCATCATGCTCAGTTATAGTTAAGTTAGGATTACTTGCCTCATTTTCCACAAAAGCACCATTATCACTATATCCATATCTAAACTGAAACTTATCTTGAAAATAGTTTATATAATAAAAGCGGGCAGGTCCAGCAAAATCACTCTGAAAAGCAGAGAAAAGTTCTCTTCCATTTTTTTCTAGTTTCTCTTTGATCTTTTGCATGGCATCAGGTGGTCCATAAACAAGTCGAGGAGCATTAGCTCTAGGATCTATATCATATTTTGCCTCTTGCCTTTCACGATTAGGAACTCCATAAACTTTTTGAGGAATATTATTCTCAGGTTTTACGTCATATTTTTTCTTATTAAATAAATTTTTAATCATTTATAACACCTCTCATTATGATTCTTCATATATATCTTTTATACAAAAATTAGGTTTTCTCTCATCAAAATTAAAAGTATGAAAAGAATCGCCTAAACAATATTTCCATTTAGAACACTTTTCACATTTTTCACATTTTGTTCTATCATCACTTCGGAAAAGCTTATATTTATTTTCCCATACATCAACAAAACTATCAGTTTTTATATTTCCTTGAATAAATTCCGGTCTTCTTTCAACATTTGGACAGATAAATATATCTCCATTACTTAAAATACTACCAACATATAGTCCAGTAACACAATAGAAATATGTATCTCTTAGCTCTTTTTCCAAAGGAATATCTAAGAAATGGCTACATCCATATTCAACATTCATTATGTTTTCTTCTCTTTTTTCTTTAATAAAATTGAATAACCATTTGTAATCTTCTTTATCTAACAAGATATCACTATTTAGCTTAGCTCTCCCAATAGGATCTACATTAATAACTCTCCAAGAGATTACTTTTAATTTTTTCATTAAATTATACAATTCATTTAATTCATGTAAATTCTTTTTATTTGCAACAGTTGTTACTTGTACGATTTTAATTGAAGGAACTTGCTGCAGTTTTTTGATATTTTCAATAATTTTATCAAAGGAACCAGGAACTTTCCTAAAACTCTCATGGGTTTCTTTTAAACCATCAAGACTAATAGAAATAGTTTCCATATTTGTTTGATTCATTTTTTCTAAGATTTCATCGGTTATTAGCATTCCATTAGAAGTCATTCCCCATCTAAACCCTAGTTCATTAGCATAACTCATAATATCAAATAAATCTTTTCTAATTAGAGGCTCACCTCCAGTAACATTTAATAAAATATCATGAGGATTATAATGCTGAGCTATATCAGCTAAAGCTTTCTTTAATTCTTCGGCACTAATTTCATCAGTTGGTACATAATTACCACAACTACTACCACAATGTTCACATCTAGCATTACATCTAGAAGTAACTTCCAAGAATAAATCCTTTAAAATTGGTTTTTTATATAATCCTTGTCTAAATTCATATAACCGATCCATATTTTTTATCTTGATTTGTTTTATTTCTTCATTCATAACATTCTCCATTAATTCCAGAAAATACTAAGAAATCCATTCCTTAATATCTTTCAAAGCAAAACCTCTCATAGCATTTTTTTCTACATCAAAGGCATTTAAAATCCATTGTTCTTCAGGATGCCATTCAGTTGCTTTAAACACTATAGATTCTGGGATAATATTTCGATAAGATGTAACTCCTTTCCAATTAGTATACAGTATTTTTACAATTTTTTTATCTTTTTCAATTTTCTCCAAAGAAAACACTCCTTACATAATTATTACAATAAGTATACCATAAATCTAAAATATATAATAGATTATCATAAAGAAAACATAAATTCTTTATATAGCAACAAAAAACAGCATTTTTTATAGTGTATATTAATCAAAATGTATAATAATGTAAATCACTGAAAAATAGAAAAAATATCTAATTAAGCACCAAAACCTTATGAAATAAAGCTAAATATTTTTTTTATAAAAAAAATGCAAAAAAAATAAATGTCTAATTTATGAAAAATAAAAAAATACTTAAAAAAAACATTTACTTTTTTCCCATCATCAAGTAAGATTGACTTAGGTCGAAAATAAAATGAAGTTGAAGGAGAACAGATTATGGATAGAGATTTTTTTAATGACATAGTAGTAGTAAAAAGAAGTGGACAAAGAGTTAGCTTCAATCCTACTAAAGTAGCAATCGCTGTAAAAAAAGGATTTGACAGTGTATATGAAGAATATGATGAAAAAAATGTTAATAAAGTAAAAGAAAAAGTATTAGATTATATTGAAAAGAACTATAAGGATAGAAAGACAATTGGCGTAGAAGACATTCAAGATATAATTGAAGAAATCTTAAAGAAAATGAAGTATGATGAAGTATATGAATCATATAAAGGATATCGTGAAAGAAGAAATGCTTCACGTGAAGCATTTGTTGAAAAACAACAACATAAATTTGTAAAAGCGATAGAAAGTTTAGGATTAAAAAGTGCAGCTGAAGAGAATGCTAAACGTGAAAATGCCAATGTTGATGGTGATGGACCAATGGGTACTATGCTTCACTTTGGGTCAACTGTATCAAAAGAATTTGCTAAAGCTTATTTAATGGATGCTAAGTATGCTAGAGCTCATGATGAAGGTGCTATTCATATTCATGATTTGGATTTCTGGGCTATGGGTACTACTACTTGTACCCAAATAGATTTAAATAAATTATTTAAAAATGGTTTTTCAACAGGACATGGATATTTGAGAACGCCAAATTCTATTGCTTCTTATTCAGCACTTGCTGCTATTGCTATTCAGTCCAATCAAAATGAGCAACATGGTGGTCAAAGTATCCCTGCTTTCGATTATTATATGGCTCCTGGAGTATTGAAAACATTTAAAAAAGAATTTAAACAAGAATTATCAGAACTAATTGACTTTGAAGGATTTAAAGAATTCATTAATTTCGATAAAGTAATAGAAATAATTAATAAACAAGAAAGTATTGAATTTGACTTAAATATATTTGAAGAATTTACTTCTAAAAGTAAAAAAATAAAAGAGATATTTGAAGCAGCTTATCAAAATGCTATTGATAAAACTGATAGAGCAACTTTCCAAGCCATGGAAGCCTTTATTCACAATTTAAATACCATGCATTCAAGAGCTGGAGCACAAGTACCATTCAGTTCTGTAAACTTTGGAACAGATACTTCTCCAGAGGGAAGAATGGTTATTAAGAATTATTTATTAGCAACTGATGAAGGACTAGGACATGGTGAAACTCCAATCTTCCCAATATCTATTTTTAAAGTAAAAGAAGGAGTTAATTATAATAAAGAAGATCCTAGTTATGATTTATTTAGACTTGCTTGTCGTGTTTCTGCTAAGAGACTTTTCCCTAATTTCTCATTCTTAGATGCAAGTTTTAATAAACAATTCTTAGTACCTGGAGATTATCAAACAGAAGTAGGATATATGGGATGTAGAACAAGAGTTCTTGCTAATGTATGTGGACCATCTGTAACACCAGGAAGAGGAAATTTGAGCTTTACGTCTATTAATCTTCCAAGAATTGGAATTAAACACGGAATTGCTTTAGGAGAAAGACAAAAAGCTGATATGAAAGGTTTCTATAAGGAACTTGATGATATGATGGATTTAGTTAAAGGACAATTACTTCAAAGATTTGAATGTCAATGTTCTAAATCTAAAGCAAATTTCAAATTCTTACTTGGTTCTCATGTTTGGTTAAATAGTGAAAACTTAGGACCAAAGACTAAGATTCGTACTGTATTAAAACATGGAACTTTATCTATTGGATTTATTGGTCTTGCTGAAACATTAAAAGCTTTGATTGGTGAACATCATGGAGAAAGTGAAAAAGCTCAAAAATTAGGACTTGAAATTATAAAACATATGAGAGAAAAGTGTGATGAATATACTCAAGAATATAATTTAAACTTTACTTGTCTTGCTACTCCTGCTGAAGGATTAAGTGGTAGATTTGTTGGAATTGATCGTTCTATTTACGGAAAGATTAAGGGAGTTACGGATAGAGATTATTATACTAATTCATTCCATGTACCAGTTTATTATAAGACTACTGCTAAACATAAAATGGAAGTGGAAGGAAAATATCATAAATATACAAATGCTGGACATATTTCTTATGTAGAACTTGATGGAGATACTGTTAATAATGTTGATGCATTTGAATCTGTTGTACGTATCATGCATGATAGTGATGTAGGATATGGAGCTATTAACCATCCAGTTGATCGTGATCCTGTATGTGGTTATGTAGGTGTTATTAAAGACGTTTGTCCTAGATGTGGAAGACATGAAGGTGAAGGCGTTGAAATGGAAAAAGTAAATTGTTATGACTGCGAATGTGGTCGATAAAAATAAAAGAAAGAAGGAGAATTAAAATGGAAGAAAATAAAAAAAGAACAAAAGTTGTTGGTGAAGGAGTAGGATTTGATAGAATTCGTAGAATTACTGGATATCTTGTAGGAACACTTGATAGATTTAACAATGCTAAAAAAGCAGAAGTTAGTGATCGTGTAACTCATGAAGCAAAGTAATGAAACAATTCGTTTAGCCGCTGATTTACAAAGCGATAGTATTGTTGATGGCCCAGGACTTCGTACTGTTATTTGGACTCAAGGCTGTGGTCATCATTGCTTTGGATGTCAAAACCCTCAGACATGGGATTTTAATGGCGGAGGAGAAGTTCCTATTGAGATGGTTTTAGAAGCTATAGATGAATTAGAGTATCAGACTGGAATTACTTTCAGTGGAGGAGATCCAATGTATCAACCTGAAGCTTGTAATGAAATTGCAGATTATTGCAAGAAAAAAGGATATAATATTTGGTGCTATACAGGTTTTACTTTTGAAGAAATAATGAAACTAAGCAAAAAAAAACCAATTTATCTAGACTTTCTTTCTAATATAGATGTCTTAGTAGATGGCAGATTTGTCCAAGAAGAATTGGATTTATCAATCTTATTCAGAGGATCTAGAAACCAACGTCTAATTGATGTACAAAAGACGTTAAAAGAAGGAAAAATTGTTTTATTTGATGAACATACTTATAATGAAATTGAATCCTTCCACAGAAAACCAATATATGTCTAAGAGAGAGCGAAAGCTCTTTTTTGATGAAAAAACTTGAATAAAAAAGAATTATTAACTATAATAAAAATAGAATAAGGAGGGACATAATGGATAACAAGAAACCTTTCATTATTACAATAATTATTATGTCTGTAATAATTATTGGTCTAGGAGCATACGTAGTAATAGATAGATTAAAAGAAAAAGAAGAACAAGAAAAGAAAACATCTATTATTAATGAAACAGTTATTGATTTAAATGCCTTTTTTCAAGTATCTGATACTTTGCGTAGATTTGATGATGCCTTCAATACTTATAATTCCAATTATTTGGGATACATCTATAATAGTAAAAGAATATATGCATCAAAATTTGATGGGGGAGCAGCTGTTTATGCATCTATGATTTCAGATTTACTAGATAATGGTATTGTATTATATATTCCAGAGGAAAAGATAAAAGGAAATTTTGAAAAGATATTTGGAAAAAATTTAGAATTTAAACTTACCGATATAGACTTAAAAAAATCAGAAATATATTTATTTAACTATGAAGCAGAAGCTAATAGAATGGCTTATAAAGTTGCTACGAAAACAGATATCTATAATCCTGGATATATTGCTATGAATATCAAAACAATTCTAGAGGATGATACCATAAAAATCACTAGAAAAGTATTCTATGGAGAATATACCGGAGAAAATGGAGTAATGACTAAAATTGTTATGTATAAAGATGCTACTAAACAAAAGAAAATAGGGGAATTAAAATTAAAGAATGGAGCTATTAACCAAGCAGAAATTATAGCAAAATATGGTTCTAAGATAAATACCTATATTTATACATTTAAGTATAATAAAGATGATGACTATAGCTTTTATTTAATAGAGAAAGGAAAGTAACCTTTCTTTTTTTTGTAAAGAATTGTACAAAAAAAGAAATATCAATAATAATTAATTGTAAATATGTGTCTTTTTTTTATAATAAGAATTGATAATATGATATAATGACAATGGGTGATTGTATGAAATTAAATATTCAAGATATAGAAATCAATTATCTACAATATGGTACAGGAAAAGATATACTATTATTACATGGCTGGGGTCAAAATATTGCAATGATGAAGCCTTTAGGAGATAATCTATGTAATAATTTTAGAGTTACCATAATTGATTTTCCAGGTTTTGGTGAAAGTATGGAGCCAAAAGAACCTTGGACAATTGATGATTACTCCAATATTTTAGAAAAAATTGTTGCTGAATTAAAAATTAAAAAGCCAATTGTAATTGGACATTCTTTTGGTGGAAGAGTTGCTATTCGCTATTCAGCCCGAAATCCAATAGAAAAATTGGTATTATTTGGTAGCCCGTGTATCAGAATCCAGGAAGAATTACCATTATCAGTAAAAATATTAAAATCACTGAAAAAATTACCTGGGTTAAATGAATTTGGTGAATTCATGAAAAACTATATAGGATCAAGAGACTATAAAGCAGCTAGTCCTATTATGCGTCAAACACTAGTAGAAGTGGTAAATGAAGATTTATCTAACTATGCAAGAGAAATAGAAGAACCAACACTTTTAATATGGGGAGAGCAAGACACAGAAGCTCCAGTAAATGAAGCCAAAGAATTAGAAAAAATTATGATAGATGCCGCCTTAATAATTTTACCTGGAACTCATTATGCCTATTTAGAGAATCTACCAAGAGTTACCTTAATATTAAAAGAATTCTTACAAGGACAATAAAAGGAAAGAAGGAAAAAATATGATAATACTATACATGTTAATAGTAATGGCATATTGTTATGCTGTTATTAAAAAATCAAAAAATTCATTACATATGCTTCAACAAAATTTATATAATGAAAACAATAGATATTTAAAATGGGTAAGAAAAAATTTAAAGTTATTTTTAGATATTGATTTGATAGCAATTGCCATATCTCTAATAGGAGTATTTGTAGTATTTGATATCAAGATGATGACAATACTTTGTTTACTAATAATAATTGGAATATTTATGGGAGTAGGTTATTCTTGGGATAATAGAGTTAAAAATAGTCAAAATAAGAAAAAACTGGTAGTAACCGCCAGAATCAAAAGATTGATAACAACTTTAACCATTATACATATGATACCTGCAATATGGCTAGGTTTCCATTTAAATGATCCATATCTTTGTTGGATTGCTATAACCATTTTTGCAATTATTATTTATTTGAACTTCTATGTAGTTTTTGTAGGTTTAATTATTAATATGCCAGTAGAGAAATGTGTATATTATTACTACAAAAGTAAAGCTCAAAAAAAATTAAAACAAATGAGTAATTTAAAAATAATTGGTATTACTGGTAGCTATGGAAAAACAAGTAGTAAGAATATATTAAGTGAAATCTTAAATTGTAAATATAATGCTTTACCAACTCCAAGAAATTTAAATACCTATAATGGATTGATTATGACTGTAAATAATAATTTAGACAAATTTACAGATATCTTTATTGCTGAAATGGGTGCTTATGTCAAAGGAGAAATAAAAGGGTTAAGTAAATTAGTAAAACCTCAATATGGAATCTTAACTACAATTGGAACTGCTCATCTAGAAACTTTTGGTAGTGAGCAAAATATTATTGATGGAAAATTTGAACTTATAGAATCTCTACCTAGAGATGGTTTTGCTATTTTAAACGGAGATGATCCAAAACAAGTAAATTATCATTTGAAAAATCCAGTAAGAGTAGTATGGATTGGAATAAAAAATGAAGATGCTGATGTCAGAGCAACAAATATAAAATGCTCTAACAAAGGAACTTCCTTTGATGTAATATTTAAAGGAGATCCAAAAAAGTATTCTTTTGAAACTAGATTATTAGGAAATCACAATGTCTATAATATTTTAAGTGGTATTGCTTGTGGAAGAGAATTTGGAATAGAAATAGATGATTTAATCCAAGCTGTAAAAAATGTTCATCCTGTAGAACATAGATTGGAATTAAAGAAAATTAATGATTTTTATATGATTGATGATGCCTACAATTCTAATCCTGTAGGGGCTAAGAATGCAGTACAAGTATTAGGAATGATGCCAGGATTAAAGGTAGTTGTAACCCCTGGAATGATAGAATTAGGTAAAAAAGAAGATGAATATAACAGAATATTTGGAGAACAAATTGCAGAAGTTGCTGACTATGTTGTATTAATTGGAGAACAAAAAACCAAACCAATAAAAGAAGGATTATTAACAAAAGGTTTCGATAAAGATAAAATTGTAGTATATAATGATGTTAGAGATGCATATCCTTTTATAGGAACCCTAAAAAAAGACAAAGAAGTATTTGCTTTGTTTGAAAATGATTTGCCAGATACTTATAATGAAAAATAGGAGAGTGATTTTATGAAAATTAAAGTAGGTGTAATTTTTGGAGGAGAATCTGTAGAACATGAAGTAAGTATTATTTCAGCTATTCAAGCAATGAATAAAATTGATGAGGAAAAATATGAAGTAATACCTATTTATATAACAAAAGATAGAGAATGGTATACTGGAGATATGTTAAAAGATATTGAAGTATATCAAGATTTAAACTTAATTAAAAAATATAGTGATAATGTAATCCTATATTATAAGAATGGTAGTTATGTATTACAAAAGAAAAACGGTTTAATGAAAAGAATAGTAAAAGAAATAGATATTGCTTTTCCAGTTGTGCATGGAACTAATGTAGAAGATGGAGTCCTACAAGGATATTTACAAACAATCGGAATTCCATTTGTAGGTTCAAATGTTTATGCTTCTGTTGCTGGTCAAGATAAAACAATAATGAAAGATATCTGGTTAGAAAAAAAATTACCAATGACCAAATATGTATGGTTTTATGATGCAGAATATCGTGAAGAACAAGAAGAAGTATTGAAAAAGATTAATACTTTGAAATATCCATTAATAGTTAAACCTGCTACTACAGGTTCTAGTGTTGGAATTAGTGTTTGTGAAGATGAAAAAAAATTATTAGAAGGAATTGATGAAGCAATTCAATATGATAGTAAGATAATTGTTGAAGAAGTAGTACAAAACTTAAAAGAAGTAAATATTGCTGTAATGGGTAATTATGAGAATCAAAAAGTAAGTGAAATAGAAGAAGTACTTTCAGATAACAAATTCTTAACATATCAAGATAAATATATTGGTAATGGTAAAGGAAAACTAAAAGGCGCAAAACCATGTGCTACTAAAACTAGTAGCAAAGGGATGGCTTCTACTAATAGAAAACTACCAGCTGATTTAGATAAAAAAATGAGAGATGAAATAGAAGAGATAGCTAAGGAAGCTTTTAAAGCCTTAGGTTCATCTGGAAACTCTCGTATTGATTTCTTGATTGATGAAAAAGAAAAGAAAGTATATATCAATGAAATAAATTCCATTCCTGGAAGTTTAGCTTTCTATTTATGGGATGCTAAAGATATTAACTTTACTCAAGTATTAGATGATATGATTAATATTGGAATTAAAGACTATAAGAAAAGGATGAGTAAAACCCATTCATTTAAAACGAATATTCTTCAAGGCTTCGCAGCAAATGGTGGAGTAAAAGGGATGAAAGGTTCAAAAGGAAAACTACAATAAAAAATATGAAATAAAAAAAGCGACTTTTAAAAGTCGCTTTATTGTGTAAAAAAAATGGTGGGCTGTTAGGGATTCGAACCCTAGACCCACTGATTAAGAGTCAGTTGCTCTACCAACTGAGCTAACAGCCCATTTTCAAGTCGCAAATTAATTTTAACTTAAAATTCCTTTATTTACAAGACTTTTTTGTAAAAAAATAGGATAAAATGGTAGAAAAAATGCATTTTTCCTAAAAATTCCTTGACTTAACGCGTTTTTTTATAGTATTCTATTATTGCAATTAAGAAGAAAACGAAAGAAAAAGCCAATTTCTAGTTGCAATTATAAAGGTTTTATAGTACAATTAAGAAGTACAAATTGCGATGGACCTGTAGCTCAGTTGGTTAGAGCACACGCTTGATAAGCGTGGGGTCACAGGTTCAAGTCCTGTCAGGTCCACCATTTTATGCCTCAATAGCTCAGCTGGTTAGAGCACATGACTGTTAATCATGGGGTCCTAGGTTCAAGTCCTAGTTGGGGCGCCATATGGCGAGTTGGTGAAGTGGCTTAACACACTGCCCTTTCACGGCAGCATTCACGGATTCGAATTCCGTACTCGTCACCAATAGATTATTTACCATTGTTTATCAATGGTTTTTCTTTTTTTAAGTCTTATTTAAGTCTTATTTTTATAAATTATTTAATAAATCAATTACTTCATCTTGAACCGTTGGGAATAGTACTAGATATACTTTTTGCATAATTTCAACTGTATGTCCTAATCTATTTCCTGTCATAACGAAGAATTTAAATGTATCTATTTTAGATCTAGTTTCATTACATTTTTTTAGATATTCATTAACTAATAAACTAACGTGTGAATGTCTAAATTCATGTATTGTTATTTCTTGAATCTTATCTTTGTGTTCTTCATTATATTTTTTAAAATAATATTTTTTGTATCTATCTATAGTTGTCTGTGGTAGAAATCTCGTACAACCGAATAAAAACCAATTTTCATTATAATCAGAGTATTTATTTTTTAAATATTCTAAATATTCATTAAGTTGATTTATTAATACATTACTCATTTTTACAACTCTATTTAATTTATTTTTAGTATTCGTGATTTTATAATTTTTATCTGTATGTACTGATAATGTTTTATCAACAATTATTTCATTCTTAGCAAAATCTATATCTTTTATTCTTAAGGCTTGAACTTCTCCTTTTCTCATACCAGTATAATATAAGAAAATGAAAAATGTTTTCCAGGTTATATCATCAATAACTGATATATATTTATTGAAGTCTTCATACGTTATATATCTTAATTTATTTTTATCTTTTACTACATCTTCGTTTTTTACCTGGAATCTTCCAAAAAGACTAACAGGATTAGATGTTAATCCATAATTTCTTATACCAAAATCAAATATTCCTTTTAATATTCCATAGAGTTTATTCTTATATTTAACTGATATGTTCTTTTTTGATACATATTCTGCCCAATCTCGCACGTTTTGTACATTTACTGAATCAATATACATATTTTGGAAAAATGGCTCTATATGGCACTTATAGTCGTTTTTATAAGTATATACTGTTGACTCTTTTCTAGTTTCTGATAACCATTTAAAGTAATCTTTAGCAACTAGTATGAAATATTTATGAATAGGGTTATCTCTTTTTAATATAAATAATGCTTCTTGTTCTTTAGCTTCTGTTTTAGTTTTATATTTATCTGAAGAGTATTGATGATTTTTACCAAATGGATCCTTTTTATATACTCTGAAATACCATGTTCTACCATCTTTGGTAGGAGTACCTTTATAAACTGCTATTTTAATCACCTTCTTTCTTTACAATTAAAATGATTTATATTAAAATTAGAGTATAGAAAAACAAGTAAACTGTAGGGTTTATATTTTCTATATTTTTGATCTCGTGTACCAGACGAGGTCTTTTTTTTTATTCTTCGCATTGTTCTTGAATGTTATTGAAAAATTCTTTTAAATCTAAACTGTTATTAAATCCTTTAGTATATTCATTAATATCAAACTTTTGGCTACATTTTTTATAAAATCTATTTACTGTTATAGTAATTTTTTCAGACTCTTGACCAGTATAAAATATACCATATCTACTTATGAAAAATCCTACTATAAAGCATATTATACACAATATAGTTGTATTTGGTTTATATCCCATATTCATTCAATCTTTGTCCTCTTTTCTCTTGCTATTCCCACTACTTTGATAGGTAATTGTTCAACTTGTTCTTTTGTAAACATCATCATCTCATAATCATTATTATATGGGACTAATACTATTCCTTGATCATTTATTAATATTTTCTTAAATGTTGATTCAGTTCCATTAATCATAACAGCAACATCTTTATTTTTATATTGTTCAATGTCTTCAGTTTGTTCAAAAATTACTATATCTTTATCCTGGTATTTAGGAAACATTGAATCACCACTAATTTTTAATCCATAGTATTTCTTTCCATTCTTAGCCCATGATTTTGGTATATCTATATAGTCAATAATATCTGTTTGGCTTTCAATTGGTATTCCTGCTTTTATTGTCCCATAAACAGGTATCATTTCAATACTTAAATCATTATCAACTAATTCTGCATTGTCAAACTTTATTTCAGGAAAAAAATAATTTATAGAAACTGAAAAGAAGTCTGCCAACTTATATAATATATTATGATTTGGTTCTAAAATTCCATTTTCATATCTTGAAATTGTTTGTGATGTAGTTTCTAGATATTCTCCTAATTCTTGTTGTGTTACATTTTTTTTCTGTCGTAATTCTTTTATCCGTTCCCCAACATATTTATTTATTTCCATAACCTCTCCTTTCACTAATAGTATAACACTTAATTTACGAAAATGGAACAAAAAGTTAATAAATTTACAAAAAAATATTGACATTGTACGAAAATGGTACTATATTTAAATTGTCAATAAGACAGAAAGGTGGTAAACAATGCAAGAAAAACTTATCTTAGAAATGAAAAGACTTCATATTACTAGTAAAGAATTAGCAAGTATTATTGGTATTTCTGAAAAACAATTTGGAAATAAGTTGAATGGAAAAGTTGATTTTAAAAGTTCAGAAATGTTTATTATTGCTGATTATTTGCATAAGAAAATTGATGATATTTTTTTACCTACAATGTACGAAAATCGTACAAAAAATGTGAGAGGTGATTAAATATGGCTGCTAGAGATAGTTTAGATCATAGAGAACCAAAAGAAATTCTTAAAACAGAATTATATTTAAATGCCTCTATGATAAAAAGAATTTTGAATTGTTCTTATGAAAAAGCTTTGGGAGTTATTGATAAAGGATTACAAATAGAAAAAGATAAGAATTTATTTATTATTGAAAATCAAAGACCAAGAAAAATAAGAACAGAAACTTTTAAAGAAATATTTAATATGTGAAAGGTGGTGATGAAAAATGAATAAAAAAGTAAAGAAAAAAATAAAGATTAATTTTTTTAACATATTTGTTTTAGCTAGTGTGATTCTTGCAGGATTTACTTTGTTACATGATTTACTTGTTTGGGGAATTATTCCTTTATTTACAGGTCAATTTTATTGTTTAACATATTTTGGATTGTTTGTAGATTTTGCAGCAATATTCATATTAGAAGCTGGATATCAAGTAATGGAGGAGTGGTTTAATGAAAAAGAATAAAAAGAAAAGAGAACTCAACGACCAAGTAAAAGCTCTCTTTGTCAAAACTGACAACCATAATATACCACAAAACCTTTATTTTATCAAGTATGAGGTAGATTATGGCTGTTAAAAGAATGATGAATACTAATATTATTAACACAGACGAGTTCTTGAGTATGCCTATGTCAGCACGACTCTTATACTACGACTTTTGTATGAGAGGTGATGATGATGGATTTATTGATTCACCTATGAAAATAATGAAGTTAAATGGCTGCTCAAATGATGATCTAAAAGTATTAGTAGCAAAAAACTATGTAATTCCATGTGATAAAGGTATTTTTGTTATCACTCATTGGTTTATACATAACACTATACGAAGAGATAGGTACAATCCAACAATGTATGTTGAGGAAAGAAACAAGCTAAAAATAGTTGATAAAGTATATCAAAAAACTGATGATGAAGTAATTGGCAACCAACTGGCAACCAACTGGCAACCCAGTATAGAAAAGAATAGTAGTAATAATAGTAATAATATAGAGACTATAGATGGTAAAATTGTTTTCGATTATTTACAAGAAGAATTTGGAAAGCTTTTAAGTCCTATGGAGATTGAAGTTGTTAGAACATGGGATTATGATGTTGAAATTATTAAACTTGCAATAAAAGAAGCAAGCACTAGTAATCAACGTTCAATAAAGTACATTGACAAAATTTTATACAACTGGAAACAAGCTAACTTAAAAAATACAAAAGAAATAATAGACTATTGTGAAAGATTTAAAAACAAAAGAAAGAAAAGTCAGCTACGTAAAAGTAGTACAGACTTATATCCTGAACTATGAATTTTGAATTAGAAGAATATGTTATTGGAGCATTAATATTAAAACCTGAATTAGTTAAAAGTATTGTTATTCCTGATAATTGTTTTTTAGATAAAACAAATAGATTTATGTTTAAGTTATTAAAAAAACAATTTGAAGAATATGGAACTATTGACATTAGTGGTTTACCAGTCAACTATAAAACGTTCTTTACTGAAGAATATCCTATAAATGATATTCTCACTAAATTAACATTAGCATTAGAATCCGTTCCAACAACATCTAATTTTGATTATTATCAAAAATCATTATTTTCACGATATGTTGAATTTCAAATACTTAATGCAATAAAAGAATTTAACGAAACAAAAATATCTAAAGAAGAATTATTTGATTTAATTCATAAATTTGAATCATTAGCAATTGATACGCAGGACCATCATTATTCTTCAAAAGAAATATTTTCTCTTATTAATTCACAAAACAAAGGAATTAAATTTAGATTTAACAAATTATCAGATGTAGCAAACATTCAAGAACATGATTTAGTGATTATTGCAGCTAGAACTGGAATAGGTAAATCAGGATTTTGTTTAAATCTTTTAGAAGATATTTCAGATAGATATAATTGTATTTATTTCAATATGGAAATTGCTGAAAAACAATTGTATCAAAGATTAGTTTCAATTAATTCTAAAATTCCAATGTCTCAAATGGACGATATTAAAACAGAACATCAAAAAAATGCTATTTTTGAAAGCTGTCAAAGAATATCTGAAAAGAAAATAAAAGTCTTTAATCAAGCACAAACAGTATCAAATATTAGAAGAATAATAATCAATGAATCTAAATTAGAACATACAGTTGTCTTTATAGATCACGTTGGTTTAATTATTCCTCAGAAAAATACATCTATATACGAAAATATAACTGCTATTACTAAAGAACTTAGACAAATAAGTTTAAATTACAATTGCACGATTATATTAGTTAGTCAATTGAATAGAAGTGCAGATGATGATTCAGTTCCAAAACTAAGTGAGTTAAAAGATTCAGGAGAACTTGAACAATCTGCAACTACAGTTATTATGTTACATGATGAAAACTACGGAAATAATATTTCTCATAGCAAAATAGAATTATCATTTTTCGTAGCTAAAAATAGAAACGGTTCATTAGGTAAAACCAAATATTTATATAACAAAGAAAATCAAAGATTTGATGAGATTGAAAAGAGGTAAAAAATGATAAAAATTGATGAAGAAAAAATAAATAAATTACTAGAAAATATTGAAAAATATAATATTCCAAGTAAATGGATAACACAAATTTGTAATGTTAAATGTATTACAGATATAACAGTTGTTCAATATAACATTTTATTAATGTTAATTCAACATTTACAAGAAAATTTAGAAGAAAGGATAAAAGTAGAAATACTTTAGGATAATTTATGAGAAAAGGATTATTTGGTAATTATGTAATTACAGAAGAAGAGAAAACAACATATGAGTCTTATGAAAAGTTAATAAGAGATAAAGAAAAAACTATAAAAGATAGAGAAAACGTTATTAAAAAACAAAATACTGAAATTAACAATTTAGAGTCTTTAAAAGAAGGATTAGAAACTAAAATAACTAGTCTTACAAATGATATCAAAGCAGAATATGATATGAAACTTAAAGATAGAGACGCACAAATAGAAAAACTTACTAAAGAAAAAGCTTCATTTGCTGCAAGATGTGGTGGTTATCAAAAAGAGCAAAATAAAAATCATCAACAAATAGATTCTTTAAAAGCTGAATTAGATAAAGCATATGATAGAATAGAAAATTTTTCAAGACAATTTAAAACTGATCATGTTCAAATATCTCCAAGACAATATGATAAAAAGATTACCACAGTTGCACAACACAAAAAGAAATTGAAGAGAGGAAAGTAATATAAAAGAAAATATACCTTGAGCTGTTTATTTATTGGTAAAACCACTAAATCATCTCCTTTCTAAAATATCTTATATATAAAAACGTATCGAGTTTGGTGGTATATGAGTTAGGGTACGTTTTTTCTTTATAAAGAAGGAGGTTATATGGAAAGCAAAGAATTATTAATTGATAATTTAGATAGTTGGCTTGAATGTCAAAGACTTGATTCAGAACTTTCTGATCATACACTTAATACATATAGAAATTCAATTAATAAATTTATAAATTATTTATCCACAAACAACTTAGATACATTTGATAAAGATATTCTTATTGGCTATAAAAAACATTTAGATTTAATTAGTAATTCTGTAAAGTCTAAAAATTTATGGATAATTTCATTAAATAAATATTTAAAGTCTTTAGGATTAAACAACTTATGTTTAAAACAAATAAAAGTACAATCTGAATTTATTGTTCAAAGCAATCTATCTGTTTCAGATTATAATCGTTTGCTTAGATTCGCTCTTAAAGAAAATTTATTAACAGATTATCTAATTATTAAGACTTTGACTATGACTGGAGTTCGTTTTTCTGAATTAAGATACTTTACTATTGATAATTTAAAACTAAAAAACAAAGGTGTAATTATCATTAAATCAAAAGGTAAAGTAAGAGATATAGAAGTTCCAACTTTACTAGCAAGAGAATTAAGACAATTTGCTAGAGAAAATAAAATTAAAGAAGGATATATCTTTACTCAGATAAAAGATCCTTCTAAATTGTATTCAGCAAATACATTTTGGAAACATTTAAAAAAGTTAGCTGGTCTATCAAAAGTTGGAAAAGATAAATGTCATGCTCATAGTTTTAGACATCTGTTTGCAGTTGAGTTTTTAAAGACTCATAACAATGCACTGGCATTAGCTGCAATATTAGGCCATTCATCATTAAATACTACAAGAATATATACAACATTAACTACAGATGAAAAAAGGTCGTTATTGGACGCAATGACCTTTTAAAATGTCCCGTTTTTTTGAAAAAAAACGTTAATAAAAAAAACAAAACTATTTTAATAAAAAAATATTCATTTTAATTAGTAAAATCAATACGAAAAAAGTTTTTTCCACAGGAAATATAATTATTAGGTTATTTTTCCACACTTATTACACTGGGAGTGTAAAAATAGAAGGAGGTATAAATTATGAGAAAATTTGCTTTAGTTTCATTAATAATTGCTGTGTGTTTAATAATTATTGGTTTGTTATTACAAATACATGATATTAACAAGGATTATATGATTCTTCAGAATGAGAATGAATCTTTAAAGATTACAATTCTTCATCAAGGAGATGAAATAAATAGACTAAACGAAGAAAATATTTATCTTTGGGAACATAATTATTGCAATGGCAAAAATTGATGTTATTTATGAAAAGGAAATATATTTAGATTCTTTGTTAATAGATAGGAAAGTAATACATTATCCATTTAAAAGATTAGGAATATATTTTCTTATTACAACTATTAAATATATTTGGAAAGGTTATAAGGTGATTGTTATATATGAAAAGAGATATTAAATTTAAAATTTTTGATAAAGAGACAAAAAAATGTACTTATGCTGATTTACTTGATATTTCTAATTTAGAGGATAATGAAGAAGATATTTCCATATATGAAGCCTTGATAGACGCAACGAGTGAACATGAAAGATATGAAGTACTAGAATATACAGGTTTTAAAGCTAAAGGAGGACTAGAAATTTATGAAGGTGATATTTTAAAGAGAGAAAATAATTTTTTTGGTAAAGAAATAGGAATAGTAATTTATGCTTCTGGCATACCTTGTTTACATACTAAAACTAATGTATTTCCGTTTAATTGTCTATACTTGTCTGATTGGTCTATCACAGGTTGTATTTATGCAGAAAAGTAAATATAAAATCAAGAAGAATATAGATCTAAATATTCTTCTTGAAAAATATGGATTTGAGTGGGGTGAAGATTATGAATATGAACTTTACCACATCAGAGATTTAAATGATGGTTCCTGGAGTTTATGTGTAGATAAAGATACGAGAGAATTGTTTATTTATGCTTATCATTTCTTTAATGAAGAAACTAGTCTTGAAAATAAGATAATTAACTCTTATAAACTTATAAGGCATTATGCTGCAGAACTATTTGAAGATAATCTAATTGAAGGTTATTTTGTTCCACCAAAAGGGCAATTATATTTTGATAATAAATTAAGAATTAGAAAGAGGTGATCTAATGTTAAATAAATATCGAATTAAATTTATATATTCGATTGATGGAAGAAAAGCTCATAAACTTATTAGAGCTACATCTGAACAAGAAGCATTGAAAGAATTTGAAAAAGCATATGAAGGTTGGGTGGTTGAAGTTTATTCAATCGAGCTTATTGAAAAAAATGTAAAACCAACTAAGTATAAACATAGTGAGGTGAAATAATTATGTTTGATAAAGACAAAGATAAAAAGGAAAAACTAGAAGAATTAATCAATCTTGCAAATACACCTGAAGAAGAACTTGAAAAGATGAATTATAGAGATAAACAAAAAGTATATAAAGCAAAGAATAGATTATGTAAAAAGACCTGGGATTCATCAAAAGGAACATATAGGAGGAATAATCAATGGAAGACAATGAAACCTATGAAGATAAAGTAGTTAAAGCAGAATATACATATGAGGCATTAAAAGATAGAGTACATGATCAACAATCTGAAATTGAATCTTTAAAAACTACCAAAAAGCATTTCTTTGATGAAAATAGATTGTTAGAAAGACATAATTTACAATTGATTAATATAATAAATTTAATTGAGCAACGATTAATTGATAATGGTGTAGATGATGAAATATTAAATTGTTGTGATATGTATGATGTTAATGGAGTTGAATTAAGAAAATATATAAAAAAATTGAAGGAGGATAATAATTTATGAAAGCTGAAGAATTATTTAAACAATTAGGTTTTAAAAAGTATTCAGATGATAATATTACATTATCATATTCTTATGATTCGAGAAGAGAAAAGACTAAATATATGGTTGTATTTTATTTTGACGATAGAAGTTATCAAGTTTATAGTGTTTCATATTCTATACGTTTATTTAGTAGAGAAAAGATGTATTATCCAATATATGAACCTTATCGTATTAGTAAAGATATGCATAAAGCTATTATCACTCAACTTGATGAGTTAGGTTGGTGGTAATTTGATTGGAATAATATTTATTTTATTAATAATGCTATTTATTTATTGTTGTTTAGTAGTTGGAGGTGATAAGTAATGAGTTATAGCATAGAGAAGATAATAGAAGATGTAGAAAAGGATTATCCAGGAGATGGAAGAATAGCTTTAATAAAGAGTCATGTAAATAAACAAACAGAAGAAATTACTAGATTAAGAGATATGATTGAAGAAATTAATAAAGTAATTGATCTAAATCCATCATTAGAAAATAATCCTATAGTTAAGGAATTTATAGAGAAACAAAAAGAGGAAGGTGATACAGATGGCGAAGAAGAAGTCAATCAAAACGTTTGATGAAATAATCAAACAATTAAAGAAAAGCAATACTTGTATAATCGTTACAGATAAGAATATAGATTATGTTGGTGATTTTAGTGAAATTGTTATGTTATATGACAAACTTACTTTAGGATTAGTTAATATTAATCCTTCAGTTGAAACATATTCTAGTTGGAGAGATTATTTCAAACAATTATCTGATTTATTTGAAGAACATATAGAAAAATTAAATAAAAAGAATGAAGAAGGTGTTAAAGATGAATTATAAACAAAGGCTATTACAAGAATATGCTGAGTTAATAGTGAAGATAACAAGGCTAAGAGTATTTATTGAACATCAAGAAGAAACCGAAGAAAATGATTTATATCATTCAAATGAAACGTTATTACATAAACAATTAGATTCAATGCTTGTTTACCAATCCATATTGCAAGAAAGACTTGAAAATGAATTAGGATAGTTAATGAATAATAGATTAAAATCTTTATTAAATGATTATTCTTTAACAACTCAATTCAAATGTTTAACAACTGATTCAATGTATTGCGAATTATATTTTATGAATGTAAAAATAGGAATAATAACTCTTCAGGACCATATTTATTGTTATTATCCATGTAATTCTATATTTAAAACCTCAGGTTTATTAAATGATTTCTTAATTAAATTAAAATTTGAATTAGACGTATTATTTAGGAGGTGTAAATGATGAGTATTGGTGAAAAAGATATGAATTTAATTGTAAGTAGAGTTCTAAAAGAATTAAAAAATAAAAATCTTTTAAATACTAATAAAGATTCTTATAAATCTACTGAGAAAATATTATATAGTTATATTGCTTTACCTGAATCTTTAAAACTTCTATATGAAGAAATATCTAAATTAGAAGTTGATTATAAGAATTTAAAGCCAACAAATATAAAATCCAAGACTTTAATTTTAAATGAAGAAAATCAGACTTATTTCTATGGTAATGAGTCTTTAGAATCACGTATATCAGAATTAAAACAAATAGCTATAAAAACTAAATCAATTATGAGAATTACAGATAAAGCTCTTAAAAGTATTAAAGAAGATAAGTATTACGATATTATTCCTATGTATTATTTTAAAGATCTAACAATTGAAACTATTGCTGAGCATTTTAATGTTTCACTTAGTACAATCCATGAACATAAAAAAATATTAGTCAATAAATTAAAGGTTTATATTTTTCCTGGAACATTCATTAATGAATTATAAAACCGAAAAAGTGCCGAAAAACAGCCTTATTGACTACCGAAAATATAATGATATAATGTAGTAAAATGATATGATTATGATTAGAAAAGAGTTCTAAAAATGGACTCTTTTTATTGTGAAAGGAGGAAGCATGACTAAGATTCGTGATAAATATAAGCTTGGTAGAAGAATGTCCTATAAGAATTCTACTGAATTAGAAGATATGATCCGCAAATATTTTGCAGCTTGTCAACATGATAGAGTTGTTCCAAATATTGCAGGATTATGTAATTATCTTGGCATATGTAAGAAAACCTTTTACAATTATTTGAATAATGAAGATTTACCAGATTATCATGATGTTATTGATAGAACAAGATTAGCAATGGAAGATATATATGTTCAAGCATTGTTTTCAAAATATTCAAGTGGAGCTCAATTTGTTTTAAAGAATCAATGTAATTGGAACGCAGAAGAAAATATTAAAAATACTAATATTGAGATGTCTTATGAAGATTATTTAAAGGACTTGAAGAAAAATGAGTATTAATAGAAAAGATTATATTGAAACATATATTAAGATTGTTGATAAGAATAATAATTTAGTTGATTTAAAATTTAACTTTGCTCAACAAAAATTATATGACACTATCAAAGAATTAAGAGAAAATAATAGACCAGTAAGAATAATAATACTTAAAGCTAGACAGTTAGGAATATCAACTGCAACAGAAAGTATATTCTTTACCAACTCTGTTTTAGGTTTTAATATAAAGACTGGTATTATTACTCATAAATCAGACGCAACAAGCAACTTGTTTAATATGAGTAAATTAATGTATCAAAATTTACCTGATAAACTAAAACCTAGTTTAATTAAAGATAATCAAAATTGTTTAACATTTAATAATCAAGATGGTACTGGTTTAAATAGTGAAATAAAATGTATGACTGCTGGTGCAAAAGGTGTAGGTAGATCTACAACATATACTCAGTTACATATGTCAGAATATGCCTTTTGGCCTGGAGATAAAAAAGATACTTATTTAGGACTTATTCAAACTGTTCCTAATACTCCTGATTCAATAGTTATTATTGAATCAACTCCTAATGGATTTGAAGATTTTAAAGATAAATGGGATAGTGCTGTTGCTGGTAATAGTGATTTTGTTCCTTTATTCTTCCCCTGGTTTGACAATCCTGAATATAGAATGAATTATGATGGATTTGATTTAACCCCAGAAGAAATTGAATTAAAAAAACTATATAATATTGATAACGAACAAATTGCATGGAGAAGATGGTGTATTAAAAATAACTGTTCTGAAGATGTTGAACAATTTAAACAAGAATATCCATCCAATCCTGATGAAGCTTTCTTATCAACTGGTAAATGTGTGTTTGACAAAAATAAAATTATAAATAGATTACAAGAAGTTAGAGAGCCTTTAAAACAAGGTTATTTTGATTATAAATATGATGGAAAAACAATTACAAATTATTCATTTATTGAATCAAAATCAAAAAATTATATCAAAATTTATGAAGATGTAAAAGATGGTTATCCTTATGTTCTTGGTGGAGATACTGCAGGAATTGGTTCTGATAGTTTTGCAGGTGATGTTATTAATAATAATACAGGAAATCAATCTGCTACATTAGAATTAGAATTAGATGAAACTGAATATACAATGCAAATGTATTGTTTAGGTATGTATTACAATGAAGCATTAATATGTATTGAAACTAACTATTCAACATATCCAGTAAAGAAATTATGGGAAATGGATTATACTAATCAATATATTAGAGAAGTAGATGAAGGAATCAATGTAAAGCAACAAGATAAATTAGGTTTCAATACTAATAGAGCTACTAGACCAGTTATTATAGCTGAATTAGTGGAATTTGTTAAAGATTGTTCATATTTAATTAATGATAAAGATTTATTAAAACAAATGCTTTATTTTATTAAAAGAGATGATGGTAAACAAGCAGCTGAAGACGGATATCACGACGATAGAGTTATGTCCTTTGCTATTGCTCATAAAGCAAGAGGACAACAGACTTATACAATCGAAAAAGTAGAAAAGAAGGAAGAAGTTAATCTTCCTTTTGCTTTGCAAGATGATAGAGATGATAATAATTATTATGATGATACTAATGATTTAAGATTGGAGTGGTAATATGAGTTATTTAACATGTATTTTAATTGTTGGATTAATAATAATAGTATTCTTTGTAGGATATGGAGTTGGAATTATGACTCCTTTTTTACTGAAAAAATATTTTAATATTAGTGAATCTAACTTAAATCAACTAAATAATTTTAAAGAGGATTTTTCAAAAGATATAAATTCTTTACATGAAGAAATAAATAATTTAGATGTTATTAATGAAGTAAATCAATTAAAAACACAAATGGAGTCTATACTTAAAACTAGAGACGATAATAAAGATTTAATTAATGAATGGTTTTTTGGTGATAAGAATGGTGGTGGGGTAAATGGAACAAGCTGATTTAATATGGAGTCAATACCAAAAAGGACTTAGTTATATAAGATCCACTGGATTAGATGATGAATGGATTGAATGTGAAAAATTTTGGGAAGGTGAACAATGGGCCAAAGCAACAAATAGAACTAGAAGTTTACCACGACCTGTAGTTAACGTTTGTAGTATGATAGCTGATAATAAAAAGTCAGGTATTTTAAGTGAAAAAATTAAAATCATATATAGACCTGATGAAATGTTTGGAGATATGTTAGAACGTGCAAATCATGGTGCTAACATTTTTACTAAATTTTGTGAAAATGTACAACAGGAATTAGAACAAGAAAATTTAGATGATGAAGCAGTTGAGAACTTAGTTAAGCTTGGAACAGCAATATATCATTATTATTGGGACAATGATGTTAGTGGTGGAATGACTACTCCTTATTTAGGTGGTATGAGAGGAGAAATACTTCACCCAAAAAACGTTATTGTTTCTAACTTCAGAGAAAAAGATATTCAAAAGCAAAAATACATTATTATTGCTTCAGTTGAATCTTTATCTAGTGTTAAAGAATTAGCTAAAAAGAATGGTGTTAAAAACTATGATCAAATTAAAGCTGATAATGAGATTGATGATGAAGCAACTAAAGTATTAGAAACATGTACTGTCTTAACAAGATATACTAGAAAAAATAATAAAGTTGTTTGGTCTAAATCAACTCAAAATGTTATGATTCAAGAACCAACATATTGGGAACCTGGATTGAATGAAGTTAAATTAGATGAAGAAGATTATAAAAATGATGGAAGTGAGATTAAAGAACCTGATAAGGCAGAACAAAAAGGAATATTTAACAGAAAACAATTATATCCAATTGAATTACAATCTTATAAAAATAGAAAAGACTGTATTTATGGAATAGGAGAAGTTAAACAATGTATTTCTAATAATAAAGCTATTAATTTCAATTTAGCTATGATGTTATTATCAGTTCAACAAACTGCATGGCCAAAAATAATTCAAAAGGCTGGTGCATTAGCTAGACAAGTTATAACTAATGCACCAGGCGAAATAATTACTGATAATAGTAAAACTCAAGGTTGGGGTATTCAGTATCTTAATACTCCTGCTTTTAATGCTCAAGCATTAACTTTGACAGATAATATTTTAAATCTAACTCGTAGTACAACTGGTGCAACAGAAGTTGTAACAGGAGAAGTTTTAGGGGCTAATATGGCAGCTTCTGCTATTATTGCTCTACAAAACCAAGCTAAAAAACCAATTGAAACTGCTCAAAAGAAATTCTTTAGATCTCATATTCGAATCGGAAGAATTATTGAACAGTTTTTTAAATGTTACTATACTGATGATAGATTATTTTCTTATGAAGAAGATCAACAGACATATACAAGTCAGATGAATGGATCAAATTATAGTGATATAGATTTTTCAACTAATATCGAAGTTGGTGCTAGAGGTGTATTTAGCGAATCTTTAATTATTAGTTTATTAGATCAATTATTGCAACAACAAGCTATTGATGTTGATGATTATATAGAATTATATCCTGATTCAATTATGACTTTTAAAGAAACTCTTAAGAAAATGAGAGCTAAGAAGTTAGAAGTACAACAAATGCAAGAATTATTGATGAATCAGCAAATGTTGAATCAACCACAAATGCAACAACCTATCGAGAATGTTGCACAACCTGTATAAGAGTTAAAAACTCTTTTTATTTTTGGTATAAACTTTTTGTTTATATATAAATTTAGCATGGAAGAGCTTAAAAATCCAAGGAGGAATATATGGAAAATGAAAGCGAAAAAGAATTGGCAGTCGCTGAGCCAATCGATACAGAGGAAGAGTCTGTAGATGAATCTGATGAAATGGAATTTTCTGATACTGAAGAATCAGATGAAAATGATAATCAGGCCGATGATGAATCAAATAATGATACTGAAGAAGAAAATGAAGATGAAGAATCAGATGAAGCTCAAGAAGAACAACCAAGCAAAGGAAAACCTAGTGTTTTATCTAAAGAAGAAAGAGCTATGTATGCTAAGGCAAGAAGAACTGTAGAAAAGAGTGTTGAAGAGAAACATAAAAAGGCACTCGATAAAGCATATGAGAGAGGTAGATTAGAAGCTTACAAAGGTAAAATAAATCCTTATACTAATACTGAAATTAAAGATTTAACTGATGTTGAAGTATATGAAGATATGTTCAAGATTGCTGAAGAAGGTGGAGATCCTCTAAAAGATTATGCTTCATATTCTGCAGATAAGAAAAGAGAAGAGGCTCGAATAAAGCAAGAGGAATCTGAAAGGCAAGCCAAAGCAGAGAAGGATATAGATGATTTTCAAAAGAAATATCCTGATGTAAATCTTAGTGATTTATTTAAAAATGAGAATTTCTTAGACTATGCTGAAGGTAAAGATAAAAGCCTTGTTGATGTCTATGATTCATATATGAAATTTATAACAAGTTTTAGAAACAAAGGAATCGAGACCGCCAAGAAAACTATTGCTAATAGCATAAGTTCTCCAGGCAGTTTATCTAATGGTTCTGAAACTGTTGTTGATTATGCAACAATGCCAAAAGAAGAATTTGAGAAAGTTGTTGCTAGAGTAAAAGATGGTAGTTAATCAAAAGAAGGAGGGATAATTAATGCCAACAACTCAAACAATTGCTACTTTAACAGTAGAAAATCAAACTTTCTATGATAGAACTTTATTAGAAAGATTATTACCTGAATTACATTTTTATAGAGACGCAGATAAAAAAGTAATTCCTAGAGGAAAAGGAACAAGTATTGAATTTAGAAAATTTAATAGTTTACCTATTCCTGGAGCTTCATTAACTGAAGGTGTAACTCCTGCTGGTAATAGTTTGAATATTACTAGCATTACTGCGACTGCAAAACAAGAAGGAGATTTTGTAGAAGTATCTGATGTTTTAGACATTGCTTCTAAAGATCCAGTTATTACTGAAACTTCTGAATTATGTGGTGAACAATCAGGACAAACAGTTGATATCAGAACACGTGATGTTGTAACTGCAGGAACTACAGTTCAATATGCAAATGGTAGAGCAACACAAGCAGCTTTACTTCAAACTGATGTTTTAACAGGTCGTGAAGTTCGCCTTGCAAAAGCTCGTTTAAAGAAAAACAATGTTAAACCATTTGAAGATGGCTGCTATCATTTAGTTATCGACGCAGAGCAAGAGTTTGACTTTAAAAATGACGTTGCAAGCAATGGATTTATTGAAGTTTCTAAATATGCTCAACCAGATAAACTATTAGATGGTGAAATTGGTAAATATGATGGAGTAAGAATTTGCGTTACTTCTAATATAGAAACTATTACAGTTGGTTCAGGTTCATCTGCTGTATCAGTTCATAAAGCTATTATGTATGGTAGACATGCTTATGGTGTTACAAGTGTTGAAAAAGGAGAAGGTAAAGCTTCTGTCATTGTTAAACCACTTGGTTCATCGGGAACAGCTGATCCATTAAACCAAAGAGCTACAATTGGTTGGAAAATGTTCTTTGTTGCTAAGAGATTAAATGAATTAGCAATTTGTAGAATTGAAACAGGAGCAACACAAATCTAATGTGTTGCTTCTTATTTTTTATAGAAAGAAGGTAAATTATGGCTAAAGAAATAGATGAAAAAGTTGAAGGAAAAACTGATAATAGTAATGATTTAGACGAAAAGTTAAAATTATTAGACGAAAAGTTAAAATTATTAGATGAAAAATCTAAAGAAATAGATGAAAAAACAGCTAATTTTGAAAAAGCAGTTAAAGAAGCAGAAGTTAAATTACCTGCTATTAACGATAAAGAATTAGTTGAAAGTGCAAAAAAAGTAGGTGAAACTTTATCTAAAATGGATAAAGTCAATGTACGTATTCCAGTAGATGAAAAGAATCCTGAAGACAAATTTGTTCCCGTTACAATTTCAGGATATACATACCAAATTGAAAGAGGACAATCTGTTGAAGTCCCAAAAGAAGTAGAAAGAATTTTAATAGAAGCAAAATATATTTAATTTTGCTTTTTCTTCATGTTAAGAGATTTATGTTAGTGCAACTCTAACAAACATGACCGAAGGAGGATTATTATGAATTGGGGAGAAATACAAATTGAAGCATTAAAGAAAATGTACTTGAATAATGACGATATAACTGTCTCTCAGCTTGATAATTATAAATCTGATAAAAGATACAGGACATATCTTTTTGCAATGCCACAGGCCTGTAATGAGGGGATTAGAAAGATTTTAAGTGTTAAACCTAATGTCAAAAGTTATTCATTAAAACATAAGGAAGATACAAATAAATATGATTTAAAAAAAATTATTCCAAAATTTAAGCAATTATATGATGTTGTCTATAATGGAAATGTAATTCCATCTTATCATATTGAAGGAGATAACATTCTTGTAATAGATAATTGGAAAAATGTAGATGAAACTTTCACAATTTATTATGAATCATTTCACGATTTAATAAAATCAGATACTAGTCCATCAACTGCTATTGATTTAGATCGTGAACTTGTAATATTACTTCCATTATATATTGCTGGAGAACTTTACAAAGATGATGATATTCAACAATCAACAATTTGGATTAATGAGTTTGAAACAGCTTTATCTGAAATTAAGCAAAGCATGAATACAATAATTAGTAATCCTAGAATGATTACTACAGTATATGGAGTTGATTGGTAATGTATAATATTCCTGCAGCTCAAAAGAAAAATTATTATAGCATTGACAATTTTTTAGGTGTTGACTTTACTTCAAGCCCTATTGAAGTTGACAAAAGAAGAAGTCCTAATGCTATAAATATGATTAATAATAATGGTTTTAATGAAACAAGAAATGGTTATGAAATAGTTGAAACATTTTCTTCTAAAATAAATGGTATATGGAATATAGATATAAATAATACTGAAATAGTTTTAGTCCATGCTGGTACAGAATTATATAAATGTAGCAGTGATTTTTCCTTAAAGACACTTGTTAAATCCAATTTAAATAATGACAAATCAGTTGGTCTTTACTTTAATGGTTACTTGGTTATTTTTGATGGTTTAAGAGCATTATTATGTTCAATAGTATCAAACAATTTAGTAGTTGATTATATAGATGAATCAGGATATATTCCTACAACCTCTATTGCACGTGATTCTTCAGGTGGAGGTACTGATTATGAAAAGATTAATCTTATGTCTCCTTATAGAATAAATACATTCTTAACTGAGATGGTCCAAACTACAATTAATGGTGAAATACAAAATAATCCTCAAACTGTGTTTAAATTAGATGACTCTAATATAACTTCCGTAGAACTTGTTGAGGTTTTACAAGATAATGGAAGTTGGCAAGTTATTAGTTCTAGCAATTATACAGTTGATTTAACTACAGGAACTGTTACGTTTGCAACAGCTCCAGGAGATAGTCCAGTTTTAGGTAGAGATAATGTATCTATCAGATATAGAAAAGATTCCACAGAAAATAAAAATCGAATTAATAATTGTAATATTGCCACTTTGTTTGGATATGATGGAAATAATAATAGAATATTTGTCACAGGGAATCCTGAATTTCCTAATTGGGATTTTCATTGTGAACAAGATGATCCTACTTATTGGCCTGATGAAAACTTCACTAAAATTGGAACAGAACCAATTATAGGTTATTTAAGATTAAGTAATGGTAGTTTATCTATCCATAAGAAACAATCAGATACAGATTGTACTGTATATTATAGAACTTCTAATATGTTAGATAATCAAGAAGTATTTCCTTTAAAAGATGGTGTTAAAAATGTTGGTTGTATTTCTAAATATTGCAATTGTAATTTAGAAAATGATCCTTTATTTTTATCAGATCAAGGAGTATATGCTTGTATTGGTGATAATGATGAAAAATATGCTCAACAAAGAAGTTACTATGTTAATGGTAAATTAATAAAAGAAGAAAATCTTGAAAATGCAGTAGCAATCAGTTTTTTAGGAAAATATTATTTAGCAATTAATAATCATGTGTATATTGCTGATAGCAGATATAAATCATATCCTAAAAATGCAGATACAGAACAATACCAATATGAATGGTGGTATTGGGAAAATCTTCCTATTAGGGTTTTCTTTTCATGGAATAATGAATTGTATTTTGGTACAGATGATGGAAAACTATGTAAATTTAATTATAAATATTTAGATAATAATAAAGAGGTGTTTTCTTACTGGGAAACACCTTTTTTGGAACTAAATAATCCTTATTTAGCAAAAACTATTAAAAATGTAACTCTAACTTTAAATCCTAATCATTCTTCTGATATTACTTTTGGATATAAGTTAGATGATGAAACGACTGAAATTATCTCTAAAAATTATCATTGCTTAGATGATGATTTTCCTAAGACCATTCAGGAAAAAGAAAAAATCAAAAAATTTATGTTTATAAAGTTTTTTATGAAAAACAAATCAACTTCGAAAATGACTTTCGAAAGATTAATACTTGAATACATTGTAGCAGGTAAATATAGAGGGGAGTGATAATATGGCTTCAATAAACGATTGGATTAATGCAGCTAATAATTTAAAACAACAAACAATAAATGATTATGTTAATAAAAATCAAGGTATATTAAATTCAATTAATAGTCAAAGAGACGCAGAATTAGCAGGACTAGCAAATTCTAATCAACAAGCTTTAAATAAACTTGCACAAGATAAAGATACTGTTAATGAGACAGCTTTAAATAATGCAAAAGCTGCTAATGTTAATAGACTTCTTGCATTAAGAGATAATAAAAATGCTTTGAGTCGTGCTGGTCTTTCTTCACAAGGATTAGTTGGTTCTCAGGTTAATTCTATTAATAATAACTATGGAACTAATTTAAATACTATTTTAAAAGATAAAGCAACTGGACTAAGAGATATTGAAAATCAAATAAATAATACTAATTTAACCTATGATACTAATAAACAAAATTTGACTGCTCAATATGCTTCAACACTTGCTCAACAACAAGCAGCTATTAATAATGCAGCACAACAATTAGGTATGCAAGCTTATAATGATTATATTTCTCAACAACAAGCTTATGCTAATTATGAACAACAAAAAGCAGAAGCAGAACGTCAATATCAACTTCAATTACAACAATTAAGAAGTAGTGCAAGTGGATCTAACTGGAGTGATGGTGGTGGAGGATATGCTGTTAATACTGCATACTATCAAGGTGATTTAAATCCTGACGCAAGAAATGGAACATTCAGCAATGGATATCAACCTAATAATGTTAATGGAGTTAAATTATCTAAAACAAGTAATACAATTACATTTAATACAAAAACTTTAAGTGGTCAAAAACAAACTGTTACTCAAAACATATGGAAAGCAGGTAAAAAATACTATTATTGGGACGGAAGATATAATAGATATATTCAATGTACAAAAACAGGTAAGAAGGTGTAATTTATGGCTAATTATTTCTTAAATGATGATGGCTCTACATCTTTAAAAAGAAAGAATAAGAAAAATGGTAAAAATTATATTCAACAAGAAGATGGCTCTACAATTGAAGAAGTATATGAAGAGCCTAAAAAAGCACAATTACCTAAGGCAAAACAAAAGGAGCCTAAACAAGACTCCTTTTCTACTGCTACAAAAAAACTAAGTGATACTTATAATAATAGTTTTACTAAAAATAATGGATTAAGTTTTTCAAATGTTGTTACTGATTTAGCTAATCTATATGACGCAAATAATAACGTTTTAAAGTCTCTTCCTGTTGCAGGTAATTTATTTAAAGCAAGAGAAGTTGCAAGAGATACTATAGTTAATGGAGCTACTAATTTAGGAACAGGAGCATTAAAAAGCATTGAAGGGACAGCTGATTTTCTTAGTGATGTTGTTGCTAATCCTATAGAGCAAGGTATTAATTATGGAATAGATTATGTTAAAAGTGGTAAAAAAGTTGCAGATGAAAATCTAAAGGATTTAAAAAAACAACAAAAAAGAGATATAAAAAGAAACTTAACTAAAGAATTTCAAGATAAAGTCGGATATACAGATGTCGTTGATGATCTTGAAAAAAATTCATTAATTAAAAGAGATAATCTTGCAGGACAGGTAACGCAAGCAGTTGGAGGTATGGTTCCTGCTTTAGTTATGGGGCAAGCATTTGCAGGAGCTGAACCAGCTTTACAATCAACTGAAGGATTAAGTGGCTTAAATAAAGCTAAAGTTATAGCTGGTAATATGGGAAAGAGTTTTACTAGTCAAATGCCATCTAACTTAATGCTAGGAACATCTAGTTATGGTAGTGGAATGGAAGAAGCTTTAAATAATGGTGCTACTATAGAACAAGCTAGATTATATGGTATAGGTAATTCTGCAAAAGAAATGGCTACAGAATGGATTACAGGAGGTATTCCAGGACTAGGAGGAAAAGGTGGTTTGGATTTACCTGCAGAAAAACTAATTGATAAAACTACTGGAAAAATAAAAAATGAATATGCAAAAGCATTTGCTAAGACTTTAGCTAATTATGGATATAAATTTGTAGGAGAAGGTCTTGAAGAAGGTCTTTCAGAAATACTAGATCCATATTTAAAAAATGCAACATATTCTAATGGTGAAAAAATTAATTGGCAAGAAGTTTTTTCAAGTTTTATTGTTGGAGGTTTAACTGGTGGAATATTAGAAGCTCCTAATACTGCAGTTGATTTTAACAATAATATGGTTGAAGCTAATAATAATATTCAACAAAAAAAGGCAACACTTCCAGTTGCAAATACAAATGCAGTAAATAAAAATAGTCTTCAATCACAAAACAATATTGAAGGAAATCCTTTAATTGAAAATAAAAATCCTGTTAGTTTACCTTTAGATAAAAATACTGTTCAGAAATTAAACTCTGTTAATCAAACTCAAGAAAGATTTATTTATGAAACGAGTGATAATTCTAAGATTGACAATTTTAGAAGAAGTGCTAATCAATTTATGAATAATAGTAATGAAACTAAATCTTTCGTTCAGACTGTTGAAAAAGTAATTAATGATAAAGGTTATAATGTCACTTTTGATAATTCAATTGGGGACAATATAAATGGTCGAATAGGAATCAATGAAAATGGAGAAGTTGATATCAAAGTTAATCCTAATTCAGATCGTGCAGGAGAATTTATTTTAACACATGAAATTACTCACGCAATTGACAATAAAGAAATGCGTGAGTTAGTTTTAGATTATGCTAAAAAGAATAGTGAATTTAATGAAGCTTTAGAATCTTTAAAACAAACTTATGGAGTAGATGATGTTAATGATGAAGTTCTTGCTGATATTTCAGGTCAATTATTTGGAACAGAAGAATTTATTAATAAATTATCAACAACTAAGCCTAGTTTATTCAAAAAGTTATATGATAAAATTATAAACTTTGCAAATAAAATAACAGGGAATTCTAAAGAATCTTTATTTATAAAAGACTTAAAGAATAAATGGGAAAAAGCTTATAGAGAATCAGATGATAATGTTGCACAAAAAAATCTTAATAAGTCAAAATTTAGTATTAAAGAAAACAGTAACGGTAAATATGTTAATATTGATACCGATCAAAATATATTTGATGGAATAGATGAAAAAGATTACAATAAAATTGCAAAAATGTATATTAATGATTATCTTAGAGGAAATACTCAATTATCAAGTAATGATACAGCTATAATTGATTCTACATCTTCTAAAAAATACACTAATCCTGGAAAAAGGCAAAATTATTTTACAGAAAAAATGAAATTAACACCTGAGTTAAAAAATGTTTTACAAATTGCAGAGAAAATAGATTCATCCTCACCTTCTAAGGATAATTCTAAATATAATAATTGGGAATACTATAAATTTGATTTTAACCTTAATGGAAAGAATTTTGAGGCTGTAGTTAATATTGGAATTGATTCAAATAATAATAAACATTTTTACGAAGTAAATAACATAAAAAAAAGAACTGATGGTATATCAGAAACAAGTCTGAATAGTCCAACCAGTTCTATTACTAATAATATACCACAAAACGAAAAAAATGTAAATAATTTTAAAGAAAAACAATTAGAAATAATAAAAAATAACAATCCTGTTGAAGATGATTATCATACATGGATAAGAAATGTTGATGATATTAAAACATTATCGGAGACATTAGAAGACAGTGATTGGAGTGATTATGATGAATTTAATCCTGATCTAACTAGAGCAGATATTGATAAAGCTCTTGAGACAGGGAAAATAACAGTTTATTCATCATATCCAATAGAACAAGGTATTTTTATTAGTCCTTCTAAAATGGAAGCAGAATCATACTCTGCAGATGGTAAAGTTTATTCTAAGGAAGTAAATATTGATGATGTTGCATGGATAGATCCTACACAAGGTCAATATGCTAAGGTTGATACTAAAGATTCTTTAAATAATTCATCATGGCAAGAACATTTAGAAAAAAATTATAAATCAAAAGGAACTAAAACTAATTTTGAAGATACAAGATTAGATACTAACAATACTGAACAGAATCTTATTAATAAAGAAACTGACCGTTTAACAAAAAAATATGAACGAGAAAAGAATAAAAATAAGAAAATTATTACTAAAGAGGCTTCTAAGATTCTTGAATTTGATGATTATCAACAAAAAAGAAAATTTACTGATTTAGTATCAGAATATTACGATAATCCTGATTTAAATAAAATTAAACAAGATATTAGAGATAATTTTAGTGAAAAAAGAATTGAGTATGTTAATGATTATGTTAAAGATATTAAAAATGTAATTAGAGGAACTGATTTACAAATAACTGATTATGTTAGAAGAAATTTAACTGATTTCGGAAATTTCAGAAAAGAAAATTTCAATAAATTAAAACTAAAGAATCAAGGACAATCAATTGATTCTTTTTATAATGAATTAGCAGAAGATTATCCTTCAGTATTTAGTAAAGATATAACTAATGAAGTAGACCAATTAGAAAGAATGTCTGAGTTTATGAATGAAGACGATAAATTCTATGAGAAATACAATTTAGATGATAATGCTATTAATGAAGCAGCACAATATGTCTATGATTCTATAAAAAATAAAGATAATATTGATGATTTAATAAATAGTATTTCAATTTCACCAAAACAAATTAGGAAAGAAAAAACTGTAGAATATAGAGAATATGCAGAAGACTTTGTTAATAACTCAGAAGACTGGGTTGATAAGAAATTAGGTCTTTCATATAAAACTAATACAATGAAACGTAATTTTTATGATGTTATGGGTAAAAAAGATGGTGGAAGGTTATACCATAGTTATATTGAACCTATTTTTAATCATAATGCTCAAATGCAGAATGATATTTCTTCTTATAATGAAAAGATTGGTAAATTAAAATTAAATGATAAAGAATCAACTGCAGTTCAGATGTTTGGAGAATATAAATATAATCCTGAAACATTAGTAACAGGAATGGAAGTTGATGAATTTATTACTAAAAATAAATTAGATCATAAAAAGATTGAAAATGCTGTTGAAGTATTTAGATCTACTTATGATGAATTGATAGAAAGAGTTAATGAAACTCTTAAATCTCAAGGATATAAAGAAATAGAATATCGTAAAGGTTATTTCCCACACTTTGTTGAAGAAGGTGCTAAGACTAAATTTGGTAAAGTTTTAGAAAAAATGGGCTGGAAATTCAAAGACGATTCAGTTCCAACTGATATTGCAGGAATAACTGATACATTTAAACCAGGTAAAGTATGGAATCGTAATGCACAACAAAGGAAAGGAAAATATACTGATTTTAATGCTTTAAAAGGTTTTGATAATTATGTACGTGGAGCTATGGAAACAATATACTTCACAGAAGATATTCAAAAGCTTAGAGCTTTAGAAAATGAAATACGTTATCAACATTCTGAAAAAGGTGTACAAACTCAAATTGATGAGATATTAAGTGATACTTCAATTGATTTTGAAGAAAGACAAGAGAAGATTGATAAGATATTTACTAAATATAAAACTCCATTAAATAATTTAGTTAGTGAAATAAGAGATTATACAAATAGTATAGCCAATAAAAAATCTATTTTAGATAGAACAATGGAACAAGCAACGAATAGAAAAGTTTATAGTGTTATGCAGAATATAAGTAGTAGATTAAGTGCTAATATGGTTGGATTAAATCTTTCAAGTGCTATTACAAACTTTATTCCAATTACACAAGCAACTTCACAAGTTAAATCCAAATATTTATTAAAAGGACTTCGTGAATCTATCAAAAATCAGGTTGTAGCCGATAATTTTGAGAGTAAAAGTGTTTTCCTTACTTCAAGACTAAACGAGGCTGATAAGTTATTTAAAACACGTTTAGAAAAGTTTTCTGAAAAAGCAAACTTCATGTTTGAAGGAATTGATTCTATTACAGCTAATACTATTGTTAGAGGAAAGTATTACGAAAATATTGCGAATGGTATGAGCGAATACAATGCAATGAGAAATGCTGATGAATTTGCACGTGATTTAATGGCTGGAAGGACTAAAGGTGAAATGCCTACCATATTTAATTCTAAGAATCCATTTGTTAAGCTTTTCACTTCATTTCAATTAGAGGTTAACAACCAATATCAATATATGTTTAAAGATCTTCCAAGAGATTTAGCAGATGAACCTAAAAAGAAACTAATTGCTGCATTTGCTAAGATGTTTTTTGGAGCATGGATCTATAATCAATTAACTGAAAAAGTTGTTGGTAGAAAAGCAGCATTTTCTCCAGCTGATACAATAAAAGAAATATATGATACTTCAACCGATAAAAATCTTAAAATAAATGAAAAAAGTTCTAATATTCTTGAAAAATTAACTCAAGATGTTCCATTTGTTGGTAGTTTAGTAGGTGGTGGACGTCTTCCAATTAGTAGTGTCGCTAATCCTCTTAATGTAATAAAAGGAGAAAGTACAGTCGGAGATGAAGCTAAAAAACTTCTTTATTATACAGTTCTTCCTTTTGGTGGTGGTCAATTAAAAAAGACTACTGAAGGGGCTTCAATGTATGTTAATGATAAAAAGATTAAAGGAAGTTATACCAATAAAGGTAAACTAAGATTTGAAGCTAAAAAAGATGTAGGTTCTGTTGCACAGAATCTTTTATTTGGGCAATATTCTAGTAAAGAAGCAAGAGAATACTTTGATAAAGGATACCTTCCGATTGACTCTAAAACAATAGATAAATTAGAAAAACAAGGTGTATCTATTAATGAATATAGAAAATATTCAGACGATAAGAAAGAATTAGGTTTAAATGAAATAAAATCTGATAAGGATTCAGATGGAAAATCAATCAAAGGAACAGCTTCTGCGAAGAAAGCTCTTGCTATTATGAATAGTAATTATTCTAAAAAAGAAAAAGAATATTTAATCTCTAATTTATCTAGTTCTGATAATGCAGTGTCTTTAAGCGATTTAAATAATCTAAAGAAAGATGAAAAGACTTATAAATTTTACTTTGGTTTAAATGAAGATAATAGAAAGACATTTAAAAATGAACTTAATGATTTAGGAATGTCTTCTAGTGAATTAATTAAGTATTATGAAACTAGAAAAGAATATAAAGATACATATACATCTAATTATTCAAGAAATAACTTAATGAATTACATAAATAGTTTAAATGTAAATGATGATACTAAATGGTATTTATATAATAAAGACTATGGTAGTGATAATTTATCAACTGTTGTAGATAAGTTTAATCTAAAATATAGCGATTATTATAATGTTAAAAAATATTCTGAAGAAATTTCCACAAGATATAGTGGAAATAAAAATTCTAAAATAAGGAAAGAATTAGTATTTAAATATATTAATAATCTAAAATTAAATAAAGTTCAGAAAAGTATCTTATTTAAAGAAGCTGGTTATAGTGATTCAACAAGTAAACAAATAGTATTTAACTATATTAATTCTATGAATATTAGTAAACAGGAAAAGCAAAAATTATATAATTCTATATTTTAAGGAGTGTGATCTTAATGCCTTTGTATGATCCTAAAAATGATACTGATAATGTATCTTATGGTTTTTTAAAAAAAGTTTTAGGTGATAAACTCTATGAAAATACAAAAAATACTTCTATAAGTTATTCTAAGAACTTTGGATCCACTCCGACTGTTCCTTATACTAAAGGAGATACGTGGAACAGAGGAGATAATATTTATATATGTATTAATAGTAGAGATGTTGGCAATTTTAAAGAAGAAGATTGGCAAGTCTTATATGATAAGGAGACTAATGAAATAATATCTAATAGTTTTCAGTTTTTATCTTCAATTGATTTAATTAAAACTGATGATGGATATATTGAAACTTTTTATCAATCTGATGATCCTTCTACAAATTGGAATAGTACCATTAAGCCTAATCATGTAGGAGATTATTACATGAATTCAACAACTTTTAAAACATATAAATATTCGACTACATACGAGTGGGAAGAAGTATCTGTTACAACTATAATATTTAATAATATTACAGGACATAGAAGAATATTTACAAGTAGGCCAAGTACTTATGATGAAGGAGATATTTGGAAAATAAATAACACTAATGATGTTGATTTGTTTACAAATATAGCTTTAAATGATTTTTTACAAGCAAGAGTTTCAAATAATATTTTTACAGAAACAGATTGGGAATTAATATCAAATGAATTAAATATCAAAGCTAATTTATATTCTATTGGTGGAAAAATGGTTTCAGCAAATAACGTATTTTCTAATTTACAATATTCTTCATTTGGTAAACATGGAGGATATGATGTTTTAGGTTTTGATGAATATTTAGGATTAGGAGACACGAGTGGAGAAATTGCTGTCATGGGAGGTTTATATAGAGGTTATGCAGATATAGCTATTGATATAGACTTGCCTGATAATTTTAAAGTTGTTTCTGCTTTCCTATCAGTTTATCATACTCCTATTTATTGGTCATATGCTACAGGAGGTACTTCTATAAATGCTTGGGGTGCTTCTAAAAACGTTAAATTGTATAAGATGGCTGAGGAAAAAAATCTTAAACTCTTATATCAAAATTCTTTAACTTATAGATGGAAAATAAATGCTTCTAATTTAACAGAAATACCTAATGCTTTTGGAGCAACATCTTATTCTTTTGCAAATACGCAAAATGTTACTGTTGAAAGAAAAGATTCTGTTAATTTAAAAAATTATATTAATTCAACAGGAAAAACAAAACTTGTTGTTAGAACAGGTGATTCGATTCCAAGCAGTGCTAATACTATGGTTTCTAATACAGGAATGGCTAGAGCTGTAGTTAATATTTTAGGATATGTAGATTTGAAAGGAAGTGGTAGTTAATGGTTAAAACAGATGGTACAACAATAAAAGTTTTTAGAGGAGATAGTGGTCATTTTGATATATCTAAAACTGATAGCGATGGAAATATAGAACAATTCAAACAGGGTGATAAAGTTATACTAAGTGTTAAAGAAAATTTTGGAGAAAATAATGTATTACTTAGAAAAACTATAACCGTTGAAAATGATTGTGATAAAGTTGAATTTCCTATTACTGCAGAAGAAAGTATATCTTTAAGTTCATTAATATCTGAACCAATTGAATATGAATATGATATTAAAGTTGAAGGTTCGGATTATTCAACAATTATAGGTCATGATGATTCAGGTGCTAAAATATTTAAAGTTTATCCAACTGGAAGTGTTGATTCATGATAGAAGAAGAAAATGAAATAACAATTGATGTATCTTCGTCAAGTAGTATTAATACTTCTATCTCAGGAGATAATAATATTAATACTAATATTGATTCATCTAATAGTGTATCTTCTTCTATAAATTCTTCTAGTGGTATTAATACTGATATCGAAGGCTATGGTCCACCTGGTCCAAAAGGTGCTGATGGAATTACTTGGATTCCTGAAATAGAAGAAGTTAATACTGTTGATTATAATGAAGAAGCTTCAGCTTCAGTTAGAACTTTACTTAATAAAATGTTATTCATTTTTAATATACCTAAAGGAAAACCTGGAGATATGAGTAAATCAGTTTATGATACCAATGATAACGGTAATGTTGATAATGCTGATAATGCTTTATCTCTTGATGGTTTATCAAAAACTGATATTTTAAATAGTCTTGATGATTTAGGAGATTCTTATACAAGCCTAGATCGTGCGTTAAGTACCTTCGAATCTTATATAGAAAATAAGATTGATAGTATAGAAACTCCACCAATAGGAATAATTAGTCCGTTTGGAGGAAGCAATGCTCCACCTGGTTGGTTGATATGTGATGGAAGTGCAGTTTCACGTATTTTATATGATGAATTATTTCAAGTTATTGGAACGACTTATGGTAGTGGAGATGGATCTACTACTTTTAATTTGCCTGATTTGAGAAAAAAAATCCCTATTGGTTATTCAAGTAACGAAAATGGTTATGATACGATAGGCAATAGTATTGGTAATGAAACACATTCTTTAACTGTTGCAGAACTTGCTAAACACAATCATAGTGGTTCTACAGGAAATGCTGGAGGACATAGCCACTTAATGTACAATAAATGGAATACGTATGCTGCAGGTGATACAAGTGGTAATGGATTTACTTCACCAGGTAATGGCTGGAATCAAGATGGGTGGTCTGATAATTATACTAGTGCTGTAGGAGATCATTCTCACTCTGTTTCAATTGGAAATACTGGAAATGGAGATCCTTTTAGTCTTATTCAACCAAGTTTATTAATGAATTACATTATTAAGTGTTAGGAGGTGTAATTATTAAACAAATAATTTTAAATGTTACTACAGATAAAGTAACAATAAAACAAAATGCTAATCTTAATAAGGGAGAATACAATGTAACTAAATGTAAATTTCTCTTTGACAAAGATTATAATAATTTAGTGAAGAAAGCTGTGTTTTTTATAAATGATTCAGCTATTGAATTGAGTCTTGATTCAAATAATGAATGTTATGTTCCAAATGAATGTTTAGTCTATAAAGGGAATATTGAAATTGGAGCATTCGGACTTATTTCTAATAACAATACTCTTGAAAAAGTATATTCTCCTGATCCTATATCGAAGGAAGTAATTGATGGTTCTTATACATCAAATACAACTAATACAGTTCCTCTTACTCCAACTGATAAGGAGCAAATAGAATCTGCAATTCAAACTAATGCAAATAATATTGAGATTTTAGATGAAAATAAAGTTGATAAAGTTGAAGGATATGGTTTATCCAAAAATGATTTTACTGATACTCTTAAATCTAAACTTGATGGAATAGAAGCTTCAGCTGATGTAAATTTAATTGAAAGTATATCTGTAAATGGAACTGCTAGAACAATTACAAATAAAAATGTTGATATTATTGTTCCAACTAAAACAAGTGATTTAACAAATGATAGTGATTTTACTACTAATGATCATGTAGATAATGTTAAAGAATATTTAGAAGAAAAGATAGATGATAATACAGAAGCTATAGGTGATAATGCAGACGCAATTGATGAAATTAATAGTAATTTGTTAAATTATTCATTGATAAGTGAAACAGGAAATAAAATTCAATTATTGATGGATACTTCTACATATAAAATAAAAGCTATTTTAAAAGATAAAAATAATAATACTATTGATACTTCTAATGAAATAGATTTACCAATGGAATCTGTTGTATTAAGTGTTACTTATAATAGTACAGATAAAGAATTAGTAATAACTCTTCAAAATGGATCTATTACTAGAGTTCCATTAACATCACTTATTTCGGGTCTTGTTAATGTAGATACTTTGGAATCTACATTAGATGATTATGTTTTAGTTTCTGATTATAATGCAGCAATATCTAATTTGGAAACAGGTAAAGCTGATAAAAGCACAACTTATACAAAAAATGAAGTTGATCAATTACTTATTGATGGTAATTATAATTTTGCTACTTTTGAATTAGATATTGATACAGGAGAATTATATTTGAGAAAAACAGATGATATGTTATTACAATTTAATATTGATGAAAATGGCTATTTGGAGGTGATTATTTAATGGCTATAAGAGAAAAAATAGGAAAAGTAAGTTATGTTCATAAAGGAATATATAATTCATCAACTACTTATAACAGATTAGATGTTGTTAATTATAATGGATCTAGTTATGTATCAAGAACAGATAATAATACTAGTAGTCCAACAGATACAAGTGCATGGACTTTATTAGCATATTCACCAGTTAAGGGAATTGATTATTGGACCACACAAGAATTAGCTGATTTTGTACAAAAGACAGATCCTGAAACAATACCTAATAAGTTTACATTTACAACATTACCTGAAGCGAATATAGATCCTACTACAAATAATCAATTTACAAGGAAAAAATATGTTGATGATAATGTTGCTAATATAAATGGATTCCTTCTTAATGGAACAAATCCAACAAAAATAAAAGATTTTTTAACTATGATGAGAGCTATGCTAGTTACAGAAGGTGAATATGGTGTTGAATGGGATTTGTTCGCAACTAACAATAGTTCTAGCTGTACTAAATTGTATGATAATGTAGGATTAAGTATCACTCCTGGAACTGATTCAGTTGCAGAAGTAAACAATTATCCTAAAATATTTGAATCAATTGATTGTAATTATATCAATATTAATGGAGAAGATATTATTACAGCATTAAAAGGAATGTCTAATTATGGTGAGACTCCTTCAGAAATACAAGATGTTACAATTGATGGAGTAACTTATACTCCTGATGTTGGAACTGTACATTTTTCAAGATATGAAAAATATGGAATAAATAGTTCAGGGAAAATGGAATACTCTATGTCATGGATTCCAAGAGATGGATATACTCTTATTGATTTAGGAAAAGATAAAAATGGAAACTTTAAACCATATTTCATTATTGCAAAATATGTTGCAGGATATGATAATAATAACAAAGTAAGAAGTGCTGCAGGATTAGATCCTGCATGTCATTTAACAGGTTCTTCTGCAGGAGATGAAAATGCAGATCATAACATGAATTATACAAATTGTATTACTATTTTCCATACAAGAGGTAATTATTATTCTGCTGCTTTAATGTCAGAATATGGATTTATTATGAGAGACTTTTGGTTAAAGTTCGCCACAAGAAACACTCAATCAATTATGGCTGGAAATACATCAAACAACTATCAATATGCTGTAGCGACTGCTGAAACAGGAGTTCATAGAGTTGTTTTAACAAATGCACAAGCTGCAAATATTGATTTATTAAGTTGTGTTTCTGTTGGTGATAGAGGCACTGCCACTAATAATGATCGTATTAATAAATATCTTCACAATATTTGTAAATCTGCTAGAGTAATAGCTAAAGAAACTGTAGATACAGATCATACAGCTTTAATTCTTGATCATGCTAACTTTAACACTACTTCTACTACTTATGTTTCTACAATGCACGAAAGAAGTGGTTATAGTAAGTTTGTAAGAGGTAGATATGGCTCTCCTATAAATAACACTAATGGAAAACATGGAATGGTGTTTAATGGTATAGAAATAGCTGTAGGAGGCTATGAAGTAGCAGGTAATGCAATACTAGATATTATAGATAATACAGGAAAGAGAGAAGTTTATGTGACTAATAATGCAACAAAACTAAGTGGAACTGTTGCAACTATTAAAGATACATATACAAAATCCTCTTTATCAATTCAACCAACTACATTAAACGCATGGAATTACATAACTAGATACGATTATGATCTTACTAATGGTTTAATGGTACCTACAGAAGCAGGTCAAAGTGGATCAGGAACTTCTACAGGATTTGCAGATGGATTATATGTGGATAATGCAACAAGTGGTCAAAGGGAATGCTTGTGGCTCGGCTTTCTGAATGCTTATGGTCTTGCTGGCATGTCCTGTCTCCATACGCGTAGTGGCTTATCACTTGTTAATTGGTTTATCCTCGCTCGTCTCTCAACAAATGGTGTAAGGGGGTGAATTGGCCTTGCCAAGAGGGGACTCCCCCTTAATTAATTAAAAGTATGCTATAATATTAATGAGGACCCGAAAAAGAGGTTTTTTGCTTGTGGCTCGGCAATCTGAATAATAATGGTAATGCTGGCTTGTCCTGTCTCAATACGAATAATGGAATATCAAATGGTAATTGGAATATCCTCGCTCGTACCTCAAGATATAATTAATATGAGTTAAATTTTCAGGGCCGTACCCAAGAAGGACATAGATGTAAATCTATCTCATTTAGCATAGCTAAAATTTAAGATTGAAACACCAACTTGAAAGTTCTACAAAGCACATCAAGAGAACGATTAGAGACGTTATATGTTAATGGATATAATGTGGGGTTAGTAGTAAAGTCCGAAAGCCCCTGATATCTTGAGAGGTTATATTATGAAACGATATTTAAAGAATTTTGAGTTATCAGAGGAATTTGTTAGAAATTGTCTCTTTGATTGTTTAGGTGGCTCACCTACGAGAAAGTCAAGATGGAAAGAAAAAAAGACTATCTTTTTTCTTGCAGAATATTTGATGAAGTGGGAATATCTTCATAATTTTCAAGAGATATCTAATATTAAAACTATTGCATATAGGCTATATAATTATGCTATTAATGATAAAGAAAAACTTTATCCTATAGTTAATTATGCAGCTCATGAAATGTTTTTAGAAATAAAAAATAGATCAATTAGATTAAAGAAGATTAATTATAACACTATAATTGATAAAGGATCTAAAAAAACACGTATAATCGGCTCTGCTAGTATGAAACAACAATGTTATGATTATGTTGTTGTAAATGCTTTAAAAGATATGTTTAATGCCAAGATTGGTCATTATCAATGTGCCAGTCTTCCAAAAAAAGGCCAATTATTCGGAAAACAAGCAATTGAAACATGGATAAGAACTAATCCTAAAAAATGCAAGTGGTTTTTTAAGGCTGATGTTAAACAATTTTATCCAAGTGTTAATCATTCGATTGCTAAAAGATTATTAAAAAGAGATATTAAAAATAAAGATATACTTTATTTAGCATATACATTAATTGATACATACGGAGAAGTGGGATTATGTATTGGTTCATATTTTTGTCAATATATGGCTAATTACATAATGTCTTATCCTTATCATTATGTTACTGAAATGTTATATCTAATAAGACGTGGAAAAAGGTATAATTTAATACATCATACCTTGTTTTATATGGACGATATAATTCTTATCGGAAGTAACAAAAAACACGTCAAAAAGGCTGCAATTGAGCTTGAAAAGTATCTTAGTAAATTCTTTTATTTAAAATTAAAATTGGATTATCAATTATTTCCTATAGATAGCAGGCCAATAGATATGATGGGATATAAAATATATTCAGATCATACTACAATAAGAAAAAGAATATTTAAACCTGCAAATAGGTTATTTAGTAAAGTTAAAGGGAAAGATACAATGACATTAAAAGAAGCTCAAGCATTAGCCTCTTATTATGGTTATTTTAAATATACCAATAGTTATAAATATAAAAAGAAAGTAAAAATGAATCGCTCTATAAGAGTAGCGAAGGAGGTAATATCAAATGAAGCAAAGAATAGCAGAGTTCCCAACACAACAGGGACCTTATCTATATCAACTGCAAAATGATGGACGTGCAGTTGTTTTTATTAGAGATTTTATTAGAGAAGATCATAGAGAATCTGAAGAAGGAACCGAAGAGGTTCTTTTTGTTTACAATGAAAATGAATTTATTGTAAATTCTGAAGAAATAACAGAAGAAATGATTGCAGCAAATCCATTAAGTTGGATTGATTATGATAATACAGAACCAACATTTGAAGAACAGGTAATAACTGCTTTAAATGACATTGGTGAGTTTTTAGGAGGGTTGCTATAATGGTACAGTTTTATGTGAAATTAGTAAGAGAAGGTAAAAAAAGAATAGATCAAGTTCCACCAATTTGGAGAGAAGAAGTAAGAAAAATAATAGAAGGTGAGGATATTATATGACATTTGATAGTATCAAAAACTTCTTTGTAGTATTATTTGCTTTATGTGGTGCTATCTCTGTTGTTGGTGGTGCAATTAATCTAATTTTGAATTGGAAAAAAGGAAGCAAAATAACTAAACATGAAATAACTTTACAAAATCATGAAAGAAGAATAAAAAAATTAGAAGACGATTCGGAAGGACAAGAATCATTTACAAAAGTTTTATGTAATTCTGTCTTGGCATTAGTCAGTCATGAAATAAATGGTAATTCTCATGACAAATTAGAGAAAGCTCAGGAAGAGCTTCAAGAATTTTTAATAAATAAATAATTAAATGAGGAGGTAATATTATGAATACTGAATACCTAATTGCATTAATATCTATTGTAGTTGAAATTGTATTAGGATTTGTTGCAAAAAAACACCCTAAATTTAAAAATCAGTTAATACCTATCCAAAATATATTAGTTGGTGTAATAATTGCAATAATAAAATATTTCATCACAAAAGATTTTAGTTTTGCAATAGCTGCAAGTGGATTAATTGCAGGTGGAACATATGATATAGTCCATAATTTAAGAAAATTGAAGGGAGAAGAATAATATGCAAAAATTTGGAATTGATTTATCACACCATAACGCAGGAATTAATTTTAATATTTTAAAAGATACTGGAGTAGAATTTGCTATTTTAAGGGCTGGTTATACTGGCTATGGAAATGGAGTAAGTAAAGCTAAAGACAACCAATTTGAAAATTTTTATAATCAATGTAAAGAAAAAGGAATTGGTGTAGGAGCTTATTGGTTTACGTGTGCTAATTCATATGAAAAAGGTGTATCTGAAGCTAATTGGATTTATGAAAATTGTTTAAAAGGAAAGCAATTCGATTATCCTATATATATTGATGTTGAAGATGATACTGGTGAACGTCGTTGGTTAAGAAATGCAGGGAAAGAAGCAATTACTGATGGTATATGTGGCTTTTGTGAAAGACTTGAAGAACTTGGTTATTATGTAGGAATATACGCTAATCAAGATTGGTTTAATAATTGGATTAATCAAGAAAGAGTTAAACGATATGATAAATGGTTAGCTTATTGGACAAAAAATAAACCTAGTAACTACCTTGCTAATACAATGTGGCAATTTGGTGGAGAAACAAATTATGTAAGAAGTCCATATATTGCAGGTCAATGTGTAGATCAAGATTATTGCTATTATGATTATCCAGAAATTATTAAAAAACTTGGATTTAATGGATATCCAAAAAATACTACAACTCAAACACCTAGTTCACCTTCAAAACCAGTTAAGAAAAGTATAGACGAGATTGCTAGAGATGTTATTAATGGTAAGTATGGAAATTATCCAGAAAGAAAAACAAATCTTGAAGCTGAGGGATATAATTATTCTGAAGTGCAAGGTAGAGTAAATGAAATATTAAATGGAACATCTTCTCCAACAGCCCAATATTATACAGTTGTAGCAGGTGATAATTTAACTAGAATAGCAAATAGATATAATACTACAGTCAATAATCTATTAAAGTTAAATCCTAATATAAAAAATAAAAATTTAATATATGTAGATCAAAAAGTAAGAGTTAAATAAAAGAAGTTAGCCAATTAAGGCTAACTTTTTTTTTGCACAAAAAAAGTTAAAAAATGTGCAAAATTGTATTTTTAATACAATTTTTGCATGAAAATTGTAAAAATGAGAGAAAAAATCACATATTTGAGTATAAAATGTATCTGAATTTTAAAAATTAGTCATTTGCATATATATTTATATTGTTATATTATATCGCCTGAAAGGAGGGATTATAATGTACCAAACAAGAAGATTAAATGATGAAGAGATTGCTAAAATTAATGAAATATATGATACTGATTATAAAGTAATCTTAATTCAAAAAAAGAAAAATAAGTATTATGCAATACTTGATTGTGATGAAAAAATAGAAGTAAAAGAAAAAGAAGTGGCAAATTATTTTATGTAATTGCCACTTTTCGCTATTTTATTGTATTTAACGGTATAATCCTGTCCGAATGTTTTTATAAACCATTCTAATGACTTTCTTTCAACATATAATTGTTGGAATAATAATTTATATTCTAAATTAAATATTATATTATTATGAAATAAATTGTGATGATTTTTACATAGAGGACATATTGCTCCATTTAAAATAGATCTATTTCTGAATGAACCTTCAAAAACTTCGTTTGATTCTACTTTATAATATGGTGTTTCACAACCTTCTACGCAGCATTTATTCATATCCTTATATATAATACTATATCTATTTTTTTCTTTCTTAGCTTGTTTATAAGTTCTTTGCTTTATTTTCTTTTGCTGAATATTTTTATATTCTTTATATTTACATAACTTACAATCATCTATAGTTATAATCTTCTTTCTTTTTTTACAATATAGTGTTCTATTTAATTTAATTTTTAAATTAATACAATTATTCATATTTAATCCTTTCATTTGAAGTCTTAAATATTACTTAAAAATTCAAAAACTGTATCAAATACAATTTAATTAATTGTTCTAATTGGTATAAATACTACATTAACAAACTATATCTTAACTATTAATTTAATTCCGTACTCGTCACCAAATAAAAAAATGAAACACCACTTAGGTGTTTTTTTTGACAGATGATTAAATAATTAGTACAATCATATTATATAAGTATAATTAAAAGAGGTGAATTAAATGAATGAAGAGTTAGCATTTTCCTTAAAGAAAATAGAAGATACCTATGATATCATAGAACGATTAATAAGAATGTGTACAGAATCACTACAAAAGCTAGATCAGGATTTTAATAATCTCCAAGAACACATGAGTGGACAACAATTAATTATTGATGCATATAAAGAAAAGAAAAACAGTTTATTTCAAATTATTGAACTAATGAAAACAATGAGTCAAATAATTCTTAACAAGAAAATTGAATTAGAAGAAAAGACAAACTATTTAAAAAATCATATAGATTAAAAAGGTGAAGTATATGGAAGAAAATAAATATAACTTTATTGGTATAGAAGAAAACCTAAAAGATATAAAAGAGCAATCTCAAACAATTAATAACTGTGTAGAAAAAATGAATGAAATCATAAATGATTCTATTGGACAAACAGGAGATGCCTGGCAAGGAATATCAGCAGATGAATTTAAAAAAAAATGGGATGAATATATATCTGACATGAAAGAATTAACGGAAATAATTAACAAGCAAACAGAAAATATTGAACTAGTAAAACAAGTTATGTCGGAAGAATAATGTTTTTTTGTTGACATATAAAGCTATTTTGTGTAATAATATATATGCGGATGGAGTAGTACTCAAGAGGCCGAAGAGGCGCCCCTGCTAAGGGTGTAGGGCGGGCAACTGCCGCGAGAGTTCGAATCTCTCCTACTCCGCCATTAAAAAAAGTACTCGAGAAATCGAGTTTTTTATTGCACTTGCAAGATTTTAACGAATGTGCTATAATACATGTACCTAGGGGGGAATTATATGAAAAAAATGGTAAAAAAAGGAATTGCTATATTAATAATATTATTAATAGTAATTACAACATCTAATGTATATGCACAATCAACAATAACTGTTGATAAAAAAAATTATCTTTGGACTGAAAGTCAAAGACAAACAAAGTTCCACACAACAAAGGGTTATGCTTTCTGTATCACACCAAATAGAACTGGTCCATCTGAAGGAAAAACCATGACCTTTAAAAGCAAACAATCAAAAGGTGGAGTACTATATTTATTTGATAAAACTGGATATAGTGATAATGAATATTTAGCAACTCAATTAGCTATTTGGCTTTATGATAGTAATCATATGTCTGATTTCTGGAAAAAGCATAGTAACTTAGATGTTGTGAAAAAAGCTAAAGCATTATCTGCCGAAGCTAGTAAAAATAGTAATTATACCCATACTCCAAGTGTAAAATTAACTACTAGTAGTAGTAATTTATCAATTACAAGTGATAATAAATATTATCGTTCTGGTGTAATCACAGTAACTATGGAAAATGCAACAGAAGCAAAGTTAACTTTAGAAGGTGCCCCAGCCGGAGCAACTATCGTAAATAGTAATTATTCTGCTATTTCAAAAGCTACTAATAATGCAAAAATATATGTTCAAATTCCAGAAGAAAAAGTTACTGGTACAGTAAATTTCTCAATAAAAGCAGAAGCAAATGGTCAAGTTGCTGAAATTGAAAGATACACAACAGGAGATTCTGGTATTCAAGAATTAATCGTTTTAGTAAAAACAAATAAAGTAGTATCTTACTCAGCTAAATTAGCAGTAACACCAGTAAAAAGATCATGTGATTATGTAAATGGTAAATATTATAATAAAAAAGGTGAAGTTGTAGATAAAACAACTTATTCAATTGACTGTGAGCCTCATAATTGTGAACCAGTTGGAGATGTTTACTTTGGTAATAATGGAACCCAAGTAAGTTATGAAGACTTTGTAATTCAATGTAAAAAACCTATTTGTAAAAAAGTTGGAGATAAATATGTTGGTATAAATGGTACAGTTGTGACTCATGAAGTATTTGTTACAGAATGTGGTTGTAAACCAATGGGCGATAAATATTTAGGAATTGATGGAACAGAAGTATCTTACGAAAACTATATAATTCAATGTAAAAAACCTAAATGTGACATAATAGATAATATGTACTTTGGTATAAATGGTACTAGAGTAAGTGAAGCAGAATATACAAGTCAATGTGTACATAAATGCGAACTTTATAATAACAATTATTATGGTTCAAATGGAACTATAGTAACTGAGGAAGAATATAAGAGTCAATGTGTTACTCCATATGTGCCAGTACCTGATACAGATACATCAACTGAATTAATTTATCTAATTATGGGAGCGCTTTTATTAGGAACTTCACTAGGAGTTATTACTTATAAAAAACATGCATAAAAGAATGATAAAAAATCATTCTTTTTTTATGCTTTATTTCTAGTTAATTCAAAGTTTTTATGATATACTCTAATCAGGGAAGTGGATGTAATGGCAAATATAATAAAAAAATATTATAGTGATTTTGATGATATTACAGAATATTACAATTTTTTAGTCAATAAAACAAAAAATCATCAATATGTTGAAATCACAAATGAATGGTTAATTGATAATTACTATCTAATAGTAGAACACAAAAATACCATACTCAATTCCAAGAAATTAATTAAAAAAAATAAAAAGATTATTCAAGAAAACTATTATTTTTTAAAGAGTATTATAAATAGTAAAAACTATAATATTAGTTTTAAATTTTTAGTAGAGGAATTAAAAAAATTTCAAAAAGATAATAAAAAGGCATTTTCTTATCAAGAATTGTCTTCATTTATGTATATTATTATCATGATTTATACAGAAAGATTAAATGAATTATGCAAAGAAGAATATGCCAAACTTATTGATAAAGAAGATGTTGCAACAATTATTAGAAATCATGAAACACTAACAGTAGCAGATTTTTTACCAGCAAATTTTGATATTATTGGAAATTCCCATTATATATTTGAAATAAACAATCAATTATATAGAACTGGTAGTAATAGTAATGAGTTATTTAAAGAATTAAATGAATATCTAAAAGAACATAGCGTAAGCTTAAAAGAATTGATTAATGAAGAATATCAAAAAAGAATTGAAAATAACTTATTAATATCAAATATTTTTAATGATTTAAAAGAATTCTTTGAATACTCAACAGAAGAGTTATTTGAAAAAGTTTCTAAAACAGAAAAACTATTATTAACAGATCCAGCTTATAAAGAAATGACCATCGAGTCAAAAATATCATACCGTAATAAACTAGTTTCTCTAGCTAAAAAACATCATCAACAAGAGTATGACTATTTGGAAAAAATATTTACTCCCAATAAACATATTGGATTTAAACTATTTAAAAATACCAATAATACCCTTAAAGTATTTATATATATATTAACTTTAGTATTAGCAACAAGTATAACAGCATTTTTTGCATCAAAGTATTTTATTAGACCAAGAGTATTAGGTTTTATTATATTATTTATTCCTATTAGTCAATTAATTAGTCAAATCATGCATGAATTTATGGTGAAAGTAATACCACCAGCAGTTATACCTAAATTAGACTATTTAAAAGGAATACCTAAGGAATCTAAGACAATGGTAGTAATTCCAACAATCGTAGGAAATACCCAAAAAATAAAAGAAATGTTTGATGTCTTAGAATCATTCTATATAGTAAATAAATCAGATAACTTATATTTTACTTTATTAGGTGATGTAAAAGCAGCTACTACCAAAGACACTGATTATGACGCTGAAATAACAGCTTATGGAGAAGAATATGCTAAGAAATTAAATGAAAAGTATAAAAAAGAGTTATTCTATTTTATTTATCGAAAAAGAATTTGGAATCCTAAAGAAAATAGTTTTCTAGGATATGAAAGAAAAAGAGGAGCATTAGTTCAATTCAATAAAATATTATTAGGTGAACCAGTTGATGAAGAAAAGTATTTTCAAATTAACATGCTTCATAAAAATAAACTAGGAATTAAATATGTTATTACCCTAGATACCGATACAAAATTAGTATTAAACTCTGCTCTAAATTTAGTAGGAGCCATGGCTCATCCAATGAATAAGCCTGTCTTAAATAGTTCAAGGACCAAAGTTATTAGTGGATATGGAATTATGCAACCAAGAGTAAGTGTAGATATTGAAGCTACTAATAAAAGTTTATATAGTCAGATATTTGCCGGAATTGGTGGATTTGATACCTATACAGCCGTAGTGCCAAATGTTTATCAAGACTCCTTTGGAGAGGGTAGCTTTGTTGGAAAAGGAATCTATGATTTAAAAGTATTTAATGAAATTTTAGCCAATACCTTTCCAGATAATTTAATACTATCTCATGACTTACTAGAAGGTAATTATCTACGTTGTGGGTTTGTATCAGACATTGAAGTAATCGATGGCTTTCCATCTAAATTCTTAATAGATGTAACAAGACAACATAGATGGGCTAGAGGAGATACTCAAATTATAGGTTGGATTAAAAATAAAGTGCCTAATAAGAATAATAATAAAGTAAAAAATCCAATTAATTTACTAGGAAAATTTAAAATATTAGATAATATCATAAGAATGTTCTTATATCCAATGTTACTAATAATGCTATTATTAGCATTTAGTGGTAGCTTAAAAAAATCATTATTCTGGATAACACTTGTTGTCTTAGAAATTGCTATATCCATTATTTTCTTCTTACGAAGTAATATGGTTCGTAAAGGAAAGAATATAAAAGCTGTATATTATAAAAACTTATATTATGGTGGAAAAAGTTTAATATTTAGATCATACATTGTTTTAGCAACAGTACCATATTATTCAAAACTATATATGGATGCTTTCTTTAGAACACTATATCGACTATTTATTAGTCATAAGAATCTTTTAAATTGGATTACAGCTGAAGAAGTTGAAAAGACCGTAAATGGTAGCTTAAAAAATTATATTAAAAACTTCTCAATAAACTTTGTTTTTGCTGCTATTTTTATTGGTATTGGAATTATAAAAGCCAATCCATTAGCTTATTTAATAGCCCTTGTCTTTATCAGTGCACCTTTTGTATTATATTTTGTCAGTAGTGATATAGACCATACCCAAATTGAACTAAGTGATAAAAAAGTAGATAATATTAAAGAATTAGCTAAAAAAACATGGCAATATTTTGCTGATGGCTTACAAGAAAAATATAATTATTTAATACCAGATAATTATCAAGATAATAGAGAAGAAAAAATTGATTTAAGAACTTCTCCTACAGCCATAGGTTATTCTTTAACAAGTGTAGTATGTGCCGAAGAACTAGGCTTTATTGATAAAGAAAAAGCTATTGATTACTTAGGAAAAATATTAACTTCCATAGATTCACTAGAAAAATGGCATGGTCATTTATTTAACTGGTATAATATTGAAACTAAAAAAGTTATGCCTCCTTACTTTGTATCTTCAGTAGATTCAGGAAACTTAATTGCTTGTGTTATTATGATTCGTGAATTTTTAGCAAAACAAGGACAAGAACAATTAGTAAAACTATGTGATAAGTTAATAAAAAATGCTAATTTCAAAAAGCTATATACTAAAAAAGATGTATTTAGTATTGGTTATGATGAAGATGAAGGAAAACTATCAACCTATAACTACAATAAGTTTGCCTCTGAATCTCGACTAACCAGTTATGTAGCAATTTGCTTAGGAGATGCTCCTAGTAAGCATTGGTTCTCTTTAGATAAATCATTAACAACTTATAAAGGAAGAAAAGGATTAATCTCATGGTCTGGTACTGCCTTTGAATACTTCATGCCATTACTATTTATGAGAAACTATCCAAATACTCTATTAGATGAATCTTATCATTTTGCTGTTTTCTGCCAAAAAGATTACATCAATAAAGTATCTCATAAATTACCATGGGGAATTTCAGAATCTGCTTATAATGAGCTAGATAATGCTCTTAACTATAAATATAAAGCCTTTTCAACCCCATATCTAAAAGCTAAAGAAGATAAAGAAAACAGAATTGTATTATCACCTTATTCTTCCATAATGGCTATTGAGTTATTCCCAGAAGAAGTCTATGAGAATTTAAAAAAATTCAAAGAGTTAGATATGTATGGCGAATATGGTTTCTATGAAGCCTATGACTATGATAATAGAGGAATTGTAAAAGCATATTTTGCCCATCATGAAGGAATGAGTTTACTAGGTATTACAAACTATCTTAAAAAAGGTATTATGAAAGATTACTTCCATTCTAATGTTAATATCAGAACATTTGAATTATTATTAAAAGAAAAAGTTCAAACAAAAACAAATATTGATATGAAAATGGCTAAGTATAAAAAATATAACTATAACAAAGAAAAAATTGAAAATGATATCAGAGCCTTTGATTATATTTCATACTTACCAGAAATGTCAGTATTATCAAATAAAAAGTATTCGCTTATCATGAATGATCGAGGAAATAGTTTCTCTAGATATCGTACATTACAATTAAATCGTTATCGTAAAGTAACCGAACAAGATTATGGTATATTCTTATTTATTAAAGATATGAAGAATAATCATATTTGGAGTAATACCTATGCACCTATGAATGAAAAACCTGATAAATATGAAGTTGTGTTTGCTTCAGATAAGATTAAATTCTTAAGAAAAGATGAAGATATTTCTACTAAAACAGAAATAGTAGTTTGTAAAAATCATCATGCTGAAATTAGAAGAATAACCTTCAAGAATGAATCTGATATAGACAAAGAACTTGAATTAACCAGTTATACAGAACCAATTCTTTCAGAAAATATGGATGATGTAGGTCATAAAGTATTTAATAATATGTTTATTAAAACAGATTTTGACCCAAGAACAGACAGTTTAATTGCCAAAAGAAAAGGTCGTGGAGATAATAATGTTAATAGTTATATGGTAACTAGAATGATCATTGACAATCCATTAGAAAACTATTCTTATGAAACAGAACGTGTTAATTTTATAGGAAGAAATCACCAGTTAACAGATGCCAAGGCTCTATCAAGTGATTTAACCAATTTTGCTGGAGAAAACTTAGATCCTGTTTTATCACTTAGAAATAAAGTATTAGTACCTGCCAATGGTTCAATATCAGTATACTTACTAGTTGGTTTTGGTAGAAGTAGAGAGCAAATTGAAGAAATTATAAATTACTATAACAATGCTTATGCCATTGAAAAAGCTTTCCGTATTTCAACTTTAATGAATGTTATTGATACAAAGAATATGAATATATCAGGAGAAAACATGAGGACATTCAATATCATGTTAAATTACTTGTATCAAACAACCAGAATATCTGTAAACGAAGAAAGAATGAACTTCTTAAGAAAGAATGCTTTAGGCCAAACTGGTTTATGGAAATTTGGAGTTAGTGGTGATCGCCCAATCATCACAGTAGATATCTATGATATTAGTGATATGAGCTTTATCCATGAAATTTTAAAAGCATTTGAATATTACAAGAATAAATCAATCTTTGTAGATATTATTATTATCAATAATGAAAGTAACGAATCAGCCAAATTAATCAAAAAAGAAATTGATTCAGAAATGTATCGTATCTATACCCTAAATAGTTTCTATCATACTCCAGGAAGTATTACAGTCATTAATAAAGATGAAATAACAGATGAAGATAGAAGTTTATTGAATGTAGTTCCAAGACTTAGATTTGTTGTAGATAATCATATGAGTTTAAAAGAAGCTGTAGAAGAATTACAGAAAAACAATTCAATTAGTGATTATCCAACATATCCAATTGAAAAGAATTTAGCAATAAGTAACACTGAAAAATTACAAATGGATAATGGTTATGGTGGATTTAAAAATAGTGGAAAAGAGTATGTTATTTATAATAAAAATACGCCTATGCCATGGTCTAACATAATTGCCAATAAAACCTTTGGTACAATTATTACCAACAATGGTTGTGGTTATACATATGCCTATAATTCTAGTGAGTTTAAAATATCATCATGGACTAATGAAATGGTAATTAATGATAAGAGTGAAGGCTTTAAATTCAATGGTCAAAACTTTGACCCAGAAAAGTGTATTCATGGCTTTGGATATTCTATTTTAGAAAGTGAAACAGAAGATTTTAAACATGAAATAACCGAATTTGTAGCAACCGAAGATAATGTAAAAATATACTTCATGAAATTAAAAAATAAAAAAGCTAAGACTCCTGTTGACGTTGAATTCTGGATAAATCCTACATTTGGAAACTTTGAAGAAAAAACAACAAGACACATCCTAACAGAGTTTATGGGTGATGATAACTACTTAAAGATGAGAAATGTCTATAGTATTAATTATGGTGATGTAAATGTCTTTATGTCTTCTTCAGAACATATTGATTATGCAGAATGTAATAAAATGTTAGTTAAAAACATTAAAGTAAAAGTAGATTTAGACAAAGAAGAAGAAAAAACATTGATATTTGTCTTAGGATGTAGCTTAAGCGATAAAGAAAATAAAGCACTTATTCAAAAATATACTAATATTGCCAACTGTAAAAAAGAATTAAAAGCAGTCAAAGATTACTGGAATAAAACATTAGGTACTATTCAAGTAAAAACACCAGATAATAGTTTTGATTATATGATAAATGGTTGGTATTTATACCAAACAATATCAGCTCGTATTCTTGCTAGATCAGGATTCTATCAAGTTAGTGGAGCTTTTGGTTTCCGTGATCAGTTGCAAGATGCAATGAATATTGTCCTAATAGAACCAGAATTTACAAGACATCAAATCTTAAATAATGCTTCTCATCAATTTGAAGAAGGAGATGTATTACACTGGTGGCATGAGAAAAACCATTTTGGTTTACGTAGTCGTTATCAAGATGATTTCCTATGGTTAGTTTATGCAACTACTCATTATATAGAAACAACTTCCGATTATGATATCTTAAAAGAAAAAGTACCATATGTTGTAGGAGAAACATTAAGTGACTATGAAAATGAAAAAGGAATGGTATTCCATTATTCAGATAACAAAGACACTTTATTAGAACACTGCTTAAAATCATTAGAAAAATCAATGAAATCATTAGGAAGTCACAAAATACCACTTATGGGTGGAGGAGACTGGAATGATGGAATGAATCGTGTTGGTATTAAAGGAAAAGGAGAAAGTGTCTGGTTAGGTTTCTTCTTATACAATACTATTGATTTATTCACCAAAATGATGAAAAACTATGATAAGAATTTTGATACAGCTAGTTATATAAGTTTCAACGAAAAATTAAAAGAAAATCTTAACAAAAAGACATGGGACGGTTCTTATTATCTACGTGCATTCTTTGATAATGGAGACGTTATGGGAAGTCATGAAAATACTGAATGTAAAATTGACCTAATTTCTCAAAGTTTCTCAATTATCAGTGGAGTAGCACCAAAGGATAGAGTAGAAAAAATAATAACTTCTGTAGAAGAACAATTGGTAGATGATAAGAATAAGATTATTAAACTATTGACACCACCATTTTCAAAATCTTTAAATAATCCAGGTTATATTATGAATTATCCAAAAGGAATTCGTGAAAATGGAGGACAATATACTCATGCCGTATCATGGTATTTAATGGCTTTAATTAAAGCCGGTTATCATGATAGAGCTTATCGTTATTATCAAATGATAAATCCTGTAAATAGAACAAAAACAACCGCAGACGTAGATAAATATAAAGTCGAGCCATATGTAATTGCTGCTGATATTTATTCTTCAGATAATTATCCAGGAAGAGGTGGTTGGACATGGTATACCGGTTCTGCAGGTTGGTTCTATAAAGTAGGAGTCCAAGAAATTTTAGGAATTAATAAGATAGGTAATAAATTAAAAATAAATCCAAAAATTCCAATTTCTTGGGAAGGCTATCGAGCAGTTTATCATTATCAGGATACAACTTATAATATTGAAGTAAGAAAAGAATCAAAAGACAAAGTAATAATAGATAAAAAAGAAATTATTTCTTCAACTATATTATTAGAAAATGATAAGAAAGAACACTTTGTTGAAATACATATTCACAAATAAAAGAGGGAAACCTCTTTTTTTGTGAAAAAAATGGTATAATAAAAGAGGAGGAAAAACATGGATTTACAAAAAGATAAATATATTATTGTAGAAATAATACCTACTCATAGTGATTCAGAAAAAGGAATTATTGCTCAAATTAGTGCCTTAAAACTAAATGGAATAAAATTAGAAGACCGTTTTGATTATCGAGTAACTAATAAATTTATTGATAATGAAGACTTAAAACAAATGATTTCTTATGACAAGGATATGTTTACCTACGTAGATAATAAGTACTTTATCATAGAGAAATTTAAACAATGGGCAAAAGATTATCCATTATTACTAATAGAAGATAGTTATACTAAAAACTATTTAAAAGAACTAACTAACGTCAAAGAATTAGTTTATCCATATCTACAACTAGATTATAGTTTAGATATATTTGAACGTATTATGAAAAAGTATTCTCTAGAACCAAGTAATCATTTAGTAGACATAATTTATGAAGCAATTATTTATGAAGGTAATAATAAAGAGTGAAATTAGCTTTTTTTATGATATACTATTTATAATAAGAAGGTGATTATATGATAAAATTTGATTTCAAAACATATGCTAAGTCTTTTATCAATGAAGAAGAGTTCAATAGTCTTTATAGCAGAAAAAATGAAATGATTGAAAAACTAAAGAGTTATGAAATGACAGGCTGGATGAAACCAATATCTCCAGAACTAGTTTCAGATATAAAAAGATGTGCTAAGAACATAAAAGATAATTATGATTGTTTAGTAGTAATAGGAATAGGTGGTTCTTTTTTAGGAAGCTATTCATTTTCTAAATTATTTCAAAAATATTTTGATGATAGAAGTTTTTCAGTAATATATGCTGGAACTACTTTATCTAGTAAATATCTAGAAGAATTACAACATCACTTAGATAAGAAAAACTTTTGTATCAACGTAATTAGTAAAAGTGGAAGTACTATGGAAACAACCGTTACTTATCAAATATTAAAAGATTTACTAAGAAGAAAATATAGTGAAGAAGAATTGAAAAATAGAATTATCATTACTACTGACAAAGCAACAGGTCCTCTCCATGAAGAAGCTATGGTTCATAATTATCAAACATTTGATATTCCAGAAAATATAGGAGGAAGATATTCATTCTTAACAGCAGCTCATCTTCTACCTCTTGCTCTTAATTATAATATTGATGATATTGTTGAGGGGTATTATGAAGGAGAAAGATTAATAGATATTGCTTATGAATATGCTGTAACTAGAAGACTATTATTCAATCAAAGAAAAGTTGTGGAAAACTTCTGTGTGTATGAAGAAAGCATGAGTGCTTTCACAGAATGGCTAAAGCAATTATTTGGTGAAACAGAAGGAAAAGATGGAGTTGGAATTCTACCAATGTCAACCATTCATACTAGAGATTTACATTCTTTAGGACAATTTGTTCAAGAAGGTAATAAAATTCTTTTTGAAACATTTATAAAAGTAACAAACTCAGATAGTTTTATTGAATATAATAAACAAGAACTCCATAGAATTAATAATATTGTATTAGACTCCGTAGTAAAAGCCCATTATAGTGGTGGTGTACCTTGTCTAGAAATAGAAATGACAGAATTAGATATTGAAAACGTTTCATCTTTAATCTATTTCTTCATGCTAAGTGCTGCTTTTAGTGCTATACTATTTAACGTTGATCCTTTTAATCAACCAGGAGTAGAAGTATATAAAAAAGAGGTAAAACAAGCCTTAGAAAAATAGGTGATACTATGAAAAAAAAACAAAGAATAATCATAATAGTACTAGCAACTCTCTTTCTAGCTTTAACAATATTAGTTCAAAAAGGATTAATAGTATCAATAGATAATGCTCTATATGAGAGATTAATGGTGTTTCAAGGATTACCCATGGATACCTTTATGAAGTCTATTACAATACTAGGTAATACCATACCTGTTCTTTGTATTGCTTGTTTTATAATGATTTATTTAACTAAAAAAGAAAGATACTTATTTGGAACCAATATTATTATCACCGTATTATCGAATCAAATAATTAAAAGAATAATTAAAAGGCCAAGACCAAATCACTTAAGATTAATTAAACAAGGAGGATATTCATATCCATCAGGACATGCTATGATAGCAATAGGATTATATGGACAAATATTATATTTTGTAAATAAAAAGGTAAAAGACAAAAAACAACGAATCTTTTTCTCAAGTCTATTAACTTTTATTATGATAGGAATAGGAATTAGTAGAGTCTATGTAGGTGTCCACTATCCAAGTGATATCATTGCCGGATATCTTCTTTCAAGCCTAATCTTAATCTGTGAAATATCATATTGGCATCATCATAGGGGGAAACTAAAATGATAAAAATGATAGTATGTAGTTTTTATAACACTTTAATTAATGATGAAGAAGCAATCCCAACAACAACAATGTTGGAAATAGAAAGACTAAAGAAAAAAGGAATTATCTTTGCTATTTGTACGAATGATCTTTACCAAGATGTATTAGATTATAATAGAGATTTTCCTTTTATGGATTATATTATTTCTCTAAATGGCAGTTATGTCTATGATGTAGAAAGAAAAAGATGCTTATTTAAAAGCAAACTTTCTCTACCTAATTTAAAGAAAGTTAAAGAATACTTTGATCCAGAAAAAACAACATATTATACTGAGAACAATTCTTTTCAGAAAATAACAAATAATCTAGAACAAAGTATTTATAAAGTTGAAGTAGAAATAACAGAAGAAGAATTATCAAAAATTAAGAAAATGAATATTACTACTTCTATGATTAACAAACATGGAAAAGACTTATTAGAAATAACCTCTAATAAGGGAAATATGTTTTCAGGAATAGATCAAATTAGTTTAAAAACAGGAATATCTTTAAAAGATATTTTAGTAATAGGAGCCAATGAAAGTGATTATTCCTTAATAACTAATATTACTAATAGTTATAGAATGGCAAATAGTTGTGAAAAATTGAAACAAACAAAAGCAAAAAAAACCTTATCAAACAACGAAAAAGGAGTAGAGAAAATACTAAAAAGTCTCTAACAACATTATGAAAAGACGGAAGAATTATTTAATTTTAGGAATTAGTTTGCTGATAATATCCATATCAAGTGGATTTGGTTGCTCTTTTCTTTACTTATCTACCAAAAAAGAAGAACCACCAATTTATAATGAAATAGATAATGAAAAAGAAGAACCACAAGAACCCCTAGAAGAAAAACCAGTAGAGAATACTCCAGTTCCTTATGACAATATACTTCCCAATATTAGAAGTCAATATGGAAATAATAATATAGTAGGAAGACTAGAAATACCAAATATAGGAATTGATGCCTATGTTACTAGAGCAATGGATAATTCCTATTATCTAGGGTACAATTACTATAATCAATATGATGCTCTAGGAGTACCTTTTATTGATTATAGAAACACGGATTTAGGCAATAACAAGCAGATTAATCTCTATGGACATAATACCCAAAATGAAAAATACTTTAATCATTTGCCTTTTATAAAACTAGAATCTTATACAAATAAAAATATCTTTGATTCATATAAAGATATCTATCTTAGTATTGATGAAAAGAAAATGCATTATAGAGTAATAGCTATTAAGATAATTGATGATTCCAATAATGAACATATGAAAATAATCTTTAATAGTAAAACCGAATATTTAACCCATGTTAGTAGATTATTACAAAATACTTTATATAGAGATAATATGATAGAAATATCATCTGATGATAGATTAATTGTATTACAAGTATGTCATTATAATCCAATGGATACCTATTTATTAGTAATAGGAAAAGAAGTTAAAGACTAAGAACAGGAAAAATATCCTGTTTTTTATTTAAAAATATTGTTAACAAATAATGAATTACAAGCCTATTAATTATGAAGAGAAAGCTATCAAGCAATATATCAAAAAAAGATATTAAAGCTAGCAATAGCTTTTTTTGTTTGTAAAAAAAGGTTTTTGTTATATAATCTAGGTAGGTGATAGCAATATGAAACTAATTGTAAAAAAAGAATCTTTATTATTAGATTACTTAATAGAAGAATTAAATATGCCTAGAAAAAGAATCAAGCAATATTTAGCTCACGGATCTATTTATGTTAATAATAATAAAACCACAAAATATAATACCAAATTACATCCAGGCATGATAATTATTATAGATACCAATCAAAAAAATGAAGCTAGTTTACCATTTGATATCTTAATGGAAGATGAATACTTAATAGCTGTTAATAAACCAAGTGGCTTATTAACTATCGCGACAGCTAAAGAAAAAGAAAAAACCCTTTATCATATGATAAGAGAATACTTAATAAAGAAAGACAAAAGAGCTAAAGTATTTATTATTCATAGACTAGATAAAGATACCAGTGGAATTGTTTTATTTGCTAAAAATGAAAAAATAAAAAATAAAATGCAAGAAAACTGGAATGAATATATTTCTCTAAGAGAATATACCGCTGTTGTTCATGGCATATTAGATAAAAAAGAAGATCGAATTATTCAAAAATTAAAAGAAACAAAAACTAATTTAGTTTATATAAGTAAAGATAAAGATGCCAAAGAAGCTATTACAAACTACAAAGTAATCAAAGAAAATAAAAATAGTATGGTTCAAATTGAATTAGAAACAGGAAGAAAGAATCAAATAAGAGTAGCATTTGCTTCCTTAAAACATCCTATATTAGGAGATAAAAAATATGGCGATATAAAAGATAATTATCCAAGATTATTTCTTCATGCCAATCGTTTAAAATTTTATCATCCTGAAGTAAAAAAAGAAATATTATTAGAAACAACTATTCCCAATGAATTTAAAAAAGAAATGAATAAAGGTGATTAGATGAGTAATCCAAAAAAAAGAAAGAGAATAAATGTTTGGCTTCTATTAATTATTTTAATTGGCTTCGGTTTAGGATTTTGGTATTATCAACAAGATAATACTAAAAAAGAATCTCCCAAAGAAGAAACTAAAAAAGCAAAAAAAGAAGAGTTATCATTACCAGAAAGAATCCTAAAAGGCATGACAAGTGAAGAAAAAATAGGTCAATTATTTTTAGTTCGTTATAGTAAAGAATCAACCTCAAAATGGACTTCTTTGTATCCTGGAGGCTATCTATTATTTGCTAAAGACTTTGAACAACATACCAAAGAAAGCATAACTAATGAATTAACATCTCTTCAAGAAAAACAGAAATATCCTTTAATCATAGCTGTCGATGAAGAAGGTGGATATGTAACAAGAGTAAGTCGTTTCCCAGCTTTTCGACAAGAAAAATTTGCTTCTCCAAGATACTACTATGAAACAGGAGGTTATGAATTATTAGAACAAACTGAAAAAGAAAAAGCAGAATTACTAACAAGTTTAGGGATTAATCTAAATCTTGCCCCTGTAGCAGATGTTTCAACTAATTCCAATGATTTTATAAATAATAGAACTTTTGGCAGAAATGCCCAAGAAACAGCAGAATTAATAAAACATATGGTAAAGTATGCCAATGAAAATCATATTGCATCTTGCCTAAAACATTTCCCAGGTTATGGTAATAATGAAGATACTCACACTGGAGTAGCAATTGATAATAGAGAGTTAGCCTCTCTAAAAGAAAATGATTTTATACCATTCCAAGCCGGAATAGAAGAAAATGTACCATGCATTTTAATATCTCATAATGTTATAACATCAATTGATAGTAATTATCCAGCTTCATTAAGTGATAAAGTAATCAAAGAGTTAAGAGAAACACTAAATTATAAAAATGTTGTTATAACGGATGATTTAGCCATGGATGCTGTCAAATCTTATGTTGAAAACAATGAAGCAGCTACTTTAGCATTAAATGCTGGAAATGATATGATAATAACAAGTGATTTTGAGGAAATGTATCAAGAATTATTGCAATCATTAAAAGATAAAAAAATAACAGAAGAACGCCTTAACCAAGCCGTATTAAGAATTATTAACTGGAAAATAGAGATGGGTTTATTAAAAGAATAATAATAAAAAATGACAAAATAAGAAATATATGATACTCTAGAAAAGAGTGAAAAAAGAAAGAAGGAATACAATGACTGTAAAAGAAATATATGAAAATCATAAAAAACTATTAAAAAAAGAAGTAGTATTACAAGGATGGATTAGAAATCATAGAAAACAAAAAGAATTTGGTTTTATTGATTTTTCAGATGGAACAGCATTTAAACATATTCAAATTGTCTATGAAAATAAATTAAAAAACTTTGATCAAATTCAAAAACTACATGTTGGTTGTTCTATCAAAGTTGTTGGAAAAGTAGTTCCTTCTGAAGGAAAACAAGATTTTGAAATCAAAGCTAGTGAAGTAGTTTTATTAGGAGATTGTCCTGAAGATTATCCTATGCAACCAAAAAGACATTCACGTGAATTTTTAAGAGAACAAGCTTATCTACGTCCTAGAACTAATTTATTTCAAGCCGTATTTAGAATTCGTAGTGTAGCAGCCTTTGCTATTCATGAATACTTTCAAAAGAACAATTACCTATATGTTCATACACCATTAATTACAACAGCAGATTGTGAAGGTAGTGACCAAATGTTCAAAGTGACAACCCTTGATTTCAATAATTTACCAAAAGGGGAAGATGGAAAAGTAGATATGTCAAAAGACTTATTTGGTTCTCTATCTTATATTACCGGCTCAGGACAATTACATGGAGAAACCTTTGCCTTAGCATTTCAAAAAATATATACCTTTGGACCAACTTTCCGCACAGAAAACTCTAATACTAAAACACATGCTAATGAATTTTGGATGATTGAACCAGAAATAGCTTTTTGTGATTTAGAAGAATTAATGAATATTGAAGAAGATATGTTAAAATATATTGTAAAATATACCCTAGATCATTGTTCAGATGAAATTGATTTCTGTGATAACTTTGTAGAAAAAGGATTACGCGAAAAATTAGAAAAATTAGTTAACTCTTCTTTTACACGAATTACTCATAAAGAAGTAATTGATATTTTAAAGAAATCAAAAGAAAAGTGGGAATTTGAACCAAGTTATGATGAAGATATTGCTAAAGAACATGAAAAATATATAACAGAATACTTTAATGGCCCAGTATTTATTACTAACTGGCCAAAAGATATCAAAGCATGGTATATGAAAGTTAACGATGATAATAAAACAGTAGCAGCTGTTGATTTAGAGGTTCCAGGTGCCGGAGAATTAATGGGAGGAAGTCAAAGAGAAGAAGATTATGACATCTTACTTGAAAGAGCTAAATCTCTTGGAGTTGACACCAATGCTATTGATTGGTATATGAATCTACGTAAATTTGGAGGTTGCGTTCACTCTGGCTTTGGTATGGGCTTTGAACGATTAATTATGTATTTAACAGGAATAGAAAACATCAGAGATGTAATACCATATCCAAGAACACCAGGAAATTGTGACTATTAAAAAGACGAAAGTCTTTTTTTTATAGACAAAAAAAGCTATTAATGATATAATATAGCCCATAAATGAGGGTATTATTATGGAAAGTAAAATATTAAGATTGGCAATGATAAATACGGCTTCTAATCTAAATGAAATCATACTAAAAGATGGTAGAAGATGTAAACTTGTTTTACAAGAAGTAAATTTAGGGCAAAAGGGAGAATTACAAAAGATTGAAAATAGATTAACCAAATCTTTCAAAGCATTATCTGGAGCACTTTATTATGATAAAAATGATTTGGGAACATTATGTCATGAAGGTTTAGGAATAGAAAACATCCTAAGCTGTCTTAAGTCAATATGTAATAGTTATTATCAAAGTTCTTTTGAAAATAATGAAGCTAATAAAATATATGACTTAAAGTATCAAAGTGTTAAAGAAAAAATAGATCATTATTATAATGAGGTTATGGTACCGATTAATATCGATAATACACCATTCTATAGTAAAATTCATTCTTATTTAGGAGTTAGTAAAACACCATTTGTTTTATTAACTAATTCTGAAAAAGAACAAATAATAAATAATTTTACTTTTGCTCTTGAAACAATAAAAAAAGAGTTAAATCATCATTTAATGCTAAATATATGGGATGCATTACCAGCTTCACCAGAAGAATTAGAAAGTATTAATAACTATATTCTTTCTATTGAAACTATTATTGGTAAATTAAAAGCCCAAATGATAAAAAATAACCCCGTATTAAACTTAATAATCCAAGATGTAGCAACCATCAAGAGAAATAATTGTACCAACTCTCAAGATAAACTATTATATTGGAAAATAGAAAATAAATATGATCTGGTAATTAAAGAAAAAATAGAACTCCTAGGCATTGAAAATTGTGTTAATTACATGGAAGCATTTTGTGAAAAATATATAGAAAGTGCTATTATAGGGAATGAAAAAGATATCACATTTGATATAGATGGTTCTAAATATAAGGTTCCTAATCATCAAAATTATCCCTATTTCAAAATAATAAATATAATTATATTAGGAGAAAGCTTAAAAGAATCTTTGTTTAGAGATTTAGAAAGCAAGCAACAAGAAGCAATTTATAGAGCTTTTCAAGATACCATAAAAGCTCTAGAAATAATTATCAAATATACAAACTCAGAAGTTTTAGAAAAAAAATTAGAACATATCAAAGAACAAGTTAATGAATTGAAAATTATAATAGATGAAAAGGATAATAAGCAGACAGCTAAAGTTATTACTAAAAATCTAAAGGATACCTATATTTTTTAAAAAGGGTTCTTTTCATTTTATAATATAATTTGTTATAATAGCAAAGAAAGGAGTTTTTATGGAAATATTACAAACTCAGACTCATATTGGTTTAATTAGAGAAAAAAATGAAGATGTTGTTTCATCTATTAAACATCCCCGTAATAAAAATATTAAACTCCTAATCGCTGCTGATGGAATGGGAGGAAGAGAATTAGGAGATGTTGCCGCTAACTATGTTACATCTTCCCTAAATCGCTGGTTTTATAATAAAGACGTTAAAACACTAAATGATACCGAAAAAGTAGAACAATTATTAAAAAAATATATAAAGAGTTTAAACACTAACTTATTAAAAAAATATGGAGAAGACAAACTAGGAACAACTCTTACCTTAGCTTTAATTAATAAAAAAAAGACTCTAGTATTAAATACAGGAGATTCTAGAACTTATATTTATCGAAAGAATAGATTAATTCAGGTAACAGAAGATGATTCTGATGTTTGGATGTATCATAAATACGGAGGCGTCAAAAAAGATCATTTAAGATTCTTTTCAAATAATAATATAATTAGTGCTTGTATTGGTATTTGTAATGAATTATGTACCATTAATTCTTATATTATAGATAATGATTATCAAATGATTTTACTATTCACAGATGGAGTAACTGATAATATTACCGATAAAAAAATAAAAAAACTAATTCGTACCAATAAAAAAGAAGCTATATTATCAAGAATAATAGAAGAGGCTGTCTATGTTGACCAGCACCTCCATGTCCCATTTTATTTAAAACATAAATATCTTGCTAATTACATCGTACCTTATTGTGGAAGAGATAATGCTAGTGGGGTAATTTATATAAAAGATGAATAAATAGCAAAAAAAACTTCACAATAATAGTGGAGGTTTTTTTATGAAAAAATGTTGGTTATTATTCATAGCAATACTATTATTAGTTGGTTGTGAGAGAATGATGAATACCCCAACAGGCAAAGTAGCAGACTTTTTAAGTAAGTATCAAAATTTAGAAAAAAATGTAAAAAAAGAACTAACTAATGTATTAGATCAAGAACAAGAATTAAATAAAAAACAAAAAGAAGGATATAGATTATTATTAGAAAAACAATATCAGAATTTAGCCTATAAAATAACCGAGGAAAAAATAGAAAAAAATCGTGCCACTGTGACAGCTGAAATAGAAGTACTAGACTTTGCTACAACTATTAGAAATAGTAGAAAGAAATATCAAAAACAAATTGAAAAAGATAGTTCTTATATTGATTATCAAATAAAAGAACTAAAAAAAGTAGAAGATAAAGTAAAATATGAAATAGTGTTTATTTTAAAGAAAAAAGATGGATTATGGTATCTTACTGACTTATCTAAGGAAGACTATCAAAAAATAAATGGTTTTCATGAATAATATAATATGTTATATTAAAATTAATAAAGTATAAACATATGAAGAAGTATAAAAAGAGAAGAAGAAAACTTCATACTAGAAAAATATTCCTACTAAATAGTATTTTAGTAGTTTTTCTGTTTCTAGGAATAGGTTATTCTCTTTTATCAACAGAATTAACAATAGATGGTTCGACTAAAGTAACAGAATACGTAGAACCAACTCTTTATAATGTTCTTTATAAAGAAGCTAAAAAGAATGGTTTAGCAAAAGAGTATACCGGGAGCCATCAAGATTCCATGAACGCTTCATTATCAACTGAGAAAATATATCATTGGTACGCTAAGAATAGTACTGAAGGGACAGCAATACACGATAAAAATAATGTAATTTTTGCAGATCACTGTTGGCAAATGATTCGT
>CACZFH010000003.1 GCA_902780395.1 uncultured Erysipelotrichaceae bacterium
AGAGAAGAAGCTATTATTCATGGTTTACTTTCTGGAACAACGGAAGTAGCAACAGAACATCTATTAGGAGGTTTACCATTCTTAAGTGAAACAAATGTACATAATCTAAGAACTTACTTTACAGCTATGGGAAAAGAAGGTACTCAAGAAGTAATTCAAGATATGATATCAGAATTCTTACTAGGAGATGGTATACCAACCTTTAATAGTGAAGCAGAAAGAGATGCATATTGGGAACAGTGGTCAAAAGAAAAACTAATGACCTTTGCCGTAGCAGCATTTTCAGCAGGAGAATTACAAGGTGGAAGTCTTGCCATGTCTCAAGTTAATCTAAAAAATATTAATAAACAAATTGAATTAGGAACAGTAACAGAACAAGAATTAGTAGATTTAATAAAAAAACAATATCCAACAGAAACTACAGATTTAAGTAATAAAGAAATATTAGGTGAATACAATGCTCAAATTGCCAAATATGTAGAACTAAAACTAAATACGCTTTTAAAAACACCATCAGATAATAATACTATAGAAGAAAAAAATAGTAACAATATAGTAGATATATCATTTAACTCAGAGTCAGATGTTTTAGATCTTAATAAATTTGAAAAAGTAATAAAGAATATACAAGAAATAACGATAGATAAACTACCAGATGGTTATACTTCTATTGAACAATACAAAAAAGACTTTACTAATCAGTTATTTATTAAAAATATTGAAGAAAATATTCTAAAAAATAGCTTAGTACTAGACAAATCTCCTGGTATCCAAGAAGGAATTAATTACATAACAATTGAAGAAATTGAAGCCAATCCAGAATTAGATTTAAGCGAAAGAATTAATAAATTTTCTCAAGACAAAAGATGGTCTAATGATGATTTAAGAGAATTAGCTATTGCATCAATTAAGCAAGAATATGAATTTTGGGCAAATAAAAGAAAAAATATTTCATCAAGAACTGACGAATTATTAAAGCAAGTATTAAATGGTCATATCTTAAGCAGAAGTGAAGTATTTGAAATGATTTGTGATAATCAAGAAAAAATCAAGGAGTATTCAAAATATGAAAATTTGAATCAACGAATAATAGATAATAATGGTATAACATTAGAAGATTTTAATGAATTATGCAAAACTATTGGCTTTGATTCTGAAACTACAGAATTAATAAGGGCAGGATTTGAAAGTCAAGGAAATATTATTGATTCATATAAAGATGAAGAATCTCGTCATATATAAATACAAGAACACTATATGTATAGTGTTTTTATATTGAATAAATCTGTATGCATAAACGTATGTCACCACATTATAACTTAAAAAATCACTAGTGAAGAACTAGTGATTTTTACTTGTATTTATAAATTCTATTCTTTTTAACAGATATATTTAGTAAAATACCAACCAATAACATATAAGATAATAAACTACTTCCACCATAAGAAATAAAAGGTAAAGTAATTCCTGTAATAGGTAATAATCCAACTGTCATTCCAATATTTTGTATCTGTTGAAAAACAAGCATACCTAAAATTCCTGCTAAAATAAATTGATTAGTATCTTCTATTTTCTTTCGAGCTAGTAAAACAATTTGAATATCTAAATAAAAAATTAGACTAATAAGAATAATAACCCCAACAAAACCAAAATTAGAAGCAAATACTGCAAAGATAAAATCTGTAGAAGACTCTGGAAAATAAATAGGAGTTTGATTATAACCATGTCCAAATAATCCTGCTGAACCAATTGCTGCCATAGCATTTTCTAGTTGTAATCCAGAACCATTACTCCAATTAAAGATTCTTTCTAACCGATAATAGATAGAAGTTCCAAAAAGTTGTATAAAAGTATTTTCTTGAAAGAAATAAAGCCACAATATTCCCCCAATCATACAAGCTAATAGAAAGAAAGACCCAACAAACCACCTAAGTTTAATACCACTTACAAACATCATAGAAACATATATTATTAAATAGATAAGAACCGCTCCTGTATCTGGTTGTAAAAAAGTAAGAATAGAAGGAATTAAAACAATAACAAAAGTTTTTACTAAAAAAACAAACTCATCTTTCATCGTAGGATTATCATAATCACTTCTAAAATTATGAATCATCGTAGCTAAAGCTAACATAATAAATATTTTCATAAATTCACTTGGCTGAAAACTACCAATTCCTGGTATAGTAAACCAACATCTACTATTATTAATAGAAGTTCCAAAAAACAATAACAACAATAGTAAGATATTTCCCAATATATATAAAATCCAAGTATGCTGAAACAAATATTCATTCTTTAACTTAATTAAAAAAACAACAAAAATCCATCCTATCCCATACCAAATAGCCTGTTTTAAAGCTAAATTGCCTAAAGAACTAGAAGTATAGGTTAAAGCACTATTAATAGTAATTATACTAATAATAGATAATAAAAAAATAGGAATTAATATTTGATAATTAATTTTGTATTTCATAGAAAACACCTTCTTTTTTATTATACCAAAAAGAATGTATTTTTATGAAACAAATTCATAAAATAAATAAGGAGTGATTTATGAAAAAATTACCAAGTATTTATAAAAATATTAACACCATGAAAGATCATAATAATAAGATGTGTTATGTAAATAATGATAAAGAAACAATAAATGACATCTTAAATGATATTTTTAGTGGTTATCATATTCCATACCATATACAAGTCCAAATAATTACTAAAAGTAAAGTATTTAATACCTACCTAACAGCACGAGGAAATAACTACTTATTAACGATTCAAAATGAATTAATAAAGTTATCAGACATAATAGATATAAAAAGAATATCATGAGATATTCTTTTATTATGAACATAAATCAATAGAAGTATCTTGGAAACAACGAAGAGCTCCACAACAAGATAAATCAATCGTAACAAATTGTCCAGTACTAGAATATTGATTCAACTCTTCATTATAGGCAAGAATTCTACAAGTACAACAACAATCATCTAAAGCTTCTACTCTTAATCGATTACTAGTTCCAGTAGTACCATCACTTAAAGTATAATTAAAAGTCCATGGTTCTCCATTACTACAAATAAACAATTGAATAGGTCGAGTATTATAACAAATAGTATTCGCAATAGGACCTAGAAATGGTTTTTCACAGCCTAAATAATTATCATTATCAAAATCTTGTCTTTGTAATACTAATATTTTTTGTAATACATCTGTTATACAAGAAGAACAATTATTATTAGAACAATTCATATCTAAACCTCCTTTCTAAAAGAAATATTTATCTCTAATATAAAATATGTAGGAAGAAAAAGATTGTATAAGCAAATACCTACATTATAGAATATGATAAAAATGTAAATAAATGTAAAGAATAATAAAAAGACTTTTAATTGGAAATACTAATAGTATATAATGGGTTTAGAAAATATGGAGGTGAAAGAATGCAAGAACCAGCAGATTTATTAGGGTTCAATATACCAGCATTAAAAGTTAAAATTGATGAAACCAAAACTCAAAATGGAAAAAATGTGAATAATAAGGAAAATCTAGAAAATTATATCACTGAAAAATTAGAGCCATTGTGGACAACAGAGGCAGGAAAAGAAGCAATACAATTATTAAGAGATTTTATGGAAAATGATTATCAACCATATGTTGATTTCATAAATTTAGCAGTTGATAAATTAGAAATCGTAGTTGATTTATTGAATAACATTGATTACGCATAATAGGAGGGAAAAGAATGGCCGATAATAAATTAGCTTCAACATTAACAATTAAAGATAGTGTTGATTATTTAGAGAGTGAATTTTTAAAACCACTAAAAGATACTGGTGGAGAATTAATGGGAATAGTTGAAGCCATTAAAACAAAAGATCTTAAAAATGTTCAAATAGCTGAAACATTAGATACTATTAATTCAAAAATTGAAGATTATAATAAAAAACTAGAAGATATTATTAATAAATCTAGAGAACAACTTGCTACTAGTAGTGAAACAATTGCTAAGAATCAAGCAGAAATTGAAGCAAACTTAAATGAACTTGTATAAGAAATAAAAAAAAATAATACTAGTAAGTATTATTTTTTAAGATAGGAGGAAAAAATGGCAAAAGATGAATCAGTAAAAAAAGCAGTAGAAAAATTTAATGAAGATTTAAATGCTTTAGAAGAATTTGATGATAGCACACGCTATGAACCAGAAGTAAATTTAATGGATATTATAAATAATTTAGCTGATATTTGGACTACTCAAAATGGTCAAAATATAACGTCAACACTTCGTAGTTTTGCTCGTGATAAAGTTAATAGTTCTCGTACAGAATATAATGAAGGTATTCTTGTTTTTAAATATACAAAAATGTATTATTATGAAACAGATGATTATAAAATGGAATAATAAGGGGGATGATATTTAAATGTCAGAAGTAAGTACGAAGAAAATACGCGAATATGCTGCTAGCTTAAGAGAAGCAGCAAAAAAAAGAGATCAAAAAGCAAGAGAATTATATGAAAAAATTGATGGTGTAAAAAAAGAATACAATAAAACAATGGCTCTTAATGGCCAAGTAATAAATAGTGAAATAAGGAATCTTGGAGAATCAGGAACACCTCATGAGTATTTAGTAACAACAACTGCACATGTTTATTGTAATCCGGATGGAATATCAGAAGGAATTACGAAGATAGATAATGGTTATGTTGAGTATTGCAATGATATGTATAAAATTTGTCAAATATGTGATTTGCTAGATGAAAGTGCAGAAGAAATAGATAGAAATTATGAAAAAATCAAAGAAGAATTAGAATCCATTATTGCCAAACCTGATCATGAAGAATCAGATGAAGAACCAAAAACAGAGCCCGAAGAACCTGGAAAACCAGATGAAGAACCAAAGCCAGAGTCTGAAGAACCAAAATCAGATGAAGAACCAAAAACAGAGCCTGAAGAACCTGGAAAACCAGATGAAGAACCAAAGCCAGAGTCTGAAGAACCAAAGACAGAGCCTGAAGAACCAAAACCAGATGAAGAACCAAAGCCAGATTATAATCCTCCAAAGGGAACAACTCCATCAGAAGAAAAAACTGAGGGAGATAAACAAGAAAAAGCTGAAGGGGATAAACAAAAAAAATCAGAGGAAGAAACGAAGAATCCAAAGACTGATGAAGGTAACAAGCCAAAAGAAGAAACTACAACTAAAACAGAAACAAGCAAAGATTCTTCTAAAGAACCAAAAAAAGAAGAGCCAAGTACTGTTACTCCACCATCTGAAACTAAAACAGAAACAACAACTACAGAGCCACAGCAAGGAACTTATGTACCACCTGCAGAAACAAACAATAACAACAATTATAATAATTATTCAAATGAGACGCCAATTAATAATAATGTAGAAACAGGTGAAGAAACTATGACAACAGAGCCAGAGATACCAAAAGGATCAGATGAAACAGCTCCTTCTCCAGAAGTACCTGATGACGAAATTGTCAAAGGCAATGAATATACTAAGATTCCAACTTCAGATACTCCAATTGAAACAAAACATAAATCTGGCAATGGTTTCATTCCAATTGCCGCTGGTTTAAGTGCTGCCGCTGCTGCAGGTATCGGTGCTAAAGTTTACATGGATAGAAAAAATAATAATGACAATGGGGAAGATGATTTTACTTCCGAAGAATTAAATAGTGATGAAAGTACTATAAGTAATCAAATAGATAATAATACTCAGGAAGATACTAATAAGGATAATACCCCTGAAGAAGACAATATAAATAATGATGATTATAGTGCTAAACCAGAAAAATATGGTGCTAGAAACAATAATGAGATAGCTGATCTACAACAATAGTCAAAAGAAGGATAAATCATTCCTTCTTTTTTATTTGACTAAGTAGCATTTAAATCTTATAATGATAATAGAATAATAGGAGGTAGTATCATGGGAAAAGTAGATTGGATAACATGGAACACAGACTCAAGAGATATTATAAATCCAGATAAAACAGTAGAAAAAATACTTGAAATATACCAAGACTATAATAGCTATATACAATCAAATATATATGAAATAATAAAAAAAGAGACTCAAATTGGTGGTATAGACAAAGCTTCAATTAATTTATATGGAGAATCTCCCGCTTATGAAAAAGCAATAAAAATTCTAAACCAAATAGATGAAATATCTCTTATTATGAATAATTTTATCAATAATATTAAATCTTCAACAGAAGAACAAAAAAAGCTAGAAAAGAATGATTTAATTAAGGCAATTGAAGATAAAATTGCCGAAGAAAAGAAAATCTTAGATAATACAGAGTTATTAAAAAGTAGAATAAGTATGTCTAATCAAGTAGTATCTATAGAAGAAGTAGAAGAGATAATAAAAATTAGTCACGATAAAATAAATCGTTTACAAGAAAGATTAGAAATAGCAAAGAATATTTAAGGAGGAAGAATATGAATAATGGCTTTAATGTATGTTTAGATTTAGAAAAAATCCATAGTAGTTCTTCCATCGTTAGTAATATTCAAGATCAAGTATCATCTAGAGATTTATTAGATCCTTTTATTGAAATAGAAGAACAAATAAAAGAAATTAATTTCATTCATGGAAATTGTATTCCAAAGTATAAAGAACCTATTACAGAAATAATAACTAAATTAAATGAGTTAAAAAAGGAAATATCTGAACTAGATTATGCTCTAAAAATGACATATACAGAGTTTTCTAAGACAGAAAAAATAGATAATAATGGAATATATAATATAGTAAAATTATATCCAAATCCTGATATAGAAGAGAAAATAAACAATATTATTGCTACTAATCCAACTATTAAAGCCACTAATAGTTCTCTTCTTTTTAATCAATCACAAGCAACTATTAAAGAACCAAATTTTATTCAAAATAGTATATCAACTTTAGCTAGTGACATAAATGGTTCTATTAAAACCATTCCTCCAATAGAGCAAGAAGAACCAGCTAAACCAGAAATTAATACAGTACCAATAGGATTAGGAATTGCCGCAGCGGGAATTGCTGGAGCGACGGGAGCAGTAGCCCTAGATTATATATCTAAACCAAAGCAAGCCCATTTCGAATCATATCAAGAACCAATAGAATATCAAACACAAAAAGAATCCCCAAAAATTCAAAATGGAGTAGAAAACCCACAAAGTTCAGAAAAAAAACAAGAAGAACAAAAACAATATCAAGCTAATCAAGATTTAAATCAATTAGATAAGTACTATAGTGATAAAGAACCTCGTGAAAATAATGAAGAATAATAAAGAAATATTGAAAAAATAGGAAATATAAGATATAATTACATACAGATGCAAAGAATCTGAGGAGTAATTATATCTTTTTTTTAGAGAGTTCCTGGTAGGTGAAAAGGAATAAAAAAGAATAATGAAGGTAGCAGAGGAGCATATTTTCTGAAATTAATAGTAGGAAAATCCGGATAAATCCGTTATCAAAAGAAGCTATCAATAGATAGAAATTAAGGTGGTACCACGAACAATTCGTCCTTTGGATGAATTGTTTTTTTTTAGGAGGACATATGGATATAGAACTAGCTAAACAAGAATTCACTAGCTTTGCTAATCTTTATCTTTCAAAAGAAGATAAGAAAAGCAGTGACTATAAAAATTCACTTAGAAAATATAATCATTCTTTTCGAGTCATGAATTTGAGTGAAAAAATTGCTCAATCACTAGAATTACCCAAAGAAGAAATCGAATTAATGAAGTTATGTGGCTTATTACACGATATTGGTAGATTTGAACAAGGAATGAAATACCATATATTTGAAGATCAAAAAAGTATAGATCACGGAGATTTAGGAGCAGAAATATTAAAAAAAGATAATTTAATTAATAAATTTGCCATGACAAATCAACAAGATATTATAAAAGTCGTCAAATATCATAATAAATATATAATTCCTAAAACTTTACCTACTAAAACTAGATTTTATATAGATATAATTAGAGATGCTGATAAAATAGATATATTATATTCTCTATCAACAGAAGAATTAATATATGAGAATGATAACAAAACTATTTCAGATGAAATATTTAAACAAATAAAAAAGAAAGAATTAGTTAATAAGATAAATATTCAATCAAGTATAGATTGGGTAGTAGTAGATTTAGCTTTTGTTTTTGACCTAAAATTTAAAAAGTCTTTTGAGATTATGAAAGAAAAAAACTATCATAATAAAATAATAAATATTTATTCTAAAAAGATTAAAAAAAAGGATGATTTAAAGAAATTAGAAGAAATAAGGATATTAATTAATAATTATATTGAGGAGATGTTAACATGTTAGATAAAAAATATAATCATAAAGAAACGGAAAAAAATAAATATGAAATTTGGAAAGAAAAGGGCTATTTTAAGGCAGATAACACATCTGATAAAACACCATTTTGTATTGTAATTCCACCACCTAATGTAACAGGAAAACTACATATAGGTCACGCTTATGATACATCTATTCAAGATGTTATTGTAAGATATAAAAGAATGAAAGGGTTTGATACTTTATGGCTTCCAGGTATGGATCATGCTGCCATTGCAACAGAAGCAAAAGTAGTAAAAAAATTAAAGGACCAAGGCATTGATAAATATGAATATGGTAGAGAAAAATTTCTTGAGGCTTGTTGGGATTGGACTCATGAATATGGAGATAACATTCGTTCTCAATGGGCAGGTTTAGGTTTATCAGTTGATTATACTAGGGAAAGATTTACCTTAGATGAAGATTTAAATTATGCCGTAAGAAAAGTTTTTGTAGATTATTATAATAAAGGATTAATTTATCGTGGTGAAAAAATCATAAACTGGGATCCAGCTGCTAAAACAGCATTATCAAATGAAGAAGTAATCTATAAGTCTGAAAAAAGTGCCTTCTATCACTTAAAATATAAATTAGAAGATAGTGATGAATACCTTGATGTAGCAACTACTCGTCCTGAAACTTTATTTGGAGATACAGCTGTTGCTGTAAATGAATTGGATGAAAGATATAAAAAATTTGTTGGTAAAAATGTAATTTTACCAATTGTCAATAAACCAATTCCTGTTATTACTGATGAACATGCTGATATGACGAAAGGAACAGGTTGTGTAAAAATCACTCCAGCCCATGACCCTAATGACTTTGAAGTGGGAAACCGTCATAATTTAGAAAGAATAGTTATCATGAATGATGATGCTACTATGAATGAAAATGTTCCAAAAAAATATCAAGGAATGACTAGAGAAGAATGCCGTGAAGAAGTTCTAAAAGATTTAAAAGAACAAGATTTATTATTAGAAGTAGAACCATTAGTTCATGAAGTAGGACACTCTGAGAGAACAGGTGTTATGGTAGAACCAATGATAAAAAAACAATGGTTTGTAAAAATGGAACCATTAGCTAAAAGAGTTTTAGAATATCAAGCAGACAAAGCAAAAAAAGTTAATTTTGTTCCAAAAAGATTTGAAAAAGTATTAAAACATTGGATGGAAATTTCCTATGATTGGTGCATTTCTCGTCAATTATGGTGGGGACATAGAATTCCTGCATGGTACAAAGAGGATAAAATATATGTTGGAATGGAAGCCCCTGATGAAGAAGGTTGGATTCAAGACGATGATGTTTTAGATACTTGGTTTTCCAGTGCCTTATGGCCATTTTCAACACTAGGTTGGCCAAAAGAAACTAAAGATTTTGAAAGATATTTTCCAACCAACTGCTTAGTAACCGGTTATGATATTATTTTCTTCTGGGTTGCTAGAATGACTTTCCAATCAGAATACATCACCAATCAAAGACCGTTTAATGATTGTGTAATTCATGGGTTAATTAGAGATAAGCAAGGAAGAAAAATGTCTAAATCATTAGGTAATGGGGTAGATCCATTTGATATGGTAGATAAATATGGAGCAGATTCTCTTCGTTATTATTTATCAACAGATGGTTCAATGGGAATGGATTTACGTTTTGATGAAGTAAAATTAACAGCAACATGGAATTACATTAATAAAATATGGAATGCTTCTCGTTTTGTCTTAATGAATATTGAAGATATAAAGAGAATAACATTAGAATATCTAAAGCCAGAAGATAAATGGATTTTATCAAAATATGAACAAGTACTAAAAAGTGTAACTAAACATATGGATAAATATGAATTTAATTTAGCTGGAGCAGAGATTTATGATTTTACCTGGAATACATTCTGTGATTATTACATAGAAATGGCTAAATACTCTTTAGATTCAATGGCTACTAAATCAACATTATGTTATGTATTAACTGGTATTTTAAAAATGTTACATCCATTTATGCCATTTGTAACAGAAGAAATATATTCAATGTTACCAGTCAAAGATAGTGAATCTATCATGATTAGTGAATATCCTAAATATAACAAAAAATATATATTCAAAGAAGAAGAAAATGCCGTAGATGATACAGTTGAATTTATCAAGAATTTTAGGAATATAAAACAAGAAAATAATATTACCAAAGAAATGAAAGTAATGTTTGATACTGAAGATAATAATGAATTAATAGTTAAAATGTTAAAACTAGAAAATAGTATTGTAAAAGAACCTCTTGGTATGAAAGCTTATAAAGTATTTTCAAATAGAGTAAAAGCTCAAATATTCTTTGAAAAGATTGAAACAGAAGCTGAAAAAACTGCCAAAGAAGCTCAAATAAAATTATTGCAAGCATCAATAGAAAGAAGAGAAAAATTATTATCAAATGATAACTATGTTAAGAAAGCCCCTCAAAATATAGTAGAATTAGATAGACAAAAACTTAGAGAAGAAAAAGAAAAATTAAGTGAACTATTAAAATAATAAAAAAGAGACTATAAATAAAGTAGTAAAGTAAAAGTAGACAGTTTAAAAAAATTACTGTCTACTTTTTCTATGTTATTATTTAATAAAGGAGTGATATGATGGGAAGACCAAAAGGAACCAATAATAAAATGAGAACGCCAGAGGAAAAAGAAAAAATAGTTAAAGAGTATCTTGAGGGTGAATCGCCTGCTCGTTTAAATAGAAAATATGATTTACCTAATAAACTAATTTATCAGTGGATAAAAAAGTATGAAGATAATGGATTTGATGGGCTTAAATCAAATACAGGTAAATATAGTACGGGTGGAAAAGGATTGCATTTCAAGAAACCAAAAAATAAAATTGAAGAACTTGAGTTAGAATTAATGAAGAAAGAAATAGAGATAGCCAGATTAAAAAAAGGCTATATGGTGAAAGGAGTTGGGGCCGAAAAGGAATTCGTTACTACATTCGACAAGAATACAAAATAGTAGATTATTGCAAACATAAATATTCTATCAAAATGTTATGTGAGTATATGTCTATTAGTAGATCTGGATATTATAAATGGAAATATAGAAAAGAAAATCCTAGTTTAAAAGAAATCACAAGACAAAGTGATTTAGAATTAATTAAGAAAGTTCACAATAAACATAAAGCCCATGGTTATAGATGGATTAATAGGCATATTAGGAATCTATATGGGGTCTATTATACAGATAATTATGTTCATAGATTATGTAAGTATGAAAATATAAGATACCAAGGAAAGCATTACAAGTGGAAGAAACCAGATGAAGAACACGAAAAATTCAGTAATTTAGTATGGAATGGATGGAAGTATCTAACAAGACCATTCGAGGTAATAGTTTCGGACATGACATCGTTTAGGGTAAAAGGAACGTATTATGAACTAACAATGTACTTCGATGCGTGGAACAAGGAAATAATTGGTTATGGATTATCTTCTAGAAAAGGAGATAAAAGAAGTTACTATGATGGTTTAAACCAAGTTTTAAACAAAATAAAAGAAGAACAAATTGAAGACCCTATCATTTTGCATACCGACCAAGGCTCAGTTTATTCTTCTAAAAAATATAATAGTCTTCTAAATGAACTTAATATTCAACGATCAATGAGTCGAGCTGGAACACCAACAGATAATCCAGTAAATGAATCATTGAATGGTTGGATTAAAGAAGAACTATTTATGGATTTCGATTTAAAACATTCTAATGACGTTCCAAATCTAATTAAATTATACATTGAATATTACAATAATGAAAGACCAAGCTATGCATTAAAATATAAAACCCCAATTCAATATAAACATGAATTAGGGTTCTAGTAATTTTTTTAAACTGTCTATTTTTAGTTGACTAGTTTAAAAAAGTCTTTTTTTTTAGAAAAGTATTTAGTTTACTTTTTATTTATGATATACTTTATTCATAATAGGAGAATAGAAGGTGGAATAAATGAGAATATACTTATTTTTAAATGATCGTCTTGTTACATTTACCTTACCAAAAAATCGTTTTGGTAGTTATACCTTCGACTATAATCCTTTGGAAGAAAGTAAATTAATTAATATTGAAAATAGAAGTGGAAAATGGGTTTTATATGCTACAGAAGATGTAGAAGTATATACCTGTGAACAAGGAGTAAAAGAAACAGAGTTACTTCCTCAAAACTATTATTTCTTAAAAAGATTTGATATAACTTATTTAATATATGTAGTAAATGGTTTTGAAAATAATTTTTCACTATATAAATATAGTGATAATTATACTATCACTATTGGTAAAGGAGAAGGTTGCAATGTTCAGTTTAATTGCCCTGTTATCAATGGAAAAGTATTGGAAATATCATTTGCTAATGACAAAATTTGTTTAAAAAAAGGATCTGGAGTGAGAGTATATCGTAATGATTCCATGATTGATAATGAATCAGTTTATATTACTCAAGGAGATCGAATTAATTTATATGGTTTAAAATTCATCTTTTTTAATGGTTGTATTCTTATAAACAAAATGCCAAATGTAAAATTTGATTATCAGCAATTAGGATTTAAACTAGGTGTTTTAAGACAAACCGAAGAAAAAAAAGATTTTGAAGTAAAAGATATTGATTTATATAAGCCAGAAGACTATTTTAATAAGTCTCCTCGGTTTAGAAGATTAATAGAAACCAAGAATATTAATCTAACAGCTCCACCATCTACCCAAGAAAAAGAAGAAATGCCATTATTATTAACAATAGCACCAATGCTTACAATGGCCATAACTTCTATTACAATGCTAGCTCAAACAGTTTCAAAATTACTAGATGGAACAGCAGATTTATATACAACATGGCCAAGTTTATTAGCAGCCATAGCTATGCTTTTATCAACTTTGTTATGGCCACGATTAATTAATAAATACCAAAAGAATCAAGAAAAAAAGAAACGAAAAGAATTAGTAGAAAAATATAAGGAATATTTAGACAAAAAAAGAGCTGAATTAGAAGATGAAAAAATATTACAAAAAGAAATCATTATTGAAAATACAATCACAGTAAATGATTGCTTCAATAATATCAATGTAGGAAGATTAAACTTTTGGAGTAAAAGAGTAGAACAAAATGATTTTCTAAATGTTCGTTTAGGAATAGGAAATGAGTTATTAGATGTTGAAATCAATTATCCAGAAGAAGAATTTACAATTGAACAAGATGAATTAAAAAAAGAAGCTGATAAACTAGTAGAAGAATATAAGTATATAGAAAATGTTCCTCTAGGCTATTCATTTGCTTCATGTAGAATAACTGGCATAATGGGTAATATTCATAAAATGTATGGATTGATGAATAATATAATACTTCAGTTAATATCTTTTTACAGTTATGATGATGTAAAATTTGTAATATTAACCAATGAAAAGCATGCTAAAGCTTGGGAATATATGAAATATTTAAATCATACCTTTGATAATAATAAAGAAATACGTTTCTTTTCAACAAACTATGAATCAGCAAAGAGAATAAATGATTATTTAAATATTGAACTACAACAACGATTATCATTACAAGGAGATGAAAAAAATCAAATTACCTTTAGACCACACTATATTATTATTACAGATGATTATACTCAAATAAAAGGCTTATCATTTATTAAAAGTTTAGTAGAAACAGATGTTTCTCTAGGATTTAGCTTTATTATTATGGAAAATACTCTAAGTAAATTACCAAGTAAATGTAATAATTTTATTTCTTTAGGAGATACATCATCATCTTTACTAAGAAATTCTTATGAACAACAAGAACAACAATTATTTAAGGATGAAATTGTCTATAATATTGATATGAAATCAGTAGTTGAGAAAATATCAAATATTCCAGTAGCATTCCAAGAAGGAAATAAGATGCTACCTGAATCGATTACTTTCTTAGAGATGGAAAAAGTAGGTAAAGTAGAACAATTAAATATCTTAGATAGATGGCATAATAACGATTCTACCCAAAGCCTAAAAGCAGAAATTGGTGTAGATGCTGAAGGAAATTTAATGTATTTAGATTTACATGAAAAGTATCATGGACCACATGGCTTAATTGCCGGTATGACTGGTTCTGGTAAATCCGAATTTATTATTACTTATATTTTATCAATGGCTGTTAATTATAGTCCAGATGATGTAGCCTTTATTTTAATTGACTACAAAGGTGGTGGACTAGCCTTTGCTTTTGAAAATAAGTCTTCGGGAATTGTTCTCCCACACTTAGCTGGAACCATAACAAACTTGGATAAGGCCGAAATGAATCGTACCTTAGTAAGTATAGATAGTGAAATAAAAAGACGTCAAACACTATTTAATGCTGCTAGAGATAAACTAGGAGAGAGTACAATTGATATTTATAAATATCAAGGCTTCTATCATGAAGGAAAATTAGATGAACCATTACCACACTTATTTATAATATGTGATGAGTTTGCTGAATTAAAGAGCCAACAACCAGATTTTATGGACAATTTAATTAGTGTTGCCCGTATTGGACGTTCCTTAGGAGTACACTTAATTTTAGCAACTCAAAAACCAAGTGGTGTTGTAAATGATCAAATTTGGTCTAATACAAAATTTAGAGTCTGCTTGAAAGTACAAGATACAAGTGACTCTAATGAAATGCTAAAAAAACCAGATGCTGCTAGTATCAAGCAAACAGGACGTTTTTATCTCCAAGTAGGGTATGATGAATACTTTGCTTTAGGTCAATCTGGCTGGGCAGGAGCCAAATATTTCCCATCAGAAAAAATAATAAAACAAGCAGATAAGAGTATAAATATTATTGATGATACAGGTAGTTTCATTAAAAGTATGCAAGCTAGTAACAATACTAGAATAGAAGCTCAAGGAGAGCAACTAGCTGCTATTTTAAATAAAGTGATTGAAGTAGCTGAAAGTGAACACAAAAAAGTTAAGAAATTATGGCTTGAAAATGTTCCCGCTAAGATTTTCTATAATGAATTAGCTTCTAAATATAAAGTAGAATTCAATCAAAACGATGTGGACATGATTATCGGAGAATATGATGCCCCAGAAAGTCAAAAACAAGGATTAGTTCATTATAATTTAAGAGAGCAAGGAAATACTCTAATATATGGTAATGATGGAGAAGAAAGAGAAAAATGTATAAATGCTTTATTATATTCTGCTTTTAAAAATTATACAGCTGAAGAGTTAAATGTATATTTAGTAGACTATGGTTCAGAAGTAACTCGTATGTTTGCAGAATTTCCACAATTTGGTGGAATGGTTTTTGCTGGAGACGATGAAAGACTTAAGAATTCACTAAATTTAATTGTCAAAGAAATTGCTTATAGAAAAAAAGCTTTTGTATCATACGGTGGTTCTTTTGAAGAATATAATAAGAATAATGAAGAAAAATTACCACAAATACTATATATTATGAATAATTATGAAGGAATAGATGAAGTTTATCCAAATCTAAGTGAGGATTTAACTAGTATTTGTAGAGATTGTACTAGATATGGAATATACTTTATCATTACTCTAAGTAACCCTTCTACACTACCAAGAAGAGCAAGATTATCTTTTACAAATACAATTGCTTTCCACTTCTCAGATTCTTCTCAATATGAAGATGTATTTGATTTAAGATGTAGAATAAGACCAAAAGATATTTCAGGAAGAGGCTTAACCATTTGTGAAGGAGCAATTCATGAATTTCAAACCTTCTCAATTTCCGATGAAAATCATTCAGATAATGATATTGTTAAAGAATTATTAAAAGAGGTTAAAACAAAGAATACAACAGTTGCTAAAAAAATACCAGAATTACCTGATCGTGTAACCTTGGATATAATTGAAAAAGATATAAAGGATTATAATTCAATCCCAATTGGAGTATATCGTAATTCTTTAAAGACAGCATTTATTGAGCTATCTAATATACCAATTTACACAATGAGTTCTGTTCGTTTACCATATATGAACGCTTTTATAGAATCTTTTATGACAGTATTAAAAAGGATACCAAATTGCAGTGTAATATTTGTAGATGTCCAAAAGCAAGTACCAAAAATAAAGGATATTTGTCTGAACTATTTTGATGATAATCTATCTGCAGTAATTGAAAAAATGATTAAAATAGAAGAAGATCTAAATAATAGAAGTAAGCATTTCATCTATGTATTCTATGGAATAGAAAAACTACCAAAAAAAGTACCAAATAAACAAATTCTAGAAAAATTAGTAAATCATGTTAAGAATAATGAACATAGTAATATGATAATATGTGATTCTAATAAAGGTTTAAGAGAACTTGATGGAGAATCATGGTACTATAATGCTAGAAACAATACAGATGGATTATGGATAGGAAAAGGTGTAGATGATCAACAAGTATTAAAGATTAATAGAATAACAAAAGAAATGAGTAAGAACTATACCAACAATTATGGATATCTTGATGTTGATAGTACTCCAGAACTAGTAAAATTAATAGAATTTGCGGAAATCATTGAAGAGGAGGCAGAACAAGAAAATGAAGAATAAAGTTCTAGTAAAAATATTTATACCAGAAGTTGATTCTGATTTTGATGTATATATTCCTGTCAATGAAATAATATGGAAAATCAAGAAGTTAGTTTCAAAATGTGCATCAGATCTAACGGGAGGAAATTTTGATTTTTCCAAAGAATATGTTTTCTTAAATTCTAAAACAGGACAATTATACAGAGAAAATGATATTGTCATCAATACAGATATTAGAAATGCTACAGAATTAATCTTAATATCAGTCAATGAAATAGCAATATAGAAGCTTATTTAAGCTTCTTTTTTGTAAACAATATGTAAATAAAAAAAAATATATTTGAAAGATAAAAATGCTATGATATAATAACAATAGATATAGTATATCTATAATAATATATAATATAGAAAATAGGAGGATTTATTATGTTTGGATTATTTGGTGATGATATATCAGGATACAATAAGGAAGAAATAGAAAAAAAACTAACCAGCACACTTAATGAGCTATTAGCAGAAATAGGAAAAATAGTAACAACGGATCTTAAAGCTGGGCTTGTTGACCCAATCTCAACAAAATGGTATGCAAAAGAAGCTCAAGACTATTTTAATGATGTAGTAGCCCCACATGTTTATAATTCAGGAATTGCAATTAGAGGACTTTTACAAGATTTTTCTGATGCCATTGAAAAAAGTGGACAAAGATGGTCTTTAAGAACTGGAAATGAAGCACCTAAATTGGGTGAAATTAATAGTATCGGTTCAAGTTTTAAGCTAGATGTATCAGCTATACAGAAAACTGCAGAAGGTGGGGCGGCTGTTTTATATGAAAAAGATGTAAACGATATTGCAACAGGTTTAACTAAAGTTGAAGACCAAATAAATGACGAAATTAAAGCACTAGGTAATAAAATGGATGCTAGTACTTCATTCCTAGGACATGGCCAAGCTGAAGCACTTAAAGGCTGTTTAGATAAAATAATAGCAGAAATACATAAAATGTTTCAGAGTTTCTTAAGTGACGGTGAAACTTCAATAGCAACTCAATTACAAAAGTTCAAGGAAAAATATGCTACTGCCGCTAAAGCTGAGAAACAAATGTGGGATAATACGGAAGTTACTATAACTCAAGAAACACCTTCAGGTGCAGCTCCAGTCACAACGGAATAAATATGATGCAAACACAGTAGAAGTATTAAAATATATAATTAGAAAGAAAAAAGATTGTAGAAATATAATCTTTTTCCAAATATATAATAATTTTATTATGTATTTGGAAGGAGATTAGTGGCCATGGAAGTAAATGTTAAATTAGTAAGAGCAAGTTATGAATCCTTAAAAGCTGAATATGAATCTCTTGAAGACATTGAATTAAACTTATTTTCATCTATAGGAAATATAAATAGTTTTGATTGGATTGATGGTAATTCAATGGATTTTGCTAAAGCTATTGAACCAGAAAAACTAGAAATAGATACATTTCAAATGTATGTTTTTAGTTTGATAAAAATATTCAATGATATATATAATTCATACAAAACATTAGGAAAAAAGATTAAATGTAATTTAGATAAAAAAAATGCTGTAATTACTTCCATCAATAATAATATATCAATAGTAGAATCAATTCTTAATGAGTATAATAGAACAGATTTAGATTTTCCATATGGAGAATTTAGTACACTAAGAGGTTGTAAGAATAACTACAAAGAGATTAAGAAAAAATTAATAAATATGAAAGAGTATTTTAATTCTTTATTTTCTAAAATAAGTGAATTAGAAGTCCACATTGCTAATAAGATTAGAGAAATAGAAGAGTTTACTCCAAAAGAATTTGAATTTAATCTTTTTGCTAAAAGACCTCTTCATGATTTTGACAAAGGATATTTATTATATAATGATTTTGATTTAGATTATAAAAAAGTAGTATACTATAAAAATGCAGAAAAAGATTCAAATCAAAATATTTATACAGGAATGAAAAATATAAAGGATTCCTATATTTCTAAGAATAATAATGCCTATCTTACTAATGTAGAAAACTATAAGAAAGATTTCTTAGCACTATTTGTAAAAAGAAATAAATACATAAAATCATTAAGTGAAGTACCAACTTTATATGATAAAACAGCTATGGATACGATAACAACATTTGAGGAGGAAGAAATATGTACGACGGAGAAATAGAAGACTTAGAGAGAGTGTTAGACCATATTTATTCTATTAGAGAAAAAACCAAAGATTTAATTAAGGGAATGTATGCAATGGATGAAAAAATAACAGATAATTGCCTAATAAATGATGAAAATCCCAAGAAATCAGATATAGAAAACATTATAGATGATTTAGAAGATAATGTTTCAGATTATACAAACTATGTAATACCAAGACTAGATGATAAAATAGAAAGCTAGGTGATAAAATGTTTGAAGGATTAGAAAGCGTTAACGACTTAGAAAGAATGCTACGAATGCTTGAAGTAGCATATATTGAGCAACATGGCTTGGATGTAGATGATGAAAAAAGTAAAGATTTGTTTCCAGATGACTGGGAAATTGATAAAAATTATGATGAAAAGATCGATATTATAGTAGCAGCTATTGATAAAGAAGAAATAATAGTTAACACTGATGAATATCAGAATTATAAAGGAGATTTTTTTAACTCGAAATAGATAATAATAAAACTAAGTATATTTTAGGAAAAGAGATTCAAGACTCTTTTTTTTTCCAAGCCAATTATACCAGCTAAAAAGTGATTAATAGCATTTAATTACTCTAATTCAGCAATCAAGATAATCATAAATAAAAAAAACTTGACATTCATATTTGTTTATGATATAAGTATCTATACACAAAGAGGTGATGGTATGAATTATATCGTAATATGTAATCTCAAATCCATAGAATGTATGTGTAAAAATAGCCACGATTCAATTACAATGTAATTGGGTCGTTTTTTTGTAGGAGGGAAGAAATGAATAGAAATTATTTTAGAAAGTTTTCGGTTGATGAGCCAGTAACTATTATTGACATCTTAGGAAAATTACAAAAATATGGAGCAACCCTAGAAGAACTACAAAAAGTAGAAAAAGCATATATAGTAGCCAAAAAAATACATGAGAATCAAATAAGACAAAGTGGTGAACAATATATTACTCATCCTTTACATGTTGCTTGGTATGTAATGATTATGGAATCATATGATATCGATGAGATCTGTGCAGCACTACTTCATGATACCGTTGAAGACTCAAAAGGAAAATATACCATTGCAGACGTTGAGAAAGATTTTAATCCAACCGTTGCTATGTTAGTTGATGGAGTAACTAAAATAAAAAATATCTCAGAGCCAAAAACAAAAGAACAAGCTAATACTAAAAAAATACTTGAAAGCTTTACAATAGATTTCAGATGTATTCGTATAAAAGTAGCTGATCGAATTCACAATATGAAAACTCTTCATTTTAAACCAGACCCTGAAAAAAGAGTAAAAATTGCCAAAGAAACAATGCAATTAATTGTCCCACTAGCCAAAGCTATTGGTAGTCATCAAGCAAAAAATATTTTAGAAGAATTATCACTACAATATATTAATCCTACTGCTTACAATAGTATCAATGAATTAAAAGATCAAAGATTTGAAGAGCAAGAATTATCAATTTTAGAATTTCAAAGAAAAGTCATGAGTATATTAAATAAAGCAGGAGTAAATCATTATCTTGAATTAAGAGACTTAACTACCAATTCTATTTATAGAAGACTTCAAGCTGGTTATCAATTTGATAAAATTGCCGATGTTTTTTATACTAAAGTAATTGTTCCAGATAGAAAATCAGCCTATATAGCTCAAGGAGAAATACATGAAGCCTACAAAGTTGTTCAAGGAACAATTAATGACTATATTTCTAATCCAGATAGTATATTTTATCAATCATTAAATTCGCTTGTATACAATCCAGATGAAAAAATGCCTTTTGCCAAAGTAAAAATAAGAACAGTCGAAATGGACAATAGAGCTAAATATGGTCCAGATAGTAGCTGTGGTTCAATAGATGAAATTCAAAAAATGATTCTAAATGATCCATTTTGTGTTGTTTTAAGAAAACTACTAGAAGAACATGACGATTTAGAAGGATTTTATAAAGCATTAAATGAAGAATTATTAACCCCAAATTTAATTAAAGTTTCAGTTGAAGATAAAAATGTATTAGTACCAAAAGGAACAACAATTGGCCAAGTTGCAAGTAAATATATTCCTGACTTTGGAATTATGGAATATGCCATGATAAATGGTCAAAAAGTACCACTAGATACCATAATATCAAATCCATATTCTCAAATATCAGCTTCAAATGATTCAACAGGAGAAAAAATACTTCAAAAACTGCCAAATAAGTAAAATACTATAATAGACAAAATAATAATAATCCTCTATAATAGAATTAGAATAGAGGGAAGTATATGGAAAAGTGTAAAAAGAATTTAAGTATTGCTAGCATTATATTGATTGTTTATGGAGTAGTAATGTCACTCATAACAATAAAATATAGTGTTTTCTTATGGGCAATTGGAGGATATCTTCTATGGGTTAGTACCAAAGAAGAGGAAGAAATAAAAAAGACTAAAACAGTTCTATTCTGCATAGCTTTACTTTGTATTTTATTAAATTTCTTAGTATCTATTTTTCTCTTCATGGCTATTGATAGTTTAACAGGTACACCCAAGGCTGTTAATCCAACCAATGGTCCCCCTATAGTAAAGAAAAAGAAGGAAATCGATCCTGAAGTAAAAAAAATAGATGTTTTATTAAAATTAGGAGTAGGAATGATTTTAATTTCTGGTATCCTAATAGCAACTACTTCATGGAATTTCATTTCAGATATTGGAAAACTATTCTTTTTATTATTCTTTGCTGGTGTTTTTTTAGGACTTTCCATCTTTACCGAAGACAAATTAAAACTATATAATACTTCATTTATGTACTGGATTCTAAGTATGTCATTCTTATTATTAATCATCGTTGCAATACTATTTTTCCATATTGCAGGAGATTATCTTTGCTATAATGGTGCAGGAAAATATCTTGCTTATGGAATTACTTTCTTAACTTTAACGGGCTTGTCGTTTGCAACCTACTTAAAGTTTGGTAAAGATGATTTATTATATATTGTATATGGAAGCTTTTATATTGCCTTAACTTATTTCTTAGTTCATTCACTACCTTCTACAATAGTATGTTTAATATTGTCAATCATAATGCTTGGAGTAAGTTATTGTTCAAAAAAAGAATCATTCTTATTCAAATGGAATAAACTAGCTTCTTACATATTATTAGCAGGATTAGTCTTCTGCAATAAAACAGACTATCAAAGTCAATTTTTAGTATTATCATGTATAACTATAGGAAATCATTTTTATATGGCTTCCCTTTCAGCAAAAGAAGATGACAAAATACCTAGTTTATGGATATTCCATATTTTAATGCCAATAGCTATCTCTAATTGTTCTTTCCTAAAAGATTATTCTTACTTAATAGTCTTCATAATTGCATCTATATTTGCTGTTATAATGAAAGAAAATAAAGATAGTAATTATAAAGATTATTATAATCAACACTTTATTCTATATACAATCACCAGTATTGCATGCATATTCTTATCAGGTGTTGATAAATTGAATGGCTTATTAATAGCTTCACTTTATGTCGCCATGAATAGTTTCTTAGAGTTAGGTGATTCATATGAAGAATCATCATATTTAGAACCAGTATCTATAGGCTTATTTATAATTGCCTTATGTTCCCAAAGCTTTATAAATGCCAATTATTCTCAAATATTTACAATAATGAGTTTAACATTTATTATTCTACATTATGTATCTCAAAAAGAAAAAAAGATAAGTTACTGGATAGCTATTATAGTAAGTATAATATTAAGTATAATAACAAATGTAGCTGATAAAAATGTTTTATTAAGTATATTAATATTTATACCAAGTATATATTTATTCTTTGATACAAAACAAAATCAAACATCATCAGAAGAAAAAGTATTATATTCCTTTTTCATGCTATTGATTACTATTTATAACTTTTTCTATATAGTAAATCCACTAGATTTAACAATAATATTATCTTCATTATTATTTATCTATATCTTAGGAACTATAATAATAATTACCAATGATAAAATACTAAAAAAGACATGTTTTCTAGTAATTGTAGTTCCATTATTAAAAATGATTGGAGAAATAAATGATGAGACTATTAAAACAATCTTAATAAGTATAATAGTATTATATATAGATTTCTTAATTGTTCAATATTTTATAGAAAATGATAATTCTAAAGATACCTTTGGTCTAATCGGAATAATAATAGCCATTTTTATTGTTTTACCAATAGAGAATACTTTAGTAGGAATATATATAGGATTAATTGGTCTACTAACAATTATGATAGGATTCTCTAATAATATATATAAATCCTTCTTTAAAGGAGGAATCATAATAACAATTGTAAATATACTATACCAATTAAGAGATCTATGGGAACAAATACCTTTCTCATTCTATTTACTAATTGGAGGTTTAGTAATAATTGGCTTTGTTACAATAAAAGAAATAAAAAATAAAAAGTAATACATGTATATGTATTCTTTTTTTTCGACAAATTATATAAAAAGAAATTGTTAAAATAATCATGGTGATATCATGAAAAAAAGAATCTTTTTAGGATTATTCTACATAGGAATAGGCTTTTTATTAGGAGAATTTCTTTTCAAGGATAAAATAGAATTAGTAAAACATTTAAAGAATACAGATACATATTATTTCTTACAAGAAGGAGTTTATCAAAAAAAAGAAGTATTAAAGACAAGTACTAGTACAATAAATCAGAAATTAATAGATTATGAAAATAAAAAATACTATGTATATGTAGGAATTACCCAAGATTTAGAAGTATTAGAAAAACTAAAAGAAATATATGAGAATCAAAATATCAAAATTCATATAAAAGAAAAGAATTTATCAAATAATGAATTTAAAGAAAATCTAACTCAATTTGATTTATTAATAAAAGAAACAGAGGAGGAAGATCAAATCTTAACTATTGAGAAAGTTGTTTTAGCAAATTATGAAGAAGTTTTTAAAAAAAAGTAGTATGAAGACAATAATTGAGAATAATAAATAGGGGTACGAATGAATTATTGTATAAAAGAACTACCAGAAAAAGAAAGACCAAGAGAAAGATTAAAAGAAGTAGGTGTAAGGAATTTAACAGATAAAGAACTACTATCAATTGTATTAAAGACTGGAACAAAAGAAAAAAATGTAAATGAATTATCTCTAGAATTATTAAAAAGATATGAATTAAATGAATTAAAGGATATTACTTGGAATGATTTAAAAAGATTAAAAGGAATAGGAGAGGTAAAAGCCATGGAATTAGTAGCGTCCATTGAATTAGGAAAAAGAGTCTATTTAAGAGATGACAAGAAATTAAAGAAAATGGAAAATGCTACTACGATATGGGAAGGAATGAAATACTTGCTAATAGGTTTAAAACAAGAACACTTTTACTGCTTATATTTTAATACTAAACAAGAGTTGATTAAGAAAAAATTAATTTATATAGGAACGATTAATAGTGCTACAACCCATACTAGAGAAATATTTAAGGAAGCTTATTTAGTAAGTGCTTCTTCTATTGTCTGTATTCATAATCATCCATCAAATGATGTTACTCCAAGTAAAGCAGATATATTATTTACTAATCATTTAATACGAACTGGAGAAATACAAGGAATACCTGTTGTAGATCACATCATTATAGGGGAAAAATCATATTATAGTTTTTATGAACATAAAGATATTCTAAATCTATAATTGTAACAAAAAAAGAATTATATTATAATGTAAAGAGAGATGATACTATGAGACAAAAAGATAAGAAAAAAAGAATATGGATAACTATAGGAATTGTAACTGGATGTATCTTATTACTGACAGTTTCTCTTCTTCTAAATCAAAAAATATATCCAGGAGAAAATATCTTAAAAGATATTACTATAGGAATAGAAAAAGTAGTAATGTATCCTTTTACAGTTCTAAAAAAAGATCAAAAGATAGATCAAAGTGAGAGCTATTTAATTCAAAAAAATATAAATTCATCATTGGAAAATGAAATCAAAGAGTTAAAGGAAACATTAGAATTAAATAGAACACTTACTGAATATGAACCAGAAAATGCTACTATCTTATCAAGAAATAAAGCTTATTGGTTCCATACAATAACAATTGATAAAGGAAAAAAAGCTGGTATTAAAAAGAATATGGCAGTAGTTACTAAAAATGGTTTAATAGGAAAAATTACTAAAGTAAGTAATTACTCCAGTGAAGTAAAATTAATAACAACTGATGATATTAATTTTAAAGTAAGTATTGCTATTAAAACAAATGACATCGATAACTATGCTATTTTAAATGGGTATGATAAAGAAACAGGTTTAATTAAAGCAACAGGAATTGATAAAACAACTAATATTGAAAAAGATAATGTAGTCTTAACAAGTGGATTAGGAGAAATGTTCCCAGGAGGAATTTATATAGGTACAGTAGAAAAGGTAGAAAGCGATAAGTATGATTTAAGTAAAACAGTATATATAAAAACATATCAGAATTTTAATGATATTCACTATGTAACAGTATTGAAGGTAAAAGATTAATGGCAATACTAATTATTGGAATATCATTAATTCTAGATGGTATATTAACAAATTATCTTCCTTTTTTACCTAATGACTTATCTTTATTTACTCCTCTTTTAACCATAACTTCATTAGTTCTTATTTATCCATTTTTTCGTAAACAAGAAAAGAACTATTATATATCTTTATTCATTACAGGAATAATTTATGACTTATTCTATACAAACTTATTATTTTTCCATGCCGTTATTTTCTTACTACTTGGAGTAATAATAAGATTTATCTATAAGAATTATGAAATAACTCCCATAAGAATAATAATATATATTAGTATAATTATCATTTGTTATGAATTCCTAGAAGGATTTATACTATATATATTTCAAATTGTACCAGTATCAATAGAAAAAATATTATATAAAATAAAACATAGTCTAATAATTAATTTAGTATGGGGAGAAATCATCTATGGTATTTTAAGAATCTATATAAAAAAGACCAAAAAAATAAGTATGAATTAACATACTTTTTTTTTATAATCATATTCTTAATTAGGTGATACTATGAATCATAAAATTAAGAAAAAATATGTATTAAAAAAATCTGTAAAAATAGCCTTAAGTAAATTATTAATTATTATAATTATCTTTTTAATAGGAATGATTCTAACTAAGAACAATGATTATAATAGAAATATAATAAAAGAAAAATTATTTGAAAGAAATATTCCCTTTCAAAAGATAAAAGGAATCTATGAAAAGTATTTTGGAAATGTCTTATCTATCTCAAAAGAAATAAAGAAAACAGAACCAGTCTTCAAAGAAACCATTCAATATATCAAAAAAGAGCCAAAAGAAGATGGAATAAAATTACAAGTAGAAGATAATTACTTAGTTCCTTCTATAGAAAGCGGAATAATTATAAATATAAAGGAAAATTCTATTATAATGGAACAAGTAGATGGGGTAGAAGTAACTTATAAGAATATTGAAAAGGGAGATTTCTCACTATATGATTATATTGAAAAAGGAGAAATAATAGGAAAAGTAATTAATGATGAATTATTTTTAACATTTCAAAAGAATGGAGAAATTATTAATTATCAAGACTATCTATAAAATTCATGCTAGTGTTTACTTATTAGCTTTTTTTTCAATAATAACTGCCTCTTTTATAGAATTTATAATTATCATGTCTCTAATAATGATACATGAACTAGGACACTATACTTCAGCTAAGCTCTTAAAAGAAGAAGTAAAAAATATTATGATATATCCTTTTGGAGGAATAACTAAAATAAATATGGAGATAAATGAGTCATTTAAAAAGGAATTCATAATTCTTATCATGGGACCAATCTTTCAAATAATAGGGTGCCTTTTATTAATAGGAATATTCCCACCCAAAAAGGAAATGATAATAATATATCATAATGGTATTTTATTATTCAATTTATTACCTATCTATCCACTAGATGGAGGAAAACTATTAAAATTAGGATTAGATTATCTATGTCCATATAAAAAAAGTTTTAAAAGAATTATCATGATTAGCTATAGTGTAGTAATAATACTATTTATAACAAAAACAACTAATATAAATATAATTTATACAACAATCTTCCTATTATTCTTAATAAGAAAAGAACAAAAGAAAGAACAGATCTATTATGAAAAACTACTATTAGAAAAATATTTAACAAAACAAAAATACCAAAGAAAAACAATAATACATTCAGAAAAAGAATTTTATAAAAGAAGAAATCATTTAATTAAGACAAAACATAAATATCTATCAGAAAATGAATATCTGTGGAAAAAGTATCGAAATTTCATGAAAAGTTATTGACTTTACAACATCTGTTTGCTATAATTCAATTACTGGCTGTAAATAGTTAGTAATTGGGGCATTAGCTCAGCTGGGAGAGCGCCACGTTTGCACCGTGGAGGTCAGCGGTTCGATCCCGCTATGCTCCACCATTTAAAATATTAACCCAGAAATGGGTTTTTTTATTTTTGCCGATATAGTTTAGTGGTAAAACAGATCCTTGGTAAGGATCAGCGGTAAGTTCAATTCTTACTATCGGCACCAGTGACGAATCTGTTCGAACTATTTGAACTTTAAATATAGAGAACTTGCATAAAATAAAAAAGAGGAACATTTAAAGTTGCAAGTGAATGTCGCCTCAATTAATTGAGTTGGACACTCTATCTAAGCAGATGAGTGTCTATTTTTTTATGACTAATACCAATAAGGTAAGAAGTGATAAAATGATACAGATGTATCTTAGGAGTTTAATCACATAAACTCTTTTTTTCATCGATATCTACCCATTCCTTTTTCAAGACTGGAGGACGACACTCACCTTAAATGTTCCTAATAAAATTATGCCAAACATTTATTCGTGACTCAATATTTTTACTATATTTTTTCTATTATATATAATAAACCATAGTATTTTGATATTAATGTCAAAATACCTAGGGGGTTAAATATTTTGTCAAAACTCTTTACACTAGTGGCTCAATTTTATTACTTTACTATCTATTTAGAATGATTTATAACAAACAGCAATTTTAAGAAACAATGTGAAATAATAATGAAAGATTATTCATTGGCAGATCTAAAAAAATTAAAAGAGAATATTGAAAAAATCACTTCACCAGAGTGTACTGACAACATAAGTGAAGAAAAAGGTCCAGTATTTGAAAAAAAATTAATAATTAAGGGCAAACCACTTGCTCCTTTTTGTTGAATAAATATCGTTTTATGCTATAATAAAAAATCAATAGGAGGTCTTATAATGAATGAAAAGTGTTCAGAAATAAAACAAGAAATAGCATTTTTAGAATTATTTGGATATAGTTATACAAAACAAAAAAACGATTACAGATGGATTATTGGGGATGAAAATCATAATGAAATTGGATCAATTCAACTTGAAAAAAGAAAAAATGAAGTAACTAAAGAAGATGAATACTTATTCCATACAATAATAGATAGTTCGTTAATCAGTTGTGATTTTTCAAGAAATATAGCTTCTGAAAATGATTATGGAAATTATATATTTAAAGTTAAAAGACAAGATGAAAAAGAGGATGAAGTAACTCTAAGATTAGGGAAATATTCAAGGCTCTATATAGATAGTGAAGAATATGGACCTCTTCAATTTAATGTTTTCTATAAGGGAATACACTTAGATTTCTACAGTAAAACAGATAATCATCTATTCCATGAAATACTTACTTATTATAATGATCCAGAAAATCAAGAGTATTCATATGAAATAAGATATTGTGATAAAGATAATAATGCTAGTAATGAAAAAGATAATAGTATTATAATTAGTGGATTATATACAAAAGGAATGAATAATGCGAATGAAATTCTATTAAAAGAAGAGGAAATAAGAGAAGGTAAAGTAGCTAGACATGAAGAAGAAATAGTAAAGGGAACTATTGAAGAACTAGCTAAAAGACACGGTATGGGAATTAATAGTTTTAAACATTTCCAAAATCTAATTAATGATATAGTTCCTATGAAAAAAAGTCTTATAACTACTATGCTTTCGAAAGAGACCATAGAAGAGTTAAATCTATTGCCATTCTTTCCAAACCAAGAAAAACAAAAAAAGAAAATCTTAAAATAGAATGAGAAAAAAGAAGTGTAAACATATCAAAAAGCTATTATTGTTTACAAACAGAAAATATGTTAAAATGAAGTTGGGATAAATAGCATAGAAAACGAAGTTTTTTCTAAAAGTCTCATCAATTATCACGCGTTTGGTTAGGCCATTAGTCATTTATCCCGAGAAGAGTGAAAAAACTCTTCTTTTTTTTGTCTCAAAAGAAAAATGATTGCGAATAATATAATAGGAGGTGAGAGAAAAAGAGTGAAAGTAGTCCTACAGGATGGTATGAAAGATTGTGGGATATGTTGTCTTTTATCTATTATTCGATTTTATGGGGGAGAAGTATCGAAAGAGTATTTAAGAGAAGCAACACATACCACCAAAGAAGGAGTCTCTTTATATAATTTAATAGAATGTTCAGAAAAATTAGGTTTTGAAGCAACAGGAGTAACAGGAAATATAGAAGAAATAAATGTAAATAACTTACCATGTATTGCTCATTTTGTTGTGAATAAAAACTATAAACATTTTGTAGTTCTATATCAAATTAATAAAAAGAAACAATTAATTACTATTATGGATCCAGCTAAAGGAAAAAAAGTAATATCCTTCTCAGAGTTTCGTTTATTGACAAGTTCTAATTATCTATTTTTAAGTCCTATCAAACCACTACCAATCATGAAAAAAAAGAATAGAATACTAAATCAAATAAGTTTACTATTAAAAGATAATAAAACTATGTGGCTTTCTATTCTCTTATTAACTATTGTGTATTTTATTCTCAATTTAATAGGAACATTTCATTTGAAATATTTAATGGAATTTGCCATATCTTACCAAATATCAAATAATGTTTATTGGATAAGCTCTTTGCTTCTATGTTTTTATTTTTTAAAGAATATAAACTATTTCTTAAGAAATATAATATTAAATAAATGGACCTCAATCTTTGACTATGAAACAACATCTATGACTTATAAACAGATTCTTTTACTTCCATATTTATATTATAAAAATAGGACTACTGGAGAAGTAGTATCACGTTTCAAAGATTTAAATACCATTCGTTCCTTTATTAGTAGTTTTTTCTGTATCATTACAACAGACTGTATAACTCTAATAATATTTATCTATGTTATGTTTATGATTCAAAAAAAAATAACATTTATCTTATTAATACTGATGAGTAGTATATTATTCATATCTATTTGGATTAACATTAAAAAAAAAGAAAACATCAAAAAAATCGTATCTGGGCAAGATATCATTCACTCCTATATAATTAATGGAATAAGTAATGTAGACACTATGAAAGGGTCCCATTTAGAAAAAAGGATGATAGATAAGTTTAAGCTAAACTATAAATCTTTTATGGAAACCGTTTATCATTACTCATTAATAATAGAATTATATCAGTTTATCAAAAATAATATTCAAGATATAATGATAACTATAATCTATGGAATAGGATCAATAGAAATTATCAAGGATAATTTAAGTATCAGTAATTTAATTCTATACCAAACAGCATATTCTTATTTTAAAAATAGTTTTTCAAATCTCCTATCGTTAATAGAAGAGTATACTTCATTTAAAATTGCTTTAAATAGAGTAGAAGAAATATATTTGATTTCACATGAAAAATTTAAAAATAACTATTATTATTTGCCTTACCAATTAATAGGAGATATTGAAATAAAAAACTTAAATTACAAAATAAACAATAAAGTACTTTTTCAAAATTTAAATGTAGTTATTAAACAAGGAGAAAAAGTCCTTTTGTGTGGAGCCAGTGGTTCTGGGAAAAGCACTTTACTAAAAATGCTTTTACGCTACATAGACATAGATTATGGTCATATTTCCATAGCAGGAATTGATATTAATCATTATCATTTAGAAAATATTCGCTCATATATTACCTACGTAACAGGAAATGAATATCTTTTTACTGATAATCTTCAGAATAACATCATGCTATATAAGGAAATACCAGAGGAGGAGTTTCAAACAGCTTGTAAGATTTGTTTAGTCGATGAATTAGTAAAAAACAAATTAACAAAGTATAACACCATAGTAGAAGAAAATGGTTTTAACTTTAGTAATGGAGAAAGACAAAGAATTATTCTAGCTCGTAGTATTTTAAGAAATAGTAATATCTATATATTTGATGAATCGTTTTCGGGCATAGATATAAATAAAGAAAAGAAAATTTTAGAAAATATCTTTCAATATTTAAAAGGAAAAACAATTATCGTTATTTCTCATCGCTTTAACAATAAGAAATTATTTGATAGAATACTAAAATTAGATCAAGGAAACCTATATGAGAATCCGTAATTATGAAAAGAAAAATATAGTTCTTTATATCTCAGCTATATTGTTGATATTAGAAATATTATTATTTATATATTTGAAAGAAACAAAAGAATTTCAATATGAAAAAATAACAGGTTATATCATCAGTAAAAATGAAATATTAATAACACCAACAAAGAGGATAAGAAAAATGCTTTATAAAAATAAAAAAATCTACATAAAAGATCATTTATTATCCTATGAAATAAAAGAAGATAAAGGGGTTTTGCTAGAAAGTAATAATAAAAGGTATTACGAATTAATAATAAAAGCAAAAATACCATCGAATAATAATCAAATAATAGAAATCAGTATCAAGAGAGAGAAAAAAGATATCATAACAATTTTTAAATCGGTATGGAAGGAGGAATAAAAATAAAAGAAATAGATCAAGAAGATTTAGATAAAATAAAAGGAGGAGCAGTTGTTTCAATTTGGACTGGTATTGTGATAGCTGCTATTGTAGTATTTATTTCAGGGGTTATAGAAGGAATTACCAATCCAGAAAGGTGTCATGGATGAGTGAATTAAAAGAAGAACAGCTAGGAGAAATTATGGGAGGCAATACCACTGTGAGTGGACCAATTATTAATGCTGTTGTTAATGTAATCAAGGTTATTAAAGATGCTGGTTACTCTCTAGGTTCCGGCATTCGAAGAATCAGTGAAGACAAATTATGCCCCTTAGAATAATCAAAAATAAGAAATTATTCATTGCGTTGGGGGTTATTATTTTAATCCCATTAATTCCAGTATTTATCCATTTTTTCTTCCAATTAGGAGTGTATTTTGGAATTTTTATTAGAAAATTGTATGATTTTGTCGTTTTTTCGTAAAAAAAAACATAAAATCTGTTGAAAAATGAATATTCTTTTGATATAATTCATTTTAGTTAAAGCGAAGGGAGGGAGAAAGATGGCTACTAAAGTAACTGTTAGAGGAAATCTAGATCAAGCTCTAAGAAAATTTAAGCAAAAAGTGGCAAGAGATGGTGTCCCTTCTGAGTGGAAAAAAAGAGAAGCATACGATAAACCAGGCGTTAGAAGAAGAGCAGCTAAAAAAGAAGGAATTAAAAACTCACGAAAAAGAGATCGTGCTAATAGAAGTAAAGATTATTAAAAATAGTATCTAGATAGGATACTATTTTTTTGATATAATAAGGACAGGAGATGATTATATGGTAGAAAAATTAGAAAAAGACATGATAGAAGCAATGAAGAATAAAGACAAAGATAGATTAACAGTCATAAGAATGGTAAAAGCTTCTCTAAAGCAAGAACAAATTGATCATAAAAAAGAAATAAATGATGATCTATTAATTGATGTTGTAAATAAACAAATCAAAATGAGAAAAGATTCAATTTCTGAATTTGAAAAAGGAAATCGTCAAGATTTAATTGAAAAAACCAAAGCTGAAATTAATGTATTATTAGCTTATTTACCAGAGCAATTATCAAAAGAAGAAGTACTAAAAATCATTGATGAAATATTCAAAGAAGTTAATCCAGAAGGACCTAAAGATATGGGAAAAGTTATGGGATTAGCTCAAGGAAAACTAAAGGGAAAAGCAGATATGAAAGAAGTATCTACAATTATTCGAGAAAAATTACAAGGTTAGAAATCAAAAGATTTCTGCTTTTTTTTCTTTATAAATCATATACTTAGTTAGGTGATTTCATGTTAGAAAAAATAAGTAATTTTGTTAATGATAAAGAATTTAGATTTACTATCTATGAAAATCAAATTCATATTATCAATTATAAAAAAATAATTTCCTTAGAAGATGATAAAATCATTATTCAAGGCAATCAAAGAATCATCAACATTAAAGGAAATAATTTTAAACTAGAAAAACTATTAAATGAAGAATTATTATGTATAGGACAAGTACAAAGAATCGAGTTGCAAGATGCTTAAAATAAGAATAACAGGTAAAGCCAAAGATTACCTTTTTAATGAATTACTTAAAAAGAAAATAAATATATATAACGTTGACAAAAATGATAAAAAACTAGAATTCATAATAAAAGAAAAAGACTATAAAGCTCTAAAAACGATAAAAACAAGTTGTAAAATAGAAATCACTAACTATTATGGAAAAAGTAGAATTAAAAGATATTTATCGGTATATAAAAAGGTCATAATATTTCTTTTAATAGGCTTCACAATAGATATTTGTCTATCTAATATAGTATTCACAATAGAAATCAATCATCCTAAAGAAAATATAAGGAAAATAGTCTTACAAGATTTAAATGAAAATGGAATAAAAAAATTTCATTTTGTAGTTTCCTATCAAAAAAAAGAACAAATTCTAAAAAAAATTCTAGAAAAAGAAAAAAATAGCATTGAATGGCTAGAAATAAATAGACAAGGAACAAAATATATTGTTCAAGTGGAAGAACGAAAGAAAAAAGAAAAAGAAAATGAATGCTTACCACAAAGTATTATTGCTAAAAAGAATGCTACTATCCTAGAAATAAATGCTTTATCGGGACAAATAATGAAGAAAAATCAAGATTATGTAACAAAAGGAGAACCAATTATAAGTGGTTTTATCTACAATAAAGAGAAAATAGTATCCAAAATATGTGCCCAAGGTAGTGTTTATGGAGAAGTTTGGTATATTGGAAAAGTAACTCTTCCTAAAACATATAAAGAAAAAAAATTAACTAATAGTAAAAAAATAGGTATATCAACAAAAATAGGAGCAATTGAAAAGAATTATGGAAATACTTTTCCGTATTTTAAAAAAAAAGAGTATAATATTATTAAGAGTATAATAATACCAGTAAAATTATCTATCACAATATATCAAAAAGAAAAAGTATTACCAAGAGAATATCAAAAAAAAGAAATAGAAAAGTTAGCTTATTCAAAAATAGAAGAGCAATTCCAAAAAAGATTAAAGAAAGATGAACAAATTCTTTCGAAAAAGATTTTGAAAATGCTTAGTAACAATAGTAAAATAGAGGTAGAAGTATTTTTAAAAGTAAAAGAAAATATAACTGCCTATCAAGATATATCCAAGATAGAAATCAATAATGAACAAGGAGAGTGACAAAATGTTAAAGCCAATATCATCAACAATTCAAGGAGTCATCAATTTTACTTGGCCTATGGTTATTATTTCCACAGTCATTATGATTTCTTTTAGATTATGCTATTTAATAAAAAATAAAGAGAAAATAATCATCCATAGAGAATTATATATGTTAATCTTTGGAATCTATATACTTTGCTTATTCCAAATTGTTACTTTTCAAGATGATGTAACATGGTCAAGTAATAACTTTATTCCCTTTCAAGAAATAATGAGGTATAATATCAACAGTCGCTTATTTTATAAGAATGTTTTAGGAAATCTACTATTATTCTTACCATTTGGTTTTTTTGCTAGTTATTATTTAAAAGCAGACAAAATTCATTTACCATTGATGCTAACTATTATTGCCTCTGTGGCAATTGAATTAGTTCAGTTAACAATTGGAAGGGTATTTGATGTAGATGATATCATATTAAATATTATAGGTGGCTCAATAGGTTACTTTATTTATAGTTTAATCCGAATAATAAGTGAACCATTACCGAAGTTTTGTAAAAGTGATTGGTTCTTAAGCATTTTATCAATATTATTATTAATAGGATTAATAACTATTATTATAATTATATTAGTATAGGAGAATATATGAATGAGATAGAAGTATTTGTTCAAGTGGAAGAAGAAATTCCTGAATTAGAAACTGTAAAAAAAGTTTTATTAGGTGCCATAGAAAAAGAAAAATTAAAAAATGTTTCATTTAATTTAATAATTGTCGATAATGAGTATATTCATGAATTAAATAAAACATATAGAAATATTGATAGAGAAACCGATGTTATAACATTTGCTTTAGAAGATGAAGATAGTATCGTTCTACCAGATAATATGAGAATACTAGGAGATATATATATTTCCATAGATAAAGCCAAAGAACAGAGTAAAGAATATGGGCATTCCTTGTTAAGAGAATTATCTTTTTTAGCCGTCCATGGATTTTATCATTTATTAGGATATGATCATCAAACTAAGGAAGAAGAAAAAATAATGTTCCAAAAACAAGAGGAGGTGCTAGAAGCTTATGAAATCAGAAGAGAAAATTAGAAGAAAAATCAAAAGAAAATTAAAAATTGATAATAAAAGATTAATCAATAGCTTCAAGTATGCATCTGAAGGAATTAAACAATCTTATAAAGGAGAACAAAACTTAAAGATTCACACTTTTATTGCTATCTTAGTAATTGTCTTCGGCTTTTTCCTTAAAATAAGTTACTTTGAATGGCTAGTATGTTTAATCTTAATTGGTTTAGTACTAATGACAGAATTTTTTAATACTGCTATTGAATATGTTGTGGACTTAGCTTCACCAAGAATTCATCCACTAGCAAAAGCTACTAAAGATACAGCCAGTGCAGGAGTCTTAATAATGGCTATTATTTCAGCTATTATTGGCTTATTAATATTTGTTCCAAAACTAATAGATTTTATAGGAGGTATTCAATGATAGAAAAATTAATGAAATTAGCAGAAAAATCATACAGCCCATATTCTCATTTTAGAGTCGCAACTATTGTAGTTATGAAAGATGGACAAGAATTTGTAGGTGTTAATGTTGAAAATTCCGCTTATGGTTCTAGTATTTGTTCTGAAAGAAGTGCCATTCTTTCTGCCATTAGTAATGGATATACTAAAGGAGATTTTAAAGAATTACATTGTTTATGTGCCGATAGCAATAGAATAAGTACTAGTTGTTTTGCTTGCAGACAAGTAATCTCAGAATTATTTGATAAAGATATACCACTATATTTTTATAGTAATACTGGTGAATACAAAATGTATACCGTTTCAGAATTATGCCCATATCCATTTGAAGAGGATGATTTAAAATGAAATGTGGATTTGTTAGTTTAGTAGGAAGACCCAATGTTGGAAAAAGTAGTTTACTAAATACTATATTAGGTATGAAATTAGCCATTACTTCAGATGTAAGTGGAACAACCAGAAATGTCATTCAAGGAATCTATAATGATGAAGAATCACAAATCATATTTGTAGATACGCCAGGTATTCATAAACCAAGTAATAAGTTAGGTAATTTAATGAACAAAAAAGCCTATAATAATACCGAAGGAGTAGATGTAATCTTATTTTTAGTAGATATATCAAAAGGGTTTGGAAAAGGAGATCAATTTATCCTAGATAAAATAAAAGATAAAGATATTCCTATCTTTCTATTATTAAATAAAATAGATTTAGTAAAAGATAAAACAAAGCTATTAGAAGAAATTGCTAAAATAAAAGAATTGCATGATTTCAAAGAAATAATCCCAATCTCTGCTAAAAAAAATGATAATATAGAGTTATTATTAGAATGCCTAAAAAAGGAATTAGCAGAAAGTGAAAGAATCTTCTCTGAAGAAGATTTAACAAATGTAACTACTAGATTTATTATGGCTGAGTTTGTTAGAGAAAAAGTCTTAGAATTAACTCATGATGAAATACCACATACAGTAACTTGCTATGTAGAAAATTATGAAGAGAATGAAAAAGTAGTTCACATTCAAGTATTAATTGTAGTAGATAGAGACAACATCAAGAAAATAATTATTGGTAAACAAGGTTCTATGTTAAAAGAAATAGGAACAAGAGCTAGAAAAGATATGGAAGCTTTCTTAGGTAAAAAAGTATTCTTAGAGACTTATGTAAAAGCATTAAAGAATTGGCGTGATGAAGAAAAATACTTCTTAGAATTAGGTTTAAAAGAAGATGATGAATAAAAAGAAATAAAAATCACCACTATATAGATAGAGGTGATTTTATATGAATATAGATGTATTATGGAAACTCTTTGTAAAAACAGGAGATATAAAATATTATAATCTATGGAAAAAAGCTCAATCCAAAAACAAATAATAAAGAAGTGATATGATGAAAATTGAAAGTATAGATGGGCTTATTATAAGTGAGACCAATTATAGTGAATCAAGCAAAATATTAAATGTATTAACAAAAGAACATGGATTAATAGGAATTATGTCAAAAGGATGTCGCAATATCAAAAGTAAATTGCGTGGTGTCAGTAGAAAATTAATTTATGGTACTTTTCATATTTATTATAAAGAAAATGGCTTATCAACATTAATTGGAGTAGACATAAAAAACTCATTCTCTAAAATGATGATGGATTTAGAAAAAATATCATATGCTTCTCTAATACTAGATTTAGCTTATCAAGTTGCTAAACAGAATGACTCTGATGAATTGTTTGATTTAGTAGTGGATACTTTAGTAAAAGTAGAAGAAGGGTTAAATCCTATGGCCCTTACTAATATCCTAGAAATAAAACTACTTGACTACCTAGGAGTATCTCCTAGTATCGATAGTTGTGCACACTGTGGCAGCGATAAACAAATTGTTACTATCTCCAGTGAGGCCGGTGGCTATATTTGTAAGAATTGCTATCAAAATGAACCATTAGTGGGAGAAAAAACTATTAAAATGATTCGTCTTTATTACTATGTAGATATTAAAAATATTACCAAATTAGAAGTAAAAAAAGAAATATCAGATGAAATAAATTATTTCCTAGAAGACTACTATGATCGTTTTACTGGTCTATATCTTAAGAGTAAAGATTTTCTAAAAAAGATTCGTCAAATTAATCCTAATGAATAAAATCTTTTCTTTTTTAGAAAAATAATATATAATGATTTTGGTGATAATATGAATTTTATAGAATATATTGTAATAGCACTAGTACTATTGGTTATCCTTTTAGCTATTTTAAAAGCCACAAAAAAAGATGCAGAACTTGATTTTAATAAATTAGTAGAATTACTAGGTGGAAAAGATAATATTATTTCAACAGAAACTAATATGTCTCGTTTTAAAGTAACTTTAAAAGATATATCAAAAGCTAATAAAGAAGGAATTCAAAAATTAGGTGCAAAAGGTATTGTGGAAATAGATAATCAATTAAAAATAATACTAGGATCAGAATCTAAACAATTAAAAAAATATATTGATGAAATCAAATGACGTAAGTCATTTTTTTAATTACAAAAATCGACAAATATTGACAATATGATTTGTTAGAATAGTTTTGGTGATTTTATGATAACAGAAAAAACAGAAGTAACCTTTCATCAATTATCTCATGAACTAAAAAACCCTTTAACAGTTTGTAAAGGATATTTAGAGATGATTCCTAGCAGTGAAGAACATCAAAAAGAAAAATATTATGACATTATAAAAGAAGAAATAAATCGAAGCTTAGGTATCTTAAATTCTTACAGTAAACATCCCTTCTTAGAATTAGATATTATTAATATAAAAGAACTAATACAAGAAACAGTAGATTTATTGAATCCTCTATATAAGAATAATAATAGTAAAATTATTTTAAGAAATATATATAATCATTTCTTAATAGGAGACTATCAAAAATTAAAACAAGTTCTTATAAACATACTAAAAAATGCTTATGAAGCAAGATGTCAAGAAGAACTAATAGTAGTAATAGAATTAGAAAGTGATGATTTATCTAATAGAATAATTATAACTGATAATGGTTGTGGTATGCAGCAAAATATCCTAAAGAACATAAAAAAAGAGTATTATACTACCAAAAAAGAAGGAAATGGGTTAGGTATACCATATTGTCAAAAGATTATAGAACTTCATAAAGGAAGACTAGATTATTATTCTAAAAAGAAATTAGGAACTAAAATAGTAATTACTCTTCCTAAAGAAAAAAGTCCTAAGACTTTTAATAATAGTAGTTGTTATTGCTAGAAATAGTAGAATATGGTGGATAATAGTAGACGGGAGTCATAGGATAAGGGTAATAATAAGGCTGTTGATTCATTTGCTGATTATTAGCAATTCCATATCCTAAAGCAGTACCGGCTAAACCTCCTACAACAAAAGGTGCCCAAAAAAATCTTTCTTCATCAGGATAATAATTAGAACTATTTTTTGTCATTGGATAATTAGAATACATAATAAACCTCCTTAATATAATGTATGAATAAAAAGAAAAATCGTTATTCACTAGCCAAAGAAAAAAAACTATGATACAATGAGCTTCGAGTAAGAGGTGACTTATGGAACGATTACAGAAAGTTATAGCACAAGCAGGAATAGCATCTAGAAGAAAAGCAGAAGAACTAATAAAAGAAGGAAAAGTAAAAGTAAATGGAGAAATAGTAACAGAATTAGGCACAAAAGTATCTCCCAAAGATATCATTGAAGTAAATCAAAAAGTTATTACCAAAGAAACGAAAGAATACTATTTATTAAATAAACCAAGGGGAGTTATTACTTCTACAACAGATGATAAAGATCGAAAAACAGTTGTAGACTTAATCAATACGAAAGCTAGAATATTCCCAGTAGGAAGATTAGATTATGATACAACTGGCTTAATTTTATTAACAAATGATGGAGAATTTGCTAATATAATGATGCATCCTAAAAATAGAATAGATAAAGTCTATATTGCCAAACTACAAGGTATCATCAAGGGAGAGCAAATAAACCAATTAAAAAATGGAATTATTTTAGACAATCAGAAAGTAACAGCTTCTCGAGTAAAATTAAAGAAAAGTAATTATGAAACAAATACATCAATAGTTGAAATAACAATACATGAAGGGAAAAATCATCAAATAAAAAGAATGTTTGAGTGTGTTGGTTTCCCAGTCTTAAAATTAAAAAGAGAAAGAGAAGGCATTTTTGGATTAGAAAATCTTAAATCTGGAGAATATCGAAGTCTTACAACCAAAGAAATACAAATTGTATATAGCCAACAAAAAAAGAACAAATAATGTTCTTTTTTTATTCTTCAGTAATAGCTCCTGTTGGGCATCCTGCTATAGCATCCAAAGCAGCTTGCTTTTTATCTTCTGGAACCTCTTCAACTTTTGCTTTAGATAAACCATCATCAGTCATTTCAAATAAGTCTTCTGCTGAATTGTAGCATGCTCCACAACCAATACATGCATCAGTATTTACTATAATCTTCATAAACACCTTCCTTTCAATAGTATTATATCGAAAAAAAAACTATAGGTAAAGTAAAAAAATAAAGGAAAAAGCTTTGACGTCAAGCCTCATTTAATTCCTTTTGTTTTTGTACAGAGTATGCTACACTAATAATAAGAAGGTGAGTCCCATGAGACGAATGGATCGTTATAAAGATGAAACGGAACCTCAAAGTAGAACAGATTTAAATCAAGAATTATATCAAAATGTATCTAACAATGTAGTTTATACCAATATTACTGATGTAACAAATGCCAATGCATTTGAAATACAAAATAAACCGTCAACTCGTACGACTAGAGAAGCCTATCAACAAATGCAAAAATATCAAAATGTAGAACCAATTCCTAGAAGTAGAAAAGAATTAGATGATATAAATTATCTATACCAAAAAAGAGAAAATAAAATCTATGATATTAATAGTGTATTAGAAGAAGCTCATCGTAATCGCCAAGAAAAAGATGAAAAAGAAGAAAAACGAAGATTAAAGAACAACGAATATAATATATTAACAGGTATTAATAAAGAAGAATTAGAAAAATATCGAGAAGAAAAAAAGAAACGATTAACAACTCCTGAAGAGGAAGAAATAAGAGAATTAATTGACACAATTGCCTCTAAAACACTAGCCGGAGAAATTGATAAAGCCACTTCTGTTAATTTATTAAGTGATCTAATGGCAACAAATGTTTTGGATAGAGTAGAAGGAAACAAACCAGAAGAAAAAGAAAGTACCGAAGAAATAGATGAAAAATTATCATTATCCAAGAAAATATTTGAAACTTCTGAAATAGAAAAGAAAGAAGAAACAAAAGAAAATACCAAAACAGAAAAAGATCCAGATTTCTATACTAGAAGTATGGATTTATCAGATAAAGATTTTAATATTTCAGATGAATTTAAAGAAAATTCTTTACCTTTACCAGTAAAAATATTAATATTTTTACTAATTGTAGGTTTAGTATTACTAGTTCTTTATTTTATTAAAATTAGAATTGTTTAAAACGAAAAGTTGCTATTCAACTTTTCGTTATTTTTTGATATGATAGTACTATGGTGGTGGAAGAATGAACACAAACTTCATAGTAAATGATTATGCACTAATATGGAATCTTCTATTTGGAGCTTCTATATCAGAGACAATATATAAATTAAAACAAAAGATTTGGGATAATTATCGTAATGAATATAATGCTATTTTTAAGGATAAAGAACTAATCATGAAAGATTATAAAAACTTTATTCCTAACAATGATATTATTTATAATATCGTTATGGAAAATAGAGATTATGAAAAATTAAGAAAACAAGCCGAGAAATATCGTTTAGAAATAATGAAATTATGGGATAAAAACAAAAAAGAAACAGATTACTTAATCAAAGATATATTAAGAAAAGAAAGAGAAGATTACACTATCTTTGTTGTTAACAAAGAGCTAAATATCATTGATTGTCCGAATGAAAAAACTTGTGTAGTTGGAATGGATATTGATAAAAAAGAACCATTAAAAATTCTATTAGACATGAATTTAGCAATGGCTAAATACCATACCAAAAGATATAAAGATGAGTATGAATGCTTTAAAAAAGCTATTTTAGAATTAGCTGTGTTAAATGAATATGCAACTAGGCTATCAGGCAGAAGCTGTTACCAAAGTGGAAGCCCATCTTTATTATCTTTGAAAAGGTGGTTATACCCATATTGGCTAATGTACTTAGGAGTAGAAAAAGAAGAGTTCTTCTCTTATATGATGCGCGATAAAATTGTTTTCGAAGTAGATAAATATGCCTATGAAAAAGAATTAAAGAAAATGAATATTGAAGAATTCATTGACTTTTGTATTAGAAATAAACGATATATAGTTAGAGAAAAAGAAGTAAAGTAACAAGAAAGCAGGGGAAGTATGGATGATAAGATAAAAATTTTACTAGATAAAATCAATATGGATGAAACTTCTTATCCATATTTTTCTGATGCCAAAATAACAAAAATAAAAATCAATAGTAAAAAGGATAGTTGGCAAATATTCATAGATAAAGAGGAATTATTACCAACTAATATTTATGAAGAACTAGAAAAAAAGAAAAATCAATTAGATGAAAAAGCTAGTAGTATAGAAATAATCATGACTATAAAAAAACAAAATCTAGAAACATACTTAGATTATTACAAAATTCTCTTAAAACAAATCAAAAAGAAACTAAGAGTACTTGAAATCTATGAAAATTGTTTAAAAATAGAAGATGATTTTTTAATACTAATAGTATCTAATGAAGCCGAAAAAGAAAAATTAGAAAATTGCCGAAAAGAAATTGATAATTTCTACAAAAAGATTGGCTATCCATTTAATATTGAAATAGTAGTAAGACATGAAGAAGATGTTTTAAAAGAAATTCAAAAAGAATTAGAAAGTGTTGAAATAAAAGTACCAGAAAAAGAACCACCTAAAGCTCAAACTGAAAAAAAAGTAAGAAGAGAAGGAAAAAATCCTAATAGTTTAATAGGAAGAGATATCAAAGAAGAACCCATAAAAATAAAGTCACTACTAGGTGAAGATAATAATGTAACAGTAGAAGCCAAAGTCTTTGGAATTGAATTATTTGAATCTAGTAAAACAGATTTTAAAATAATTACTCTAAAAATAACTGATGAATCAGATAGTATTTATTGCAAAATCTTTGTAAGAGAAGATGACGAATATAAACGATTAAGTAAAGAAATAAAAGAAGGAAATTGGTATAAAATAAGAGGTTATACCAAAAATGATGCTTTTGCTAAAGAATTAGTATTAAATGCTAGAGATATAATTGCGCTAGATAAAAAAGAAGAAAAAAGAAAAGATGAAGCAGAAGTAAAAAGAATAGAACTTCATTGTCATAGTAAAATGAGTCAAATGGATGGAGTAATTGATGAAACCGATATTATCAAACAAGCTATGGACTTTGGAATGAAAGCCGTTGCTATAACGGATCATAATGGAGTACAAGGGTTCCCACATGTATTTAATATGGTAACATCCCATAATAAAAAATTAGGTGAAAATGAAGAACCATTTAAAGCTATATATGGAGCCGAATTAACAATGATAGATGATTCTGTAAATATAGTAATACGTCCAAATGATTCCATAATGTTAGACCAAACTTTTGTCGTATTTGACTTTGAAACAACCGGTTTTAATGCTGGTGGAGTAGATTCCATTATTGAAATAGGTGCAGTTAAAATAAAAAATGGAGAAATAATTGAAAAGTATGATGAATTAATCAATCCTGGTAGAAAACTACCAGAAAAAATTACAGAAATCACTAATATTACTGATGAAATGCTAGAAGGAAAAGCTAATGAAGAAACTGCTGTCAAAAGATTTATCGAATGGTTTGGTGATTGTCCAATGGTTGCTCATAATGCCAAATTCGATACTTCATTCCTTGAAATGGCCTATAAAAAATATAACTTAGGAGTTTTTACTAATCCAGTCATAGATACATTAGAATTATCAAGAACCCTTGATAATACCTATGCTAGGCATAGTTTGAGTGCCTTAGTAAAAAGATATGAAGTACCATGGGATGAAACAGCCCATCATAGAGGAGATTATGATGCCGAAGGAACAGCTCTAGTATTTCATAAAATGTTAAAAAAACTATCCAATCGTAATATCGAGAAAATGTCTGAATTAGATAAATTAGTAAGTAGAGAAGAAATCCATAAATATGGACGTGCTCATCACATCAATTTATTAGTAAAAAACAAACAAGGATTAAAAAACTTATTTAAACTAGTATCACTTGCTAATACAACATATTTATATAAAACACCAAGAATTCCACGAAGTGTAGTAGAAGAACATAGAGAGGGATTGCTAATTGGTAGTGGTTGTTATGAAAGTGAAGTCTTTAATGAAGCAAAATCAAAAAGTGATGATGAATTATCTAATATTATTAGATTTTATGATTATGTCGAAGTTCAACCAATAGAGTGCTATGATCATTTAATTCAAACAGGAGACTTTGGAACAAAAGTAGAAGTAGCAGCCAATATTGAAAAAATCGTAAGAGTGACAGAAGAGGCTGGAAAAATAATTGTTGCCACTGGCGATGTTCATCACCTAAAAAGAGAAGATAAGATTTATCGAGAGATAATTGTTAATCAAAAAGTACCTGGTGGTGGAAGACATCCGCTAGCTCGAGGCGGTATTAGAGAGATTCCATCTAATCATTTTCGTACTACCAACGAAATGTTAGAATGTTTTGATTTCTTAGGAGGCGACAAAGCCTATGAGATAGTTGTGGAAAATACCAATAAAATAGCTGATATGTGTGAAATAGTTGAAGTAATTCCTGACACAGGAGGAATCCCATTCTCACCAAGAGTCAAAGCAGATGATGGAAATAGTTACCTAGATTGTCCTGTTGTAGTAACCGATTTAGTTTACACCAAAGCTGCTGATTGGTATGGAGATCCTCTTCCATATTCTATTGAAGAAAGAATTGCTACAGAATTATATGGAGATATTGTTTATCGAATTATTACCGAATCTTTACAAGAAAAAGGATTATCTGAAGAAGAATTTCAAAAAGAATCTCATAAACAACTACATGATTTATTACTACAAGGTAAAGATAAAGTAGTAGAGTTTGTTGGAGAATATGTAAAAAGAACAAGCGAAGAAGACTTGGATGAAAAAGGACTAGAAAAAGCTACCAAAAAAGCTTTAGGAGGAGTAATTGGTGGAGGATTCGATCCAATTTACTTAATTGCCCAAAGATTAGTTAAGCACTCCAATGATGAAGGATATCTAGTAGGATCCAGAGGTTCTGTTGGCTCAAGTTTCGTAGCTACGATGATGGGAATCACTGAAGTTAACCCCCTAGCAGCCCATTATCGTTGTGAAAAATGTAAATTAAGTATCTTTGAAGATGAAAATGGAAAGCCTTATGGAGCAGATTATTCTTCAGGATTTGACTTACCAGATAAAGAATGTCCAGATTGCCATATTCCAATGATAAAAGATGGACAAGATATGCCATTTGCTACGTTCTTAGGATTTAATGCTGATAAAGTACCAGATATAGATTTAAATTTCTCAGATTTAAATCAAGCCAGTGCTCATGCTTATACCAAAGTACTATTTGGGGAAGATAATGTGTATCGTGCCGGAACTATTGGAACTGTAGCAGACAAAACAGCCTTTGGTTTTGTCAAAGGATATTGTGAAGAAAAAGGAATTAATGATATGCGTACAGCTGAAATTGAAAGATTAGCCATTGGCTGTACTGGTGTCAAAAGAACAACCGGTCAGCACCCAGGAGGAATTGTCGTTATTCCAGACTATAAAGAAGTGTTTGATTTTACTCCATTCCAATTCCCTGCTGAAGATGCAACAGCCGAGTGGAGAACTACTCACTTTGATTACCATTCAATAGATCAATGTTTACTAAAACTAGATATATTAGGACATTCAGATCCAACTCAATTAAGATTAATCCAAAATCAATCAAAAACAGACATCTTAAAAGTACCACTAGATGATAAAGACACCATGTCAATTTTTACTTCAACTGATACTCTAGGAGTAACCAAAGAACAAATAATGTGTAATACAGGAACCTTAGGAATCCCAGAATTTGGAACACCATTTACCATAAAACTAGTAGAAGATACCAAACCAACAACTTTTGGAGAGTTAATTAAAATATCTGGATTATCTCACGGAACTGATGTTTGGTTGGGAAATGCTCAAGATTTAATTGCCAACAACATCGTTCCATTTAAAGAAACCATTGGCTGTCGTGATGATATTATGGTATATCTAATGTATCATGGTGTAAAACCATTAAAAGCCTTTAAAATTATGGAATTTGTAAGAAAAGGTAAGGCATCAAAAGAACCAGAAACCTGGCAAGAACATGTTAAAACCATGCAAGAAGCCGATATCCCAGAATGGTTTATAAATTCATGTGCTAAAATTAAATACATGTTCCCAAAAGCCCATGCCGCTGCCTATGTAATATCAGCATTTAGAATTGCTTGGTATAAAGTTCATATGCCTGTGTACTTTTATGCTTCATGGTATTCATCCAAAGCCACCGATGTCGATGTGGAAAATATGATTATGGGATATAACTCGATAAAAAGCAGATTAGAAGATATCGAAGCTAAAGGTTATGAAGCTACAAATAAAGAAGCAGGACAAGCTGAATCTCTAAAAGTTGCTTTAGAGGCAACTGCTCGTGGTATAAAGTTCTTACCAATTGATTTATATAAAAGTGATGCTACTATCTGGGTAACTAAAAGTGATACTGAAATTTATCCACCATTTAGTGCTATAGATGGGTTAGGAGATACCGTAGCCAAAAATATTGTTTCTGAAAGAGAAAAAGGAAAGTTCTTAAGTATTGAAGATGTTCAAAAAAGAGCTAAAGTATCTCAAACGTTAATAGATAAAATGAAAGATATGGGTATCTTAGAAGGCTTACCAGATTCAAATCAATTGACATTGTTTTAAAAAAATAAAAAAGTTATAATAAAAACAATTAGGAGGATTTATGAAAAAAATAATTGGAATTGTATTAATTATGATAGCATTTTGTTTTCCTATCATGATTGAAGCAAAAACCAAAAATGGTTTTTATGCTGATGACGAAGTAGAATTAAATGAAGAGATTGATGCAACCACCTTTATAGCAGGAAACAATATCGCAGTTAATTCTAAAATAAATGGACTAAACTTTGTAGCTGGTAATAATATTGAATTATCAAGCACCCAAGATTACTTATTTACAGCAGGTAATAATATTAAAGCAAATAAAGTAAATGCCAAAGATGCTTTTTTTGCTGGTTCCACCATTCGTATAAAAGAATCTAATATTAGAGATTTATATGTAGCAGGATCAGTCATTAAAATTAATTCAAACATAGAGAGAAATGCTTATATCGGAGGAGAAAAAGTAACAATAGATGGAAATATCGGTGGTAATGTTATTATTGATGCTAATACTATCATTATTGAAAAAGACACTATAATAAGTGGAACTCTAAAATATCCCGATAATGCTAAAATAACACTTGCTGAAAGTGCATCTATTAAAAAAATAAAAGCTTATGAAGTAAAAAGAAAAGAAACAATTGTTACTTGGAAAACAACCATAAAAGAAAAACTATATGGATATTTATCATTACTAGTAATTGCCTTTATTCTAATTACCTTACATCACAAATTATTAAAAGGAATCAAAGGTATAAAGAAAGAAATATCTGAAGCCCTAAAACTATCTGGTATAGGATTCCTAGTACTAGTAGTAACTCCGGTTGTTGCCATACTTGCTATGATTAGTATTATAGGATTACCACTAGGAATAATCATAGCTATGCTTTATGGAATATTATTATACATATCTATGATTCCAACAGCTATTTATCTTGGTAGTTGGGTAATGAATAAGAAAAATCAAAATGATTATCTTGTCTTAGCCATTTCTCTATTAATCATCTATATGATTAGAATAATTCCAATCATTGGAGGAATAATAGGATTTATCAGTATAATTCTAGGACTTGGAATTTATTACTATAATTTTATTAATATTTATAAAGAAGGAAAGAAGTAATTCTTTCTTTTATTGTGATATACTATGAGTGGTGATTCCATGAAAAAAATAATAATGAAGAAAAAAGAAGAAGTCCAAAATGCTTATTTAAAACTACAAAATGAGCATCTCCCAATAGTAATTCAAAATGTCTTAAAAGAAGAAACAAAATATAAGGCTTCTTTACAAATAGAAGTATTAATTAATGAAAAAGAAGATAAGATAATCCCCATATTAATCAATAATGGTTTTATCAAAGAAGATAATAATCTAATTTATGTAGGAAAAATACCAGCTAAAATAATAAATGATAATCATCTTACCCTTGAAGAATACTTAAATGATTTTAATGCAGTATTATATGTTAATAAGAAAAAAGGAATGACTTCCTTTGATGTTGTTAATGAAATATCAAATCTTTTTGGAATTAAAAGAGTAGGTCATACTGGAACCCTTGACCCCCTAGCAGAAGGAGTAATGTTAGTATGCATTGGAAAAGCTACTAAAATAGTAGAGTTATTAACTGCAAAAGACAAAGAATACATTGCTGAAGTTCAATTGGGGATAAAAACTGATACTCTAGATATTACAGGAAACATACTTGAAGAAAAGGAAGTAGCGAATAATTTAAAAATTAAAGAAACCCTAAATCATTTCAAAAAAACATATCTACAAGAAGTACCAATATATTCAGCAGTAAAAGTACATGGTAAAAAACTATATGAATATGCTAGAAAAAACATAGAAGTTGAATTGCCAAAAAAAGAAGTAACCATTAAAGAAATAGAATTATTATCTTCCAATAATAATACTTTTAAATTTAAATGTTTAGTTACCAAAGGTTGTTACATAAGAAGTTTAATCAAAGATATTGGAGAAGAACTAGAAACGCTTGTTACAATGAAAAATCTTACTAGAACTAAACAAGGAAATATTAGTATTATGAACACTAATACCCTAGAAGAAATTGCCAACAATCAATTTAAATACTATAAAATAGAAGAAGTATTAGATTATCCAATAATTAGCTTAAATGAAGAATTTGTAAAAGAAGTATCCAATGGTATGAAAATACCAAATAATTGGAACATTCAAGATAAAGTAATTTTTATGTACAATGGTAAACTACTAGGAATCTATCAAAAAGATTGCAATAATCTAAAAGTATGGAAGAACTTTATATAAAACAACAAAAGATATAATAAAAAAGGTTGTAAAATAATAAAAATATGATATAATACATAAAGAAAGGAGTGGGAAAGAATAGTCCCACTCTTATTATATTATTAAGGAGGTGCCTGATGAAGGAAAAAATATCTGAATTAATAAAAGATTCTATTCAAGAATATAATGTATTCTTAGAGGATGCCTTTGTTGATACAGAGGATGGAAAGAAAAGATTAAATATTGTCCTAGATAGTGAAGAAATTATTGACTTAAATAGAATTACAGATGCCTCAAGAGTAATCAACAAGTTATTAGATCAAGAAAAAAACATCATAGAAGATATAGATGAAGTAGATATTTATTCAAAAGAGAAAGGAGATTGTGAATAAAATGAATGGAAAAGAATTTAAAAAAGCATTAGATAACATCGTAGCTGAAAAAGACATTGATCCAGAAGTTGTATACAATGCTATGGAATTAGCCCTTACATCTGCTTATAAGAAAAACTTCAATTCAAAAACAAATGTAAAAGTATTATTTGATAGGGAAACAGGAGAAATTAAGGTGTTCTCTTATTTAACAGTAGTACCAGATGATAAAATGACTAAAGAAGAGTATGAAGATGCATTATTTGAAAAATATGCAGAAGATGAAGACCTAGATACAGAAGTAAGTGAAAATGACGAAGAAACAGAAGAAGGAGGAGAAGGAGGAGACAGCAAGAAAGAAGCAATCTCATTCTTTAATCCAGAAACAGAGATAAAATTAACAGAAGCTAAGAAAATAGATAAGACCTTAGAAATAGGAGATACAATTGATACAGAAGTAACTCCAAAAGATTTCGGAAGAGTTGCTACTTCAACTGCCAAACAAGTAGTAGTTCAGAAAATTAGAGAAGCTGAAAGAAATAGCATCATGGAAGAATTTGGAGATAAACAAGATGAATTATTAATTGGAACTGTTGCTTTAGAAGATACCGATAATTATTTCATAGATTTAGGAAGAACAAATGGTATATTACCAAAGAAAGATTGTATTCCTGGAGAAAAAATAGAAATGGGATCACAAATTAAAGTATATGTTTCAAAAGTCGACAATAATGGCAAGAATTTATTGATATTGTTAAGTCGTACTCATTATGGTTTTGTAAAAAGACTATTTGAATTAGAAATCCCAGAGATCAATGATGGAACAGTAATGATTTATAGTGTTGCAAGAGACGCTGGAAACAGAAGTAAAGTAGCTGTATATTCAGAAAATCCAAATGTTGATCCAATTGGAGCTTGTATTGGTGAAAAAGGAACTAGAATAGCAAGAATAATTAGTGAATTACATGGAGAAAAACTAGATGTTGTAAAATATGATCCTGATCCAGCTGTATTTATAGAAAATGCATTATCACCAGCTAAAGATTTAACTGTAGCAATAACTGATCCAAAAAAATTAGAGGCTATGGTTATAGCTGATGGAGATAACTTTTCTTTAGCAATTGGTAAAAAAGGACAAAATGCCCGTCTAGCAACTCGTCTAACAAAATTTAAAAAGATTGATATTAAAACAACAGAACAAGCTAGAGAAGCAGGAATTAATTTCCGTTAGGAGGATTCTATGAAAGTAAGAAAAATACCATTAAGAACTTGTGTAGTTACCAAAGAATCACTTCCTAAGCAAGAGTTAATTAGAATTGTTAGAACTCCAGAAGGAGCTGTAGAAGTAGACATAACAGGAAAGAAAAATGGTCGTGGAGCTTACATCAAAAAAGATTTAGCCGTTTTAGAAACAGCTGAAAAAACAAAAATATTAGAAAAACGATTAGAATGCAAGATAGAGGATAGTGTATATGAAGAAATAAAAAATTGGATAGAAAAGTGAGGTGTTAATCATGATGACATTACAAGATTATGCAAATGATGTTGGAATGAGTGTTGAACAAATAAAAGAATTGTGTGATAAAGTAGGAATTCAGTATGAAGATGAAAATACTTTATTAGATGATATTGGAATAACCCTTCTAGATAATGAAATACAAGATAGTGAAGATTATGTAGATGGAAATATAGACGATATAGAAGAAAGAAGATTAGAAGAAGAAGTAGAAGATCGTGCTGAAGAATTAGCCTTTTCTACAAATATAGATTTAGAGAATGAACAATCATTCACAAAAGTAAAACAAAACAAACAATCACAAAAAACAGAGACTTCTAAAAAAGATTTCTTAAAAGAAAGAAAAAAGATGTATAAACATCGTGAAAAATTACAAAGCAATGAAGCCATTCAAGATGAAAATGTAATTATTTATAAAGAAGGAATGACTGTCACTGAATTAGCTACTTTATTAGAAATATCTCCTGTTGAGTTAGTAAAGAAATTAATGGGATTAGGAGTAATGGCATCTGTTAATCAATCTGTAGATTTTGATAGTGCCGAAGTAATTGCTTCTGAATTTGATAAAGTATTAAAGAAAGAAGAACAAGCAGATATTTCTAATTTTGAAAATTATGAAATAGAAGATAAAGAAGAAGACTTACAAGAACGTCCACCAGTAGTAACCATTATGGGACATGTAGATCATGGAAAAACAACTCTTTTAGACTATATTCGTAATAGCGATGTTGTGAGTGGAGAAGCTGGAGGAATAACTCAAGCTATTGGAGCATATTCAGTAAAGTGTAATAATAAGAATATTACTTTTATCGATACTCCAGGACATGCAGCTTTTACAGAAATGCGTGCTAGAGGAGCTCAAATAACTGATATTGTTATTATCATAGTTGCTGCTGATGATGGAATAATGCCTCAAACAAGAGAAGCCATTGATCATGCTAAAGCAGCTGGAGTACCAATTATAGTAGCTATTAACAAAATTGATAAACCAGAAGCTAACATTGAAAGAGTCATGACTGGTCTAGTAGAAAATGGTCTAACTCCAGAAGAATGGGGTGGAGATATCATTGTTAATAAGATATCAGCAAAATCAGGAGAAGGTGTAGAAAACCTATTAGAAAATATTCTTTTAGTAGCAGAAATGCAAGAATATAAAGCTAATCCTTCTCGTTATGCAACAGGTGCAGTAGTAGAATCAAAAAAAGATTCAAAAGTAGGTTCTATTGCGACCCTATTAATTCAAAATGGTACTCTTCGTTTAGGAGACCCAATCGTAATTGGTAATTTTGCTGGTAAAGTAAGAACTTTAAAAAATGATAAAGGTCAAAATATCGTAGAAGCAGGACCATCTACTCCAGTAGAAGTAACTGGTATTTCAGAAGTCCCTAGTGCTGGAGACAAATTCATGGCTTTTGAATCAGAAAAACAAGCCAAAGAAATAGCTTCAGCTCGTAGTCTTCGTTCCAAAGAAAAAGATTCTAACTTTAGTGGAATGAGTCTAGAAGACTTATTTGGAAGAATTAAAGAGGGACAAAAAGAAATAAATGTTGTATTAAAAGCAGACGTAAATGGTTCTCTAGAAGCTGTAAAAAATGCTTTAGAGAAAATTGATGTTGAAGGTGTAAAAGTAACCGTTATTCGTAGCGGAGTAGGAGCAATTACAGAAAGTGATGTTGTTCTAGCTTCTGCCTCTCATGCTTTAATCATTGGATTTAACGTACGTGCTAGCTCATCTACATTAGATATTGCTAAACAGTATGGAATAGATATTAAAACATATGATATTATTTATAAAGTAGTAGAAGATATGGAAAATGCAATGAAAGGAATGTTAGATCCAGAATTTGAAGAAAAAGTAACTGGAACAGCTGAAATTCGTCAAATATTTAAATTTTCAAAAGTTGGTTTAATTGCTGGGTGTCATGTTACTTCTGGAATCATTAAGATAAATAGTAAAGCTCGTCTTATCAGAGATGACATTGTTATTTACAATGGTTCAATCAAATCTCTTCAACATGAAAAAGACCAAGTTAAAGAAATGAAAAAAGATATGGATTGTGGAATTACTTTAGAAAATTGTCAAGATTATAAAGAAGGAGATATTATCGAAGTCTACGAGCTAGTAGAAGTAAAACGATAAGACTATTTATGAAAAATACAATAAGAGAAGAATTATCTGAAAAGTACTTAAGAGCATCACTAATCAATGATAATGCATTAGTTATTTATACAGAGAGTGAAAAAAGTGATTATTTAGTAGATGTCAAAATAAGATACATTAAAGGAAATACTATTAAGGAAGATTATTTAACGTCTATTACTATCGATGATTTTAAAAGAAAAAAAAATCACCTTATTAAAGTAAATGATGAAAAAACAGAAATTATTATTATGAAAAATGTAGATAATTCCTATCAATTAGACAAAATATATTCATTAGAAACTTACTATTTTGAAGCTCCATATTTATTACATCAAAGAAAAGAACAACCTTTTAATAAAAAAGAAAAAGAGTATTTCAAAGAGAAGAGGTAATTAGATGAAAACAAATATCAAAACAGAACGATTAAATCACGCTATTCAAGAAGAGATTAGTATGATTCTAATGCGAGAAATAAAAGATGAAGCAATTAAATTCGTTACTATAACAGGTGTAGAAACAACTACTGATTTAAGTTTTTCCAAAGTCTATTACACAGTCTTAGATGACACCAAAAAAGAGGAAACAAAAGAAGCTTTAGAAAGAGCAGCTTCTTTTATTAGAACAAAACTTGCTGAAAGAATTGAAATTAGGCATACACCAGAATTAAAATTTATCTATGATACATCTATTGCATATGGAAATCATATAGAAAAAATAATAGAAGAAATAAAAGAAAAAGAAGAAAAAAACTAATTTTTCTTCTTTTTATATCAAGAAATGTTATATAATAAAACTCAAAAAGAAAGGATATGAAAAAATGACACTAAAAGAATATAATGAAAGAATGATAATAGGGGAACCAATATATTTAAATGATAATACAGCAATAGAATGGATTCTAAGCAAGGAATCAGAACAAGTAAATGCTACACTTAACTATATGGGTAGCTATGGTAAATTAACAACAAAAAAAATATTACAAATACCAGCTGAGTTATTTGAACAAGAATCTAAAGAGTTATTACTTATTAGTGAGAATAACAAATATGTAGCAGTCTTACATAGAAATAATTCTAAAAATCGCGTATTATCTACTTTATATGATATAGAAAGATTTGATCTATCACCTTGTGATGAAGTTGAAAATGATTTCAAAGGAATGTTTTTTAGCAAGAATTTTCCAAAACATTCTATAAATAATAATTACAAAGTATTTACCAAATAAAAATAGAGAAAGATTAATTCTTTCTCTTTTCATGTCATAAAGAATATGCTACAATAAAGAAGAATAGGAGTGATAGTATGAAAAAATGGATTCTATTATTAATTATTGTATTATCACCTCTAATGGTAGTTGCCAAAACAACAACAGAAGAAGATGTTATGACATTTATCAAGGATATTCAAAATATTCAAGTAGATGATAATGTTGTAATAGAAAAAACAACAGTAACAGAAAGAGAAATAATATTAGAAGTAAAAGAAAATAACAAAATAGAAGAAAAACATATCTCTTATAATTGGAACAATCATATTCTAACATTTTTAGGAGGAACAATAAGTAAAGGTCAAGAACCAAATGATAATCAATATGCCTTTTATCTATATGCCATCTTAGAAAACAAAACGACTTGTCCTTATGAAGAAAACCATTATTATAATCAATCATTAATTAAAAAAATAGTGGAAAATCATTCTGAAAAAGAAATAAAAGATTATAATACTGGAAATACATTTTCACTTCTATTAACCGAGAATGAACCAAATCTATATCAAATAGCCTATCAATATAATCTAGCAGGAGATGATGCATCTCTAATAACAACAGAAGATTTTAATCAAGAAGAAATACTAACAAATCCTAATACAGGCAACATCCATTTTTATGTAACTATACTGTTAATTATTATGTTAGGAATAACTGCTTATACCTATTGGGGTAAAGACCCTATTGAAAAAGGAGTATAATATGAAAAAGAAAAATAAGAAAAAAGAAGATGAAATATATAATGATTGTTGGCTATATGTACTTTTATTAACAACTTTAGTAATCCTTCTAGAATCAATAAAAAAATATACCTTTAGTATCGGTCAAGCTAATTTAACCTATGGTATATTTTTACTTCCAATTCAATATTTTATTGTATCTTATATTGCTAAAAAATATGATTATAAAAAAGCAATTTCCGCAATTGCTATCTCAGGAGTATTTTTAGTTTGCTTCAGAGCTACTATTTCCTTCTTTCTAAAAGAATCATTAATTTTAACAAATGTAAGTGGAGAATTTTTTGGATATGTTGTTAGTCAATTCGTTTTCTTACAAATCTATTTATTCTTACTAAATAATACCAAGTTTCCTCCTTTAATAGTGTATTTAGATTATCTGTTTTCTATTTTTGTTTTTTATATAGTTTATACACTAGTATATTTATATCACATAAATTTAAATCACTATTGGACAGGATTTTTTATAACAATGTTAATTCAAGGAATAATTTGTATAGTATTAGTATATATTGATTGTAAAATAAAAAGAGGTCAAGAAAAAATAAAATAAAAATAGCATTCATTAATAATGAATGTTATTTTTTTTTCTAAATTAAATCTTCTATTTGCCATTTACTAATTTACAACAAAATAGATATTAAAATCAAAAGAGTATTATGAATCATATGAATAGTCATTGAAGTAAAAATAGTATCAGTCTTATAATAAGCAAAAGCAAAAGCTGCTCCTAAAGCACCATAAGGAATAATATAAAGATATCCCATCAAATTACTAGAATGGAATACATGAGCTCCTCCAAATAGTAAGAAAGATAAAAAAGCAAATAAATAAGGATTCTTTACAACATCTTTAATTGATTTTCTAAAAACAATTTCTTCAGTAAAAGGAGCCAACAAACCAGCTTCTATAACCATTATTAAAGGAAGAGACTTAATCATTTTTTGAACAAGTTGCTCATTATTGGCTACACCACCACCTAATACAAAATTAATGATTAGATTAGAGACTAGCATAATTACAAAACCAATAGCATAATAATAAAAACCTTTATCTAGATGCTCAATTGGCTTTTTCATAAAGATCTTAAACTCTTTCTTCAAGTCCTTACGATATATTAAAAACAAAATTATAGTCATAACTACAGAAGAAAAAGCAGATAATAAAACTTGTGCAGAATCAGATAAATGATGAATATCTAAATGAAATAAATAAATAGGAATCCACTGAAACTGAGCACTATTCCAAAACAAAAGAAAGATTAGAATACCTTTTATAATTAATTTTTCATTTTTTTTAATTTCCATAATATCACCATACTAAAGATATCATAATTACACTAAAATGAAAAGCAGAAAATACTTGCATAAAAAGAAAAACAATAGTATAATATGGTTGTTGCTGAGAAAAAGAACTCAGAATACCCATACCCAGAGTAAGAGTTTCCGACTTACCCCGAGTTAGGGCGAATATTAAGAAAGGAAGTGTAATAAAATGGCATTAACAAAAGAAGAAAAAGCAAAATTAATTAAAGAATTTGCTAAAAACGAAAAAGATACAGGTTCTGCAGAAGTTCAAATTGCTATTCTAACAAAAGAAATTAACGATTTAACAGAACATCTAAAAGAACATAAACACGATTTCCATTCTCGTAGAGGACTTCTTAAAAAAGTAGGACAACGTAAAAATATGTTACAATACTTAGCTAAGAAGGATATTCAAAGTTATCGTGAAGTTATTAAAAAATTAGGTTTAAGAAAGTAGACACATTTTTTAGTGTCTATTTTTTATGAAGAAAGAAGGAAAGATATGAAGAAAAAGAAAGTATTTGAATTAGATTTTCATGGTAGAAAACTAATTGTTGAACATGGTGAATTAGCAAAACAAGCTGATGGAGCAGTATTAGTCAGATATAATGATACCGTTATTCTAACAGCTGCTGTTGTTTCAAAAAATGTTAACTTATTAAGTGACTTTTTTCCATTAACAGTAAATTATCAAGAAAAATTATATTCTGTAGGAAAAATACCAGGAGGTTTCATTAAAAGAGAAGGACGTCCTAGTGAAGCAGCTACTTTAGCCGCTCGTATGATTGATCGTCCAATGAGACCATTATTCCCAGCTGGATTTAAAAATGAAGTACAAATCATTTCTACTGTATTATCAGTAGATCAAGATTGCTCTCCAGAACTAACAGCTATGTTTGCCTCTTCTTTAGCAGTATCTATTTCAAAAATTCCATTTAATGGACCAATTGCTGGAGTAAAAGTAGGTCGAGTAGATGGTAAGTTTATAATCAATCCAACTCCAGAAGAAGCAGAAAAATCAGAATTAGATTTAACTGTTGCTGGAACCAAAGACGCTATTAATATGGTTGAATCAAGTGCTAAACAAGTATCAGAAGAAATTATGCTAGAAGCTTTAATGTTTGGTCATAAAGCAGTTAAAGAACTAATTAAGTTCCAAGAAAAGATTATCGAAGAAATTGGTGAAGAAAAGATGGAGTATGAAACATTAACTCCAGAACCAGAATTAATTGAAAGAATTTCTAAACTAGTTACAAAGAAACTTGATAAAGCTCTTCGTATTAAAGATAAGATTAAAAAATATACCACAATTGATGAAATAAAAGAAGAAATGAATGAACTATTTACAAAAGAAAATGAAGACACCATGAAAGAAGATGAGTTAAAAGAATTACTAGTAAAAGTTCAAATGGTTATTTCAGATATTGAATACAAACTATTTAGAAGTATTGTAGTAAAAGAAAAATTAAGAGCAGACGGACGTAAAATGGATGAAATAAGACCATTATCAACTGATATTGATTTATTACCACGTACTCATGGATCTGCCTTATTTACAAGAGGAGAAACTCAAGCTTTATCAATTACAACATTAGGTGCTTTAAATGAACATCAAATTATTGATGGATTAAGTATGGAAGATCAAAAGAGATTTATGCTTCACTATAACTTTCCACAATTCTCAGTAGGAGAAACAGGAAGATATGGTGCTCCTGGAAGAAGAGAAATTGGTCATGGTGCTTTAGGAGAAAAGGCTCTTGCTCAAGTAATTCCTTCAGAAGAAGAATTCCCATACACAATTCGTGTTGTATCAGAAATATTAGAATCTAATGGATCATCATCTCAAGCTAGTATTTGTGCAGGATGTATGTCTTTAATGGCTGCTGGAGTACCAATTAAAGCTCCTGTTGCCGGAATAGCTATGGGACTAATTACTCATGAAGATAAATATACAATTCTTACTGATATTCAAGGAATGGAAGATCACTTAGGCGATATGGACTTTAAAGTAGCAGGTACTGAATATGGTATTACCGCTTTACAAATGGATATTAAGATTAGTGGTATTACAGAAGAAATATTAAAAGAAGCTTTAGAGCAAGCTCGTAAAGCTCGTCTAGAAGTATTAAAAGTAATGAAGAAACAAATTAAAGAACCACGTAAAGAAGTATCTAAATATGCTCCTAAGATGGAAACATTTATGATTAATCCAGCTAAGATAAAAGATGTAATTGGTAAAGGTGGAGAAACCATTACTAAGATTATTTGTGAAGCTTCAAACGTAACTGAAGTAACAAATATCAATGCTGTTAAAGTAGAATTAGAAGATGATGGAAGAGTAATTATTTACCATTCTGATAAAGAAATCATCGAAAAAACAAGAGCTATGATTGAAGAAATTATAAGAGAAGTAGAAGTTGGTAAAATCTATGAAGCCAAAGTAGTAAAAGTTGAAGATTTCGGTTGCTTCGTCCAATTATGGCCTGGTTGTGAAGGAATGGTTCATGTCTCACAACTTGCTCATGAAAGAGTAGAAAAAGCAAGTGACATTGTAAGTGTTGGTGATGAAATCATTGTAAAAGCTCTAGGTATAGACAAAAAAGGAAGACAAAACTTCTCAAGAAAAGAAGCATTACCAAAACCAAAGGAAAAGAAATCTAAAAAAGAAAAAGAAGTAGAAGAATAGAAATCGTAAAAGTAGGCACAAAAAGATGTGCCTACTTTTTTATTACTATTGAAAAAATGAGTAATGTATTATATAATATAGTCATTTTCAAAGAGGTGGTATATATATGGAAAATAATGATTTCTATAAATTACATGATACAATAATTAAAGAAATAGAAGAAAAGTATAATCAATTAGATGCAATAGAATTACTTCTTGCCATTAAAAAGGAAAATGAAGAAAAAATCAATCCAGAAAAATATTCAAGAGGATCATGGATAATGCCTAATAGAAGTAATGTCTTTACATATTTTATGAGCTTAATACCAGCAAATAAAAGGTTACATATTAAATCTACTGGAGGCCATTACAATAATGATGGAAGTAAAATAAATCATAATTTTGATTCATATTTTTTTATGACTGACAATAATACTCTTTTGAAAGTGGAGTTTTGTGCAACTTCAAAAGAAGGAAAGAATCCTCCATATCAATATCAATGTTCAATTAATACATATAAGAGTAGTGGCGATATAATAATTAAGGCCGATCATCAATCAAAACATGAAGACAGTAATATTGGAATTTTTGATATTGGTAGAAAATGGTATAAAGACTATTCATTATTTGGTGACCATTTTTCATCAGATTATGCTATAAATGATAATCAAAATTTAAATGATGTACTAGGTAATGTCAATTTGGATGAAATTATTATTAATATTATAGAAAAATATCATTTAGAAGAAAAAGTAAATCAAAAGACTAGATAATAGTCTTTTTGTAGCCATAATTTATTCATACATTTTTTCTTGAAAAATAATAAAAATATGATATAATACAACTAACGGAGGGGATTAGGATGTGGGAATTAATAAAAAACATTATTAAATGGATTATTATTGTAGCTTTAATTATCTTATTAATTATTGGAATATCTAAAATAGTTAATAAGAAAAAAGTAGTAGAAAAATCATCACAAACAGAAATAAAAACAATTAAAAAGACTACGACGGATGATGAAAAGAATAAAACAAAAACTTCTGAGGTAACTAAAGAAGAAACAACCAAAGAAGAAATCAGTAAAGAGGAAAATAATAATAACAATAATGCAACTACTCCAGAAGTTATAGAAATACAAGACACAGCAACTGGTATGGGTATAACAATTTGGCTAGGGTTATTTATTTGTACAACAACGATAATCTATGTTAATAAACAAAAAAGATATGAATAAAAAAAAGGTTCAAATATGAATCTTTTTTTCATATACTTTTATAGGTGATATTATGAAAAAGATAATAATAGGAGCCTTAATACTACTTAGCTTCTATTACACTAATGGAATAATTAAACTATTGAAAGAAAAAGACCCATTAATGCTGGAGATAAAAAAAACTGAAAGTAAATATCAAATACCTTTTCAAAATGCCAGCATAGAAGGAAATAATATTATCCCAGGAATAATAGGAAAAGCCATTGATTATGACAAGACTTATCAAAAAATGAAGGAATATGGAACTTATAATGAATCTTTAACAATATTAAAAGAAATAAAACCAGTCATATCAATTGAAGAAAACTATGACAAGTATATAATAGGTGGAAATCCAAAAAAGAAAATGATTTCTATCTTATTTTTAATAAAAGAAGAAGACCAACTAGAACCATTATTACAAACCCTAAAAAAAGAACAAATAAAAGGAACAATCTTTCTAGATGGAACTCAATTAGAAAAAAATCGCTCTTTAGTAAAAAATTATCCAGAACAAGAATATGAATTGCTTAGTTATCAAAATAACTATCAACCTAACTTTTTAAAAACAGCTCGTTCTTATCTAGAAACAACAACTGGAAAAAAACTCAAATATTGTTTTAATAAGACAGATAATAAAAAGTTTCTAGACTGGTGTGCAAAAGAAAAACTTCATTCTATTAATCCATCTTTAACAATAAATAATAATTCTCTACATGACTTAAAAGAGAACCTTCGAAATGGCTTAATAATTACTATGAATCATAAACTCTTAAAGAAAATACCTATTTTAACAGAATATTCTAGAAAAAAAGGATATCAATTAGTCACATTAGAAACATTGCTAAGAGAATAAAAAAACTCCTAAAGAGTTTATTTTTTTTGTTTTACCAAATTCGATTCCTTATTTTTATCATAAATAGGACTAAATATACAACAAGGTTCTAATGAATATCCAGTCATAAAATGACCGACTAAAAGAGAATACTCCTTACCATCTTGTAAACAATTAAGATAATAATGAAAACCAAGTGTATGATTTCCATAAGGAATAGTTTTATCATAATCTGAACATTTAAAGTTCCAACAATTATTAATATCATCAGCATAAGCAATTCCTTTAAGTCTTTTACCGTTAAAAAGAAAGTTATTTTCAAAACTTTTTAAATAACCTAATTCTTCATCAGCTTTTTTAAAGCAATTAATATCTACAACAGAATCAGTATTTTCTTTACTATCTAAAGAATAAATATGCCAAGTACCTAAATAAGGATAACATACTTCACTAAAAACACTGACTTTATCACCAATTGCCAATCCTTTCTGATTTTCATTATTCTCACTATCATAATGATAATGTATATTAGAACTATCAACTTTTCCAACAAAAAAGCAAACATCTTTATCTAAATTATCTATAATAATAATTTCATCATCTAAATAAGTAACAATTCCTTTAGTTATTTCTTCTTTAATGTAATTATTTTTCAATGTAATCACCTCATTAAATATTTATTATAGTAAGAAAAAATAGTAAAGTCAATTAAATTAGTAAAACGTTTGGTTTGCTGAAAGATAGTTTTTATTGTATAATAAAACATAGGGTGAAGAATATGTATTTGAAAGGTATTATTACAAGTGGTTTTAAATCTTTTGCAGATAAAATAGATTTAAAACTAGATGATAAGATTACTTGTATTGTAGGACCAAATGGATCCGGAAAAAGTAATGTAGTAGATGCTGTTCGTTGGGTTTTAGGAGAACAATCTGTCAAATCATTAAGAGGAGAAGGCTCTATGTCAGATGTCATCTTCTCAGGTTCTAAATCAAGAAGTCCCTTAAATGTAGCTTCTGTTGAATTAGTATTTGATAATACCGATCACTATATTAATATTCCTTATACTGAAATATCTATTAAAAGAAGAGTATATCGTAGTGGAGAAAATGAATATTATCTAAACAATGAAAAATGTCGATTAAAAGACATAACCAATTTATTGTTAGATAGTGGAATGGGCAAAGAATCATTTAATATTATTTCTCAAGGAGAAGTAGATAAAATACTAAGTAATTCAGGAACTGATCGAAGAGTTATTTTTGAAGAAGCTTCTGGTATTTTAAAATATAAAAAAAGAAAAGAAGAAGCTCTTCGCAAACTAGATAGAACTCATAATAATATTGAAAGAGTAAATGACATTATTACAGAATTAGAAATGCAAATTACTCCATTAAAAGAACAAAGTGAAAAAGCTAAAGAATACTTAGAAAATAAAAATGGTTTAGACCAATACGAAGTAGCATTATTAGCTTATGATATAGAAGCTATTCATCATGCTTTACAAACAGATAAAGAAAAAAAAGAACATTTAGATGATGAAATAGTGGTTTTAAATAATGAAACAAATAAGTCTTCAGTATCAAGCTTAGAAGCTGAAAAAAAATTAGAAAACCTTCAAAAACAATTACTAGAGTGGAATCAAAAATTAGTCCAATTAACAGCCGAAAAAGAAAAAATACTAGGAGAAAAGAATCTTTTAAAAGAAAAAAGTAAAACAACCAAAGAAGAAGAAGAAATCAAAGAAGAAATAAGAAAATCAATAGAGTTAACAGAACAAACAGAAGCAAATATAAAAGTATTAAAAGAAGAAGTAAAAGATCTAACATCTAGAATAAGCAAAAAAGAACAAGAAAGAATTGATTTAGAAAGAGAAATAGAAAATCACAAATTAAAGAAAAATATCCTAATGAATGATTATTCTACTCATTCCCAAGAACGTATTTCTCTAGGACATAAAATAGAGAGTTTAAAAAAAGAAATTGAAGAAAATCAAGATATGCCTAACAGTGTTAGAAGTGTATTAAAAGCTTCTTCACTTACAGGAATCTATAATACCATTGGAAATGTAATAACAACCGAAGAAAAGTATACCAAAGCCTTAAATACAGCAATTGCAACTAATAAGAACTTTATCATAACAAAGGATGAAGAATCTGCTAAAAAAGCTATAAATTATTTAAAAGATAATCATTTAGGAAGAGCTACCTTCTTCCCATTATCTGTTATTAAAGAAAGAACAGTAGATCATGAAACAATAAATATTCTAAAAAATAGTAGTGATTATTTAGGTATAATGTCTGACTTGATTACTTATAATAGAGAATATGAAAATGTTATTAAAAACCAACTAGGTATTATTATAGTAGCAACTACCATAGATGCAGCTACTAGATTATCTCATATGATTAAAGCAAAATATAGAATAGTAACTCTTGAAGGAGATGTTGTTAATGTAGGTGGTAGTCTTACCGGAGGATCAAACTATCAAGGCAAAAGTACAATTCTACTAAAACAAGAATGTAAACATCTAGAAGAAAAAATAGAATTATTACAAAAAGAAGAAAATGAAATCCAAAAAGAGATACTAAATCATAATGAGGAAAGTGATAGCTTAGAGGAAAAACTATTTAAACAATCTAAAGAAAAAGTTTCCTTAGAACAAATTCTTTTTACAAAGAATGAAGAAATAAAGAAGAATAAAGAAAAACAACAAGAATATCAAAAAGAGCAAGAATCTCTCGAAGCTTTACAGAACAATTCCATAGATGAAAAAGAAAAAGAATATATTCGTCTATTTCATGAAAAAAGTGCCGAAAAAGAACAAGCCGAAATTCATATTCAATCATTTAATAAAGAAATAGAAGAATTAAAAGAAAAAATAGAAAGAGAAGAAGCCGATGATAAATTAAAATTAAGTCGTCTTCGTACCTTAGAAAAAGAAGAAAGAGATTTAGAAATCATTATAAATAGAAATGATGTAAAACTAGACAACATGTTACAAATACTAAATCAAGAATATGAGTTAACTTATGAAAAAGCCAAATCAGATTATGTATTAGATATTGAACCAGAAGAAGCTAGAAAAAAAGTAAATCAATATCGAAATAATATCAAAAGAATTGGTATGGTTAATATTAATGCTATTGAAGAATATGAAAAAGTAAATACTAGATATCAATTCTTAACAAGTCAAAAAGAGGATTTATTAAAAGCAGAAGATACTTTACTAGATATTATGAAAGAAATGGATTCTATTATGAAAGAAGAATTTAAAACAACCTTTGAAGAAATTAGAATTGAATTTCAAAAAGTATTTAAAGAATTATTTAATGGCGGAACAGCCGATTTAAAACTTACCAATCCTGAAGATTTATTAGAAACAGGAATAGATATAGTAGCATCTCCACCAGGAAAAAAACTAACTACAATATCACTACTATCCGGAGGAGAAAAAACTCTAACGGCTATTTCACTATTATTTGCTATTTTAAATGTAAGAACTGTTCCATTCTGCATATTTGATGAGGTAGAAGCAGCATTAGATGAAGCAAATGTTAGAGGATTTGGTAAATACCTAAGCCACTACAAAGATAAAACTCAGTTCTTAATAATTACTCATAAAAAGAAAACTATGGAATATGCCAATACATTATATGGAATTACAATGCAAGAATCAGGAGTTTCAAAATTAGTAAGTGTAAAATTAGAAAATCAAGTAGAAGTAATATAAAGGTAGAATCAAAATGAAAGAAATAAGCGAAAAAGAAAAGCTAGAACAAGAAAGACAGAAGAATTTATTAGAACTAAAATATTTCTTTTTGATAGATAAAGATATCAAAAAAAGAATGATTGCTATGGCTCCTAAAAGATATATAGATGAGCAATCTGTTTGTGACTATTCAGATAAAATAGCTGAAAATTTACAAGAAATATTTAATGAATTAAAAGATAGTATTAAAGGGCTTTATGGAATAAAGTCATATGAATATAAAAAAGTAGATGAAATGGCATTGGAATTATTCTCAAAACTAATAGATTGTGGCTTAGACCTAAATCTATTAAATAAGTTTTACACTGAATTTGTAAGTGATATGAGTATAGACTTTAGAGATAGTGTAAAAAAAGAATGTGTTGGCTATTCCTTCAGAATGGGTAATAGTCTAGAGAAAGCTAAAACCATAAATGAACTACTACATTATTTTCATGCCTCACTTATGAATGATGAATATCGCCTAGAAGCACTACCTACTTTAGCCGAAAAAACGAATGATTATATGGGCAAAATTTCATATAGAGGCTTTGAAGTCCCTATCTTTGAAGAAATATATACTTTATTTCCAAAAAACTTGAATGTTGGAGATACGGATATGGTAGCAGTAGATAATAATAAATTAATCATGATGATAAGAGATTTAGGACATGCCTTAACAATAGAAATAACTATAAATAGTGATATAGCTAGAGTAGAATACTTTATTCCTAAAATATGTAATGCTAATAAAGTAAATAAACTACCAGGGGTAGAAAGAGTTAGCGAAGATAGTAACATCCTAGATAGTACTACAGGAATAACAGAATTTCCTATATCAGATCTTCCTCAACAACTGTTTGATTTCTTAGCAAAAGTCCCAACAGATGAAGATATAGAAATAATTCGTCATCATTGGTAAAAAATATAATATAAAATAAAGAAAAGAGTGATTTAGTTGAATCACTCTTTTTATATGCCTCGCATTTTATCTTTATCTTTAAATGGATTCTTAGGATCAATATGATCAGTAAATAAAATACCATTTAAATGATCAAGTTCATGTTGAAAACAAATTGCTAATTCTTCTCTAGCACGAATGTGAATTTTTCTTCCTTCAGTATCATAAGCTTCAAAAGTAACTCGAGCATATCTAGGAACAATCCCATCAACAGGACGATTTACACTTAAACAACCTTCTCCTTCTTCCACATAAATCTGTTCAAGAGAATTACTAATCATTTTTGGATTAATTAATATATATGTCTCAAATTCCTGTTCAACAGCATCTTCTTCAGTAATTTCATTAACCACAACGAAATAACGTTTCATAATACCTAATTGAACAGCTGATAATCCCATACCAGGACGTAAACCATATTTTTCAGATAATTCAGGAATCTGACTATCTCTTAGAAATTGAATCATTTTATCAATCGTTTCTTTATCTTTTTTAGTAAGCGGAAAAGTAACTTCTTTACTAGTCTGTCTTAATCGATTATCTTTTTCATCTAATATATCTTTCATTTTTAACACTAGTACCACCTCAATCTCTTATTTTACCAAAAAAAAACAATTTTGAAAAGAAAAAAAGAACCAAAGTTCTTTTAATTACTCCATCTAGTACCAAGAACAATTACTAATAAGATAAATAATACTAAAACAATAGCATAATTAGAAGAATTATTACTAGGATACATAGGGTAATAAGTAGTTTGATTAGAGCAACCGGTCATTCCTCCACCATAATAATACATAAAAAAACCTCCTTTACAATCTAGTATAAAGTATGTTAATTGACAGCTTTTGTGAATTATAATAGCATTATCCTAGAAAAAATATGATATATTTATTATAGAGGAGGAATATATGAAAAAGATAATAAAGTACATTGATAAACCATTATTATTAGTAACCATGATTTTATTTATCTTAGGACTTATCATGGTATTTTCCGCCTCTAATGTTACAGCTTATATGACTCATGCTGTAAAACCATATAATTATTTCATGAAACAAGGAGCTTTTCTCATAGTTGGATTTATATTATTTGTAATTATGATTAAATTTAATACAAAATCTTATGGAATGTTTTCTTGGGGATTATTATTAATAGGAATTGCTGCTTTAGTTTTAGTATTATTCATGGAAGAAAAAAATCAAGCCGCCAGTTGGTTTAAAATAGGTTTTTTTGGAATTCAACCGAGTGAATTTATTAAAGTAATTTCCATAGTGTTTTTAGCAGATTATTATGAAAAAAATAGTAAAAAATTAAAAAAGTGGAGTACTAGTCTATTCCCCATTGGGGTATGTGTATTAGTTGCTTTACTAATATTTATCCAGCCTGATCTTGGAACAACTATTATTTACTGTGCAATTGTAGGAATTATATTCTTTGCTGTACCAATCAGTAAAGAAATAAAATTTAAAACATTTATTATTTTTGTGGGACTAATTGCCTTTGGAACTATGATGGTTCTAGGAACTGGAAGGGGAGTATTATTAGAAAGACAAATAGAAAGATTTGATTTTAGAAATCCCTGTGATAAAATTCTAAGTACTGGAAATCAAGTTTGTAACTGTTATATAGCTATCCATAACGGAGGACTAACCGGAGTAGGACTAGGTAATTCTACCCAAAAATACTTATACTTACCAGAGCCATATACAGACTTTATTTATGCCATCATTGTGGAAGAATTAGGAGTTATAACCGGGGTTGCTATAATACTAGCATATATTTTTATTCTATTTAGAATTCTAATGATAGGTAGAAAGAGTCCATCTAATAGGGGAGCTACCATTTGTTATGGAATAGCTGCTTATATTTTTCTTCATATTGCAGTTAATTTAATGGGAATACTAGGATTAATACCAATCACTGGAGTACCTCTTCCCTTTATGAGTTATGGAGGAAGTTTCACGATATGTTTAATCGCAGCCTTAACAATGGTACAAAGAGTAAGTGTTGAAAATGGAATATTAAAAGAAAAAGCCAAAAGAGAGTAAATCTCTTTTTTTATAGAAGAAAAGAACTAGATAGTGTCAAATTTTTTTGAAAATGTCAGTTAAATCATTTTGAGAAAATGTCAGTAGAGTATTTTTTAGATAACATCAAAAGGAGTTTCTTTTGATGTTTT
>CACZFH010000004.1 GCA_902780395.1 uncultured Erysipelotrichaceae bacterium
CCTCCCACATCTTCTTTATGTGAGTGGGAACGATGGTTTGAATTATTTTGGTTCCAACACAGTAAATAACTATGGAGTTCGTCCAGCCATTTCTCTAAAGCCAGGTACCCATTATTCTACTGGAAATGGAAGTATGGCCAATCCATATATAGTAGATGCTGAAGCACGTCGTTATGTTTATTCGACTAGCACTGAAAATGCAAAAGGTGCTTTAGTATCAGAGCTAGGTTCTACTTATAGAACAGAACAAGAAGCAATAAATGGCTTTAATAAAAGAGTAGTTTTAAATCATAGAATAGAAAATGATCGAGTAACTTCTAGTGGAGTAACCTTTGAAAGAAATGGTATTATCTATACTCTATATGGTGAAGGAGCAACTTATAATGATTCAACAGGAGAATATAATGAAGATAGTATTTATTATGATGATAACAAACAAACTCTAAAAGAAGCCTTTGGAGAAGAAAATTGTACTGAGTACACAACACCAGAGAAATATTATGAATGCACTGATGGAAGTGAAGTAGGAGCAGTAAGAGCATCAGGTAGAGTGGGAGTTGAAATAAATCAATGGTACTGTAGAGATTTCCAAGATGGAACTTTTCACTGCAGGCAATATTAAGAAGAAAAAACTTTTATAGTTTTTTTCTTTTATTTTAATACATTACATGCTATAGTGATAATAGGGTAGAAGTTTATGAAACGTAGGAAAAGAAGAAGAAAACTACATACTAGAAAAGTATTATTACTAAATATGGTTTTAGTAGTTTTTGTGTTCCTTGGAATTGGTTATTCTTTCCTAACTACAGAGTTAACTATTGATGGAGACATGAGTGTTAAAAAATACGTAGATACTTCTCTTTATAATGTCTTAAAAAAAGAAGTGGAAGCTAATGGTTTAGCCAAAGAATATACTGGTGACCATCAAGACTCGATTGATGCTTCTTTATCAACAGAAAAAATATATCATTGGTATGGAAATAATGCTACCGAAGGCGCTTCTATCTTAAATAAAAATAATGTAATTTTTGCTAATCAATGTTGGCAAATGATGAGAACTACCGATACTGGTGGAGTTAAGATGATGTATAATGGAGAAGCCGAGAATAATCAATGTTTAACTACTAGAGGAAATCATATTGGTTATGATGGTGCTTTTTCAAAAGATATGACAAGTGATTACTGGTATGGAACAGATTATACCTATGATTCTACAAATAATGTATTCAATGTTTCTGGTACTACCGAATTTTCCTCATGGAATGCTACGACAGGACCTAATCTAGTAGGCAAATATACTTGTGGACATTCGCTATTGGATTCTCCATGCTCAACCATATACTATGTGGAGTCATATGTGAGTCCAACAACTGCCACACTTGTTTCAATTGATTCAGATATTAATTATTCTAAAATAGGTAATTTACCTTTCAATTTGGATTTTAATTCCCCAGCTTATCTTGGATATATGTATGGTGATATTCATGAATTTCAGGATTTAACTCTTACTGAAGAAGATATGACTGAAGTCTCACGGCTTTTAATAGATGATTCAATGGATGCTAATTATTATTATTCAAAAACGATTAATAAAAATGGATCCAGTTATTCATTAATTAATCCAATACTTGGAAGTAATATACCAAATGGAGATTATAGTGGCTATTATACATTTGCTAGTTCTAGTGTAACTAGTGGAACAGAAATAAAATACTTATTTGGAAAAGATGATGAGAATGGCTATTATTATAAAAATCTTAATTATCCACTGGAAGTAAATGACTATGTGATAGCAATCGCCAATAACATGATAGATAATGGTAATGATACTTATACTCTTGATGATATTTCTTATGTTACTATTACTGATTGGTATAATAATTATGCTAATTATGAAAAAAAGTATACATGTGGTGATTACTACACAACTACCTGTTCCCATCCTTCATATATTATTAGCACTAAACCTGATATATATGAATATGTTGATTCTGGGATAAAATTCATGATAGGTAAGAATAAAAGTGGAACTACCTTAACGGATACTCTTTTAGTTAGAAGAGATGAGTGGTATGATGACTATAGTTCTGCAAACAATGTTGGTAATTTTGGTGAATATAAATATACTTGTAATACAACAAGTGCTAATTGTACAGATCAAAATTTGCGAATGATATATTATAAAACAGAAAAAGGTTATTACTATTTATATAATCATTATTGGGGATCTAGTGCTACTTGGGATGGCACCAAATACACATTAGTAAATCCAATAGGAATTGAAAATTATGATAACTTTACTGAACTAAATACTCATCATTATACTTGTGTTGAGTGGGGAGCAACATCATGTACTAGAGTTGCCTATATCTATAATTATAGTTTAGAATTCAATTTTTCTGTTTATGGAGAAAAATATGTTTACTTAGAAAATGGAGTTACTGATCCTTCACAAGTATTATCGGATATGCTTGATAAGAATACTACTAATTCCGTTATGAAAAATGGTTTGGAATCTTGGTATAAGAGAAATTTATTAAGTTATGATGATTATATTGAAGATACCATCTACTGTAATAATAGGGAAATATCGAATCTCTATGGTTGGGATCCAAATGGAGGAGATTTAGCAACAAGACTAACTTATGAGGATAATGAAGTAAATACTGATTTGTATTGTACAAAGGTAACAGATCGTTTCAGTGTAAATAATCCTCAAGCCCAGCTTACTTATAAAATTGGTTTACCTACATTTTCTGAAGTGAACTTGTTGAATACTGATAGTGTTAGAACATCAACTGATTGGTATTGGCTATTCTCACCTAACTATATGCATTGGTATACTCCTTTTATATTAGTTGTAGATACAAATGGTTCAGTTAGTTATGTTCCATCATTTGAACCAGGTGCTGTTAGACCTGTTATTTCTTTAAAAGCAGGAACTAAGTATCTATCAGGAGATGGCTCTATGGCTACTCCTTATATAATTACTACTGGTTAAAGAACAAGTTTTGTACTTGTTCTTTTGTTTTACTTGAAGTATAATGATAATAGATATAATAGGAGGTGTTAGTATGTGGTGGAAACGGCTTAAGAGAAGACAACGTTTTGCACGTAAAAGAAATCTAACATATCTCCTTTTTTTGTTTATTCTACTTAGTATGGGTATTGGTTATGCAGTATTAAATACAACACTAGGAATAGATGGAACAAGTAAGCTTGCTAATGCTAAATGGGATATTCATTTTGATAATATACAAGTAAAAGATGGTAGTGTTACCCCAACAAGTGCAGCTACTATCACAGATAATACAGCAGTAGCTTTTTCTGTTACGTTAGAAAATCCAGGAGATTATTATGACTTTAATATTGATGTAGTAAATGCTGGAACTATTAATGCTATGATAGATACTATTTCAATACAACCAGTTTTAACAGAGAATCAACAAAAATACTTAGATTATATAGTAACTTACTCTGATGGAACAGAACTAGCAGAATTATAAAGAAGCAAGTGATCCAGATGATTATCCAGATGAAGATGAAGATATTCCAATTGAAGTATCAATTATTTATGTCCAAGAGAATGAAGATGCAGAAGATGTACCACATCCACCAACTTTATATGGTGTTTTAGAAGATGCAGCAGAAGAGGGAACCTATGCCAAAGAGTATACAGGAGCACATAAAGATTCATTTACCCAAAATCCTAGTAAAAAGATATATCATTGGTATGCCGATAATAATACAAATGGAACTGCTATCTTAGATAAGAATAATGTAATATTTGCCGGACATTGCTGGCAAATGATAAGAACAACCGATACTGGTGGAGTAAAGATGATTTATAATGGTGAAGCAGTAGATAACCAATGTTTATCTACGCGTGGAACACATGTGGGATATGCATCTAGAACAAGCCAAAACTTAGCTTCCGCCTATTGGTATGGAACTGATTATACTTATGACTCTACAGCAAAAACATTTAAAGTAAGTGGCACAACAGAACAAACTATGTGGAACGAGAGCAATGGACCAGGACTTATTGGAAAATATACTTGTAAATCAACTAGTGTTGATGGAACATGCGCAACCTTATATTTAGTAGAATCATATTACAATAAGACGAGCGCTTATGTAATACCACTAAATTCTAGTTCTAATTATTCACAATTTGGAACACTACAATTTAATGCAAGCTATAATTCACCATCTTATGTTGGATATATGTATAATATAGTTTATCCAGACATTTATAAACCAATGACCTCAGTTGAGACTATGTTATTAAGTTCTTCACTTGCTACAGATTATTGGTATGCAAATTCTGTAACTTGGGGTACTCCTACTGCGAGTAGGTATAATCTAGATAGTCCGTATCAAGTATCGGCTACAACAGATTATCCAAACTTAGTAGGAGAATATACATTTAGAAATGCGACACAAACTTATACGAATACAAATGTATATTATATTGCAGCAGTAAATAATACAACCATGTATTATATTCAATTAGCAGATTCTGGAAATCATACTTTGACTGATTTTAACTACACATATACATATGGTGATAGTTTTACGGATAATGGAGACGATACATATACGATTAATAATCCAACAACAATAAAAAGAAGTGATTGGTATACAAGCTATAGTAGTGTGGGAGCAGGTAAATATGTATGTAAGAATGCAGTAAATGATACATGTAGTGAGTTATGGTATACAACTGCAACTTCAACTACGTCAATGACATATATTAAGGTAGCAAATAATTATAAGTATGCAAAAGGATTTACTTGGGATGGAAGTAAGTATGTATTAGATAATGATACATCTGTCACTTTCTGGAATATCAATGATAGTACTAATGAAACAAGTATAAACAATGCACATTATACATGTTGGAATGAAACAGGTGAATGTACAACCATATCTTATATTTATTTCATAGAAGGAACAACTCCATACTATATAAATATTACTAATGGTAAAAGTGTTGAAGATGCCAAAAATGAAATGTTATATGATGATAACGTAAACACAATCAATTCAACGATAAAAAGTGGAGTAGATGCATGGTATAAGCAATATTTATCAGATTATTCTGACTATTTAGAAGATACAATATTCTGTAATGATAGAAGTCAAAGCAACCAATCAAATAATGGCTGGAATCCAAATGGTGGAAGAACTTCGACATTTATGTATTTTTATGGAGCTAGTGATTTAAGTTGTCCAAATGATACAGATAAATTTAGTGTAAGTAATAATAAAGCAAAATTAACATATAAAGTTGGTTTAATGTCTTATTACGAGATGTACTTATTAAATAATTCACATGCACGAAAAACGGGACAAAACTATTGGCCTGCTTCTCCTAGCTATTTCTACTACAACGGCGCTGTTGGGTGGGGCGTGGTCACGAACGGTATCATGGACGTCAGCAGCGTCAGCCTCTCGAGCGGCGTGCGTCCGGCAGTTTCACTGAAGCCAGGTATTACGTATTCAACTGGTGATGGAAGTATGGCTACTCCATATATTGTAAATACAGATTGATTTTCTTGAAAATAATTGATAATATAAAGGTGAGGAAGGTAATGATATGAGTAAAAAGAAAAGAAAAAAGCAAAAAAAAGACAATAAATATCTAAAAATACTATGCCTTTTTCTAGTTACTTTAATTCTATCATTTGCCTACATCATGAAAGAACATAATAATTTAGAACCCCAACTAAATGAATTAACAACAAGTTATATTTCATTTAATAATAGTAATGTAACCGATCGTCTTACCATTTCTAATTTAAAGAATATGTCCGAAAGGATAGGAAAAAGTAAATGGAATAAAAGTCGCTTAATAATTCCTATTTCAGGTGATAAGAATCGACCTTATGAAATAATAATTTATCCTATTAATAAAGATACTAAAGAGGAGTATATAGAAATATATATTCAGCATAAAAAAGAAAAAATTAGAAAAAAATTAAGTGAGTTAGAAAGTTCTACAAATGGTGGAAAAATACTCTACCAAGGAAAAGTAGACCATAGTAGTGTCGTTGTAAATATGTGGATTTCAAATAAATATAGGACTAAAGATGATAAAAATTCATTTGAAATTAAAATAGTCGCAAGATAGGAGAGATACTATGGCAGGTAAAATAATAGTAATCGAAGGAACAGAATGTTCAGGAAAAGAAACTCAAAGTAAACTATTAGAACAAAACTTACAGAAAATGGGAAAAAAATGCATTCGTTTTGAATTCCCTATGTATGATACACCAACAGGTAAAATTGTTGGTAGAGATTATTTAGGAAAAAAAGAAATGGGAGAATCTTTATTTACAGAAGGTTCTATGAATGTAGACCCTCATGTAGTATGTTTATATTATGCTGCCGATAGAAAATATAATCTTTCTAAAATAGAAGAATATATTAAAAAGGATTATTATGTTATTTTAGACCGATATACTACTTCTAATTTAGCTCATCAAGGAAGTAAGATCCAAGATAAAGATAATCGTTTTGATATGTATCAATGGATTGATAAATTAGAGTATTGGCTACTCCAATTACCCAAACCAGATAAAACGATATTTCTTCATGTACCTTTTGAGACAGCTCTTACCATTAGAACTAACAAAGAAGGAAAAGAAACAAGTGAAGAATCGTTAAAAAGGGCAGAAGAAGCTTATCTTGAGTTAACAGAATTATATAATTGGGATAAAATTGAATGTGTCAAAAATGGAGCATTAAAAAGTATTGATGAAATTCAGCAAGAGATTTTAAATAAAATTGAAGAACTATCTTAGTTCTTTTTTTTGTAAAAAAAAAGAAACAGACCATAAGGACTGTTCTTTATACTTCAGGTGTTAATGGAGTCAAATCCTTTTTTTCTTCTTTTGGCACGTCATGAATAGGGGTAGGTAATGCCGGAATTGGCGATACCAAAGAATTAAGAACATCATCATCAATTGGTTTAATTGGTTCAATATTCTGTACAGGATTTGGATTTACTATTTCTGGTAAAGATTGATTAATAGTTGGTATCATACTCTTAACAGGCTCTACTGTATTTACTTGATTAACAGGAGATGGACTAGCAATCAAATTAACCAAAGAAGGAACAACTTGATTTGGTTTATTCTGAGAAGTAGGATTAGTTGGAACTTGTTGTGGAGCATTAGGTGCTTTATTATTTTGATTAATTGTAGGAATTATTGGAACAGTAGGAACTGTTTTAGGTACAGTAGAATTATTTGTCTCAGGTGCAGTCACCGGTTTAACGTTATTTACTGTAGTAGTATTAGCAACAGGAACATTAGAAATAGTAGGAATAACAGTTGGTTTAGGTTCAACATTTTGTGGTTTTTCAGGTTGTACTAATTGTGGTTGTACCGGTTGTTGTACTGGATGTGGTTGTACAGGCTTTTGCTGAACTGGTTGTATTGGTGGTTTTGGTTGTTCAATAGGCTTAGGTTGTTCCAACTTTGCAGGTTGTGGTTGAACTGGTTGTTCAACTTTTTTAGCTTGTGTAACTTGCGAAGTTTTTTCTTCTTCAGCCTTTATAGGTTTTGGTGTTGAAGAAGTAGGTATAGAAGCATCTTCTTTTTTATCATCTTTTGCTTCTTCTTTCTTTTCTTCTCCTTCTTCTTCTGAATTACCATCATCAGTAGAACTTTCTTCTGGAGCATCTGCAAAATCAGCAGCTGAGAAAGCAGGAGCAGATACTAATTTAGAAACATCATTTTCATCATCTTTCTTAATAGAAACATCTAATAAACCATCAGCTTCTTCCACAACAGCATCTTCTACAGGAACTGATTCCTTAATTTCAGTAGCCATTTCATTTTCATAGTTATCATCATCTTCATTTTCAATTTCAATTGTACGATATACTTCTTCAAAAGAAGTCTTTCCTTCTAAACACTTAATTAAAGCATCTTGTAGCATCGTAATAGTACCACCATCATAAACCATTTTAGCTAATTCTTTTTTTTCTATTTTTTCATTACTAATAGCAGCACGAATATCATCATTAAGTTCTAATACTTCGTGAACAGCAATACGTCCATGATATCCTTTACGACAATGATCGCAACCTTTTGGATTGGCATCCCATACATGAGTAACATCCATATTCATATATTTTTTAAATACTTTTTTCTCGTATTTTGTAGTTTCTCTTTGATATTTACAATCTTGGCAAAGCATTTTTGCAAGTCTCTGAGAAATAATTCCAGATAATGCTGTAGAAAGCAAATATCTTTCAACATCCATATCCAATAAACGTTCAACAGTTGCTAAAGCATTGTTAGTATGGATAGTAGATAAAACTAAGTGTCCTGTAATAGATGCACGAACAGCAATTTGCGCTGTTTCAGAGTCACGAATCTCACCAATAAGAATAACGTTAGGGTCCTGACGCAAAATAGAACGTAAAGCCGCTGCAAAAGTCATTCCAATTTCAGCATTAACTTGTACTTGGTTAATACCTTCAATATTCATTTCAATCGGATCTTCAACCGTAATAACATTAGTTTCAGGTTTATTAAGTCCCTGTAAAATAGAATAAGTAGTTGTAGATTTACCAGAACCAGTAGCACCAGTTGTTAAGATGATACCATTTGGTATTCCCATCATACGTTTTACTTTTTCTAAGTTACTAGGATGGAATCCTAAAGAATCAATTCCCTGTAAACTACGTGTATAGTCTAAGATACGGATAACGATTTTTTCTCCTTCATTAAGTGGTAAAGAAGACACACGCATATCTAAATAAGTATCACCAAACATCCCTTTTATCGCACCATCTTGTGGTAAACGAGACTCAGTAATATTCATATTTGCTAATAATTTTAAACGAGTAGTTAAATTTCTTTCATAAGCTTTTGGAACGAAAGTATAATCCTGACAGTCACCATCGATACGGAAACGTACCATCATTCCTTCCTCTCTAGGATCGAAATGAATATCAGATGCATTATGTTTAGATGCAGAAATGATGATATAATCTGCTATCTGAGTAATAGGAGTCTTTGCATAATCAAAAGACACCATGAAACTTTCGGTTCCTTTTTGGACACGCTTGACATCAAACTGAACCATCATTTCAACCCCTTTGTCTACTTTTCTATGGTAATTTACTATAAAGTATTATATAATAGATTTAACAGAATAGCAAGGAATGTGATAAGAAAAATGAAAAAAAATAAATTGAATAATAAAGGTTTTATCTTAGCAGAGACACTTGTAGTAACGGTTTTTTTAATGATTTTATTCTCAATGCTTTACAGTAATTTTTATCCATTAATTGGAGAGTATGAGAAAAGAGAAAATTATGATACAGTAGATGGAAAATACTCTGCTTTTTGGTTAAAAAGAATGATTGAAGACAAATCATATGCTTTATTAGCCGATAATAACAGTATTCTAAATTTTGACTCAAGAGGATATGTACGATTTAGATGTAGCGATGTGTCAGAAGAAGATGATAAAAGAGCTACTTGCATAAACTTAGTTAAATCAATGCAAATAGAAGGTTGTGATAAAAAAGGTGATAATTGTGAAATCTATATTACAAAATATCGTATTGGAGACGAATCAGAAGAAGTATCTAATTTTAAAAAAACAGTAAAGAATAATTTAAAAAAATACGAAGAAAACTGTTTTTCTAATAAATGTCAACAAAAGTATATTTCTAATTGTATTAATGAAAAGGGATTAACTGAATCCGAATGTTTAGAAGAAGCTGAAAAAAAAGTATTTAGAAGTAGCTTCCAAGATTATGTAGATTCATTACCTGATTATAAAATTGATTCTTTAAATGGAGCAGAATATAGGGTGATTGCTGAATTCCATAATAGAAAAGATAATAATAATTATTTTTCTTATTCAACTATAGAAGTGAATAGGGGATTTGTTCCAACAACAACAACATCTTCTAATATGCACACTGTTAGTATTAAATATAATGCCAATGGTGGTAAGTTTAAGGATGAACATGGAGAGGATTACTCTATGTCAGGAAATATTATATTAAAAGACGGAACAAGCACAATCCATGTTTTATTAGGAGGAAGAAAATTACCAGATGATGGTTTACTAAATTATAATGATGCCACTAATATTAATCTAGAAAGATTGGGATATTATATTGAAGCAGGAAAAGAATGGAATACCAAAAGTGATGGAACAGGTATAGATTTTAATCAGGATAATCCATACGAAGCAGAAGCATTTTGTCCAGATTTAAGTAGTGGAAATTGTGTAATTACGTTATATGCTAATTGGAAACCAGAAACCTATTCCATAACTTATGATGCTAATGGAGGAACGATTCCCGATAATCCTACTTCTTACACAATTGAAACAGAGACATTTACGTTAAATAGTCCAACAAGTGATGAATTTATTGGATGGACTGGTAGTAATGGAACAGAACTTCAAAAAACAGTCAAGATAAATAAAGGATCTGTTGGAAATATGACATTTAAAGCTAACTGGATGAGTAAAGGACCATTTATAAATAACGAAAATCCACCAGAAATATTCCAAACTTTAGCGGCTGCTTTAGATGGAACAACAAGCGGTTATATAATATCTTTGAATTATGATTTTACCGATAGTTCAACACCAACATCGTCAAAAAACGTAACATTAGATTTAAATGGACATATCTTAACTACCAAAAAACTTCTAGCAATTACGGGAGGAACCATGAATTTAAAGAATGGAATTTTACAAAATGCTACTACTGACAGAACCATCGAAGTAAGGGCTGGAACTCTAAATATTGGAACAAGTGGTGATAATACAACTATAACTGAAGTAATTAATAAAAAAGCCCAAACACAAGAGAACCAAAATAGTTGTACGATTTATATAAAATCAGGGGCTACTACAAATATAGAAGGAGATAAAGTTACAGTAAAAGCTGGTATGGGTAGCTCATCTAGATATGCCAAAACTATTCAAAATGCGGGGAAATTAACTTTTAAAAGTGGTAAAATTATTGCTGATGCCCAAATTGGAAATGGAGCCACAGCAGTAAATACAACAGGTACTTTTACCATGACAGGAGGATATATTTATTCTTCAAAATTAGCTAACCAACGTTGTGGAGTATGTGTTAATGGTGGAACAACTAGAGTTACAGGTGGAACAATAGAAGTAAGTGGTAGAACTTCAAAAACTGGTTTAGATGGAGGAGCTCTAGATAGAGTAGTTTCTAATTGTTGTACTTATGTCGGAAAAAGTGTTACACTAAAATGTACTGGAACCAAAAGATGCCTATATGGAAACAATAATTATTTATATAAAGAAAGTGGTGGGCCAAACATAATAGCATCTGATGTTGAGAATAAAGATACAGGTACTAAAGTTGGATCATGTTAAGAGAAAAGAAAAACTTTTCTCTTTTTGTTTTCATTATGAAAAAAAATTGATATAATGATAATGAATAATCGAGGAGAATAATTATGAAGAAGTTAAATAATAAGGGTATTACAACAATAGAAGTACTTATCTGCTTTGTATTAGTAGTTATTATTACAGTATCTATGTTTGCAACTGTATCATCCTATAATAACAAAAGAAATGAAGAAAGAAATAAGGAAGAAATAATTGTTTATAAGGAAACAATAACTAAAGAAATACAAGATGATTTTATTAAAATTGGTTTAATAAATGCTGATTATAATAAGGAAACAAGTGATGATAAAACAACTACATATTCCATAGATTGTACCTTAAAAGATGGAACTCAAAGAAGATTAGAAATAATTCAAAGATTTACAAAATCTACATATCACCCAGGTGGAACAGAAGAAGCTGATGATTATTATATGATTAAGTATGGAAAACCTGATGATATGATTGAATACCCAATTCCAGATTTAGGTTCTTTTAAAAATAAAGAGACTAATAAGACTGTTAAAGATTTAAGTATTAATAATGTCCTAATCAAGATTACTGATGATAGTATTTTATCGATATATATTGGTTTTTATCACCCAGAGTTAACCACTAAATTTGCCATTAATATTGTATCTCCAATTAACTATGTATTTAGTCCATCTGGACAAGAAATTGACACCTCTATGAGATGTCCAACGATTATCGTTAAAGATGGTGATACAGTATTAGGAAGTAATGTAACAACAACTGCCGAGAAACTTGACATTGACTTTGATTTTGATAGTTCAATCAAAGAGTGGGATTTTCTTACTGATGATGACGGAAATGAACCAGGAGCAACTTATGTAGAATCTGGAGGAATAAGATATCGATTATGGAATCACTATGATACGGAAACTACTACCACAGAAAATCTTACTGCAGAAGGAAATAGAAGAATTTTATTATATATTTATAATCAAATGGGAGATGTTAAAGAATGTTCTTATGGACCATATAATATCGATCGTTCTCCTCCTGCTTGTCCAACTATTAGTTCGGTAACTTCTGATAATAATACCTATACACCAAATACATGGACAAATAAGAATATTACATTAAATTATTCTTTTGATCCAGACACAGAAAGCTGGGATTATCAAACCGGACTTATGAATCAAACTACTTTATCAAATGTAGTAAAAAATAATCCAACTGTAACAAGTACCTCTTTCACAACGGATGGAGCTCATCGTGTAGTAGCAACAGTAAGAGATGAAATAGGCAATTCACAAGTATGTGAATATTCGGGCTATTTAATAGATAAGACAGCTCCAGAATGTCCAACTACAACAGCCAGTATTTCGACAGGTGCTTATACAACAAATACCTATACGAATCAAAATATTAATTTAACATTTAATTTCCCAGGTGATGTAGCAAATTGGGATTGGGCTACTTCTTTAAATAATGGTAGTTGGACTACTCAAGCGACTAATTTACCACCATCTAATAATACCAAGCTATTAACTGAAGAAGGAAATAATCGTGGAAAAATAATAGTTAGAGATGAAGTAGGAAACGAAAAAGAGTGTGTTGTTTCAGGTTACCTAATTGATAAAACAGCACCTAAAATAACTAGTATTAAGTATAAATATAGGTCTTCGATTTTTGGAACAGATGGTAAATGCCAATTAACACCAGGTGGTACTGACTGTGAAAATAATATTATTACTGACACTTCCTATGGTGGTAATAATAGAATAGAAATAAAAAGTGAAAAGGCTGCAACCTGTTTAGCATATGTAAAAAATGGTTATACAAATTCCTCAAATTGTACACCAAAGTGGACAGATCCAACAACAATAACTAAAAATGGAAATACTTCTAAAATAGGAACAATTTACTCTATTACAGGTGGTGGGGGAGCTGTAATACTAGATCCTAGTAGTTTACAATTTACAGAAGCAAATTTAGACAAAGTTTCCATTATGATTTATTATTATGATGGAATAAGTGAATCGTTTGCAACATCTAATAGTAATATATACTACCAAAAAAATGCATCTTATCCATCGGGAAATCCTACATCAGTACCAGCAAAAGCAGTTGCCGCTAGCAATACAGGGGAAACATTTAAAATAGTTGTAACAGATGCTGCAGGTAATTCTAACAGTTGGATAATACAATTTTATTTTACAGGGCAAGGAATGTTTAAAGATCCAACCTCAGGTAAATTCTTTTGGAAATACATTCAATATGGTGGAACTACGTTTAAGACTGGTTGGGCTAAGCATTACTATTTAAGACCGAGTGCTTCTCCTAAAGAATACCGAAATCAATGGGCCTATTATTCTGATGCTGGACATGTACTTCCAAGCTTATTAGGTTCATGTCCAAACCATGGTTGTTTATATCAAGGATGGCTTAAAGATGGCAGCAATTACTTTTATCTAAACTATAACGCAGTAAGTACAGATGATTTACCTGCAGGATACATGGCATCTAATCGTAGTATAACTGCATGTACAAATAATGACTGGAATAATAGCAATTGTAATAAAACAACAAGATGGTGCGATACAAATGGCTATTGTACTACATCCTAAATTACAATAAGGAAAAGAGAATCAAGAAGATTCTCTTTTTGTCTATAAAATGACAAATTATTTAGTTTTCTTTCATAAGATATAAATTCTTTGTTATAATGATAATAGGTGATAAGATGAAGAAGTATTTAACAGAACTGAAAGACCTCATCAAAGAAGAGTATAAATTCTACTTATGCATGATAATCTTATTTATAATCTTAATATTTCCTGTAAACTATTACATTGTAGTAGGAGGCGGTATAAGTGATATTTCTTCTAGGATTCAAGTAGAACAAGCTTATCAAAGTAAAGGTAGTTTTAATATTAGTTATGTTACAGAATTAGATGGTACTGTAGCAACCTATCTATTAAGTTATCTAATTCCTAAATGGGAACGAGAAAGTGTAAATGATTATAAGTTTACTGATAATGAAACTCTTAATGACATTCAATTCCGTAATGAATTAGATTTAAAAACAGCTAATTCAACAGCTATCTACTGGGCCTATACTTTAGCAAACAAAGAAATAAAAGAAGTAAAAAAAGATCTATATGTAATTGCTAGGACAAAAGAAATATCTTCTTCACTAAAAGTAGGAGATATAATTCTAAGTATGGATAATAATTCTTTTGATTCTTTAGAAGACTATCGAAACTATATAAATGAAAAAGAAATAGGGGATGAGATTACTGTAAAAATAAAAAGAAAAGGTAAAGAAAGAGAAGAAAAAGTAACTATTCAATCACTAAATGATAAAAAGGTAATTGGAGTTCTTTTACAATATGTCAAAGAATATGAAACTACTCCAACTATAAAAGTAAAATTTAAAAAAGATGAATCAGGTCCATCAGGAGGCTTAATATCTACTTTAGAAATCTATAATCAATTAACAAAAAAAGATATAACTAATGGTTTAAAAATAGCTGGAACAGGAACAATTGAAGAAGATGGAACTATTGGTAATATAGGAGGAATTACTTATAAAATACTGGGAGCTGAATCATCTCATGCTGATTATTTTCTAGCACCTAGTGGTAATAATTATAAAGAAGCTCTAAAATATAAGAAAAAAAAGAACTTAAAAATTAAAATTATCGAAGCTAAATCAATAAAAGATGTTCTTAAGAAACTGGAGGAATTAACATGAAAATAGGAATAGATTTAGATGATACTATATGTCGAACAACTGAAATTGTTCATAAGAAATTAGAGGAGTATGCTGAAAACATTAATTTAAATCCTCTAGATATTATGAATGATGAAAGTCTAAAAGAAGAATTTTTTCAAAAAGAATTAAAAGAAGCATATAAAGAAGTAGAAATAAAAAGAGAAGCAAAAGAAGTAATTAGAAGACTAAGAAATAAAGGAAATAAAATATATATTATTACTTCCAGAAGTGATAATTATCATGGAATAGATTTTACTCAGATTACCAAAGATTGGTTTCAAAAACAAAACTTAGAAGTAGATGAAATGATATTCTCTGTCGATGGAGAAAACAAAGCTAAAGCTTGCAAAGAGTATCAAATTGACTTAATGATTGAAGATAATCCATATAATTTTAAAAAGATAAGAGAATTAGGAATAAATTGTATCTTATATGATGATCGAGGAAAATTTGATTTAAAACAAGATTATTATACAAGTTGGTTAGAAATAGAAAAGTATATTGAAAGGAATCATTAATATGAAAAAGAAATTATTATTATTAATACTATTAATTATAGGAGTAACAATCCCTGCAAAAGCAGCAAATTATGCTATAAAGGAACTAATACCAGTAAATATAGAAACTACGATAGTAACTAATCATTTTAGTTATAAAAGCTTTAAATATGATGATAATCATGAAGCTGGAGATACTCTTCATGATAACGCTATAGTTTTTACTGGAATTAAAAATTTAACAGATGAGGAAAAACCAATTACTATTAGTATTGGACTATTTGATGAAAATAAAAAAAATATTGGTACAATCCATCACTGTACCAATAAAGAAGATGAAGAGCAAGAAACATTAATGTTAGCTAGTAAAGAAGAAATAGCATATAAAATACCAATAGAAAAAAAATACTTAAAAGAAGGAACTACCGTAAGAGACATCAAGTACATTGCCGTATTATCTGATAATATAAATTGTCACACTGGTGGCAGTGATGAGTACCTTGGGCAAACAGTTGAAGAGATTGGCATGTTTAAAAATACTAGCATTGATGATGATAGTAAAATGTTTATCTACATTATGTTAGGAGTAGGAGCTTTAGTATTACTATTATTCTTATGGCGCTTTGTCTTTACATCCTATTATGATAATATGGATGGAAATGATGTAAGACAAGGATATAAACAATATAATAAGGATTTAAAAAGAGAAAGAGAAAAAGAAGCCAAACTACATCCACCAGTTCCAAAAGAAGTAGTAAGAGAAAAAACGGATAAAGTACTAGAAGAAGAAAGACAAGCTAGTCAAGGAGGACCAACTGATCTACATAATATGTACAAATAAAAAATGGTGATATAAATGAATAATGATGAATTAAGATTTATTGATAGATTATTTAAAGATTTATATAAAGATCCACAAGTACAACATCATTCTAATAATAAAGAAACAGATAAATATAATATAATTGATAGTTATATATCTTCTTTAGAAATAGTTCATAAAAGAGCTATGGAAAAGGAATGGAGAATTGAATATCTAAAAAGTCTATATCACAATAAATATGTAATCAAAAAAGAAGATATTCCTGATAGTTATTATAAGAATCAAGAAAGACTAGCCTTAGAAAGAGGCTTTGGTCATATAGTATTATCAAAAGGAGCAAAAGAGAGATTGCAACAAGAAATCATCGATAACCAAACATCTAGCTTAGATGTTTGGTTAGATTATTTCTTAAGTGAAGATGCCAAATTTTACCCATTTTGGGCTAAATATTGGGCTTTCCAAGGAATGTTAAAATTAGGTTCTTATGATAAAACAAAAAGAACATTCAATAAAAGAACGAAAGAAACAGTTTCTCCATTTGCAGATTTAAATAGAGAAGCTTTAGCTAAATCTATTGACTTAATTATTAAATATGTAGGAAAAGAAGAAATAGAAGAAAAAGAATTAGAAGTAATCGTTAAAAGAGGTTCTTTCCAAACGGTATATCCATATGTTTTAGAATATATATTAAAAAATAATAATAGTAGTATTAAAAGAAATGAAGGAAAATGGATTAAATATAATCAAGGCAGTGACCATATGCCTTTAGTAAAATCCCTACAAGGGTATAATACAGGCTGGTGTACTGCTGGAGAATCAACTGCAAGATCCCAACTACAAGGAGGAGATTTCTATGTATATTACACATTAGATGAAAATAATGAATATAAGGTACCAAGAATAGCCATTAGAATGGAACAAGGAAAAATAGGTGAAATAAGAGGTATAGCTGAAGACCAAAACATTGAACCCGAAATGGAAGAAATAGTAGCCGACAAAATAAAAGATTTTCCTGATAAAGAAAAATATTATAAAAAAGTATCGGATATGAAGAAACTAACAGAAATCTATTATAAACATAAACATAAAGCAGAATTAACAGTGGAAGAATTAAGATTTCTATATGAAATAGATTCCAACATAGAAGGTTTTGGATATGACAAAGATTCTAGAATAGAAGAAATAATAGACGAAAGGGGAAAAACAAGAGAAGACTTAGCAAAAGTCTTTAACTGTAATACATCTCAAATAGCTTTCTCAGTAAAAGAGTTAATGAAAGATACAATATACTACTATGGAAGTATATATGGTAAAACACTAAATTTACCACAGTACATTAGAGAAAATTTATATTTAGGCAGTCTAAAAAGTTCCGAAGGTTTAACACTACCTCAAAATGTAGGAGGAGATTTAGATTTAAGTAACCTAGAGAGTGCCAAAGGTTTAACCCTACCTCAAAATGTAGGAGGAAATTTAGATTTAAGAAGTCTAGAAAGTGCTGAAGGTTTAACACTACCTCAAAATGTAGGAGGATATTTAAATTTAAGTAGCCTAGAAAGTGCTGAAGGTTTAACACTACCTCAAAATGTAGGAGGATATTTAGATTTAAGAAGTCTAGAAAGTGCTGAAGGTTTAACCCTACCTCAAAATGTAGGAGGAGATTTAGATTTAAGTAGTCTAGAAAGTGCCAAAGGTTTAACACTACCTCAAAATGTAGGAGGATATTTAGATTTAAGAAGTCTAGAAAGTGCTGAAGGTTTAACACTACCTCAAAATGTAGGAGGATATTTAGATTTAAGTAGCCTAGAAAGTGCTGAAGGTTTAACACTACCTCAAAATGTAGGAGGATATTTAGATTTAAGAAGTCTAGAAAGTGCTGAAGGTTTAACCATACCTCAAAATGTAGGAGGAGATTTAGATTTAAGTAGTCTAGAAAGTGCCGAAGGCTTAATGCTATCTCAAAATGTAGGAGGATATTTAGATTTATGTAATTTAGAAAGGGCTGAAAACTTAACGCTACCTCGAAGTATTGGAGGTAGTTTATATTTAGAAAATATAAACAGTGCCGAAGGCCTAGTATTACCAGAAAGTATAGGCAGTGATTTATTTTTAAAAAATCTAGAGAGTACCGAAGGTTTAATTTTCCCAGAACCATTAACTTATACTATTTATTGTGATGGCTTTAAGATAACATCTGAAAACGTAGATAATTATAGAAAAAAACATCAACGAAATAGATAAAAAGATACTTAATATAAAAGTATTAAAAGATAAGATAGCAAGACTAGAGTATTCTAGTCTTTTTCACATAATTTCCCATAATTGTGAGATAATTCTGCCACAATTGTTAGATACAATAGAATCAAGAAAGGAGAAATGTGTTATAAGGTTATAAAGAGATAAAAGAGATAATTAAAAATTTAAAATATAGAAAAAATAAAGAAAAGGAGGGATAATCCTAAGAGAAAAAATGATATACTAGAGATAGGTGATAAGTATGTATACAATTGGTTTAGTGGAAGATGAAGAAGCTTTATCCAATATTGTAAAGCTCTATTTAGATAGGGCTGGTTATGAAACAATCTGTTTTAATAAAGGAAAAGATGCCATTTCTTATATAGGCAATAAAATTGACTTATGGATTTTAGATATTATGTTAGGAGATGATGTTAGTGGGTATGATGTAATCAAAGCTATTCGGGAAAAAGATGAAAATGTACCAGTAATCTTTACATCAGCAAGAGATCAAGAAATTGATAAAATCTTCGGTTTAGAGTTAGGATCCGATGATTACATGACAAAACCCTATTCAAGTAAAGAATTAGTATTAAGAGTAAACAATATCATAAAACGTGTTTACAAAGAAAAAGAAGAGAGTAATATCTTAACATATGATGATTATAAGATTGATTTAGATAAAAGAACTGTAGAGCAAAATAGCAAATTAATAAAATTAACAACATTAGAATATGATTTATTAATCTTATTAATCAAGAATAAAGATAAATGCTTTTCTAGAGAAGAAATTTTAAATAGTGTTTGGGGATCTGATTATTTTGGGAATGATCGAGTAGTAGATGATTTAATTAGAAGAGTAAGAAAACGCCTTCCAAAAATTAAAATAGACGCCGTCTATGGATATGGATATCGTTTATCATGAATCCACAACAAAATCGTCTAAGTAAACAATTACTATTAGTAGTTGGCGTAGCCTTTATTCTACTATTTATATCCCTAGGAATAGTTCTTCCTAGAATGTTAATCCCTGTAGCTGAAAAAAATATCTATAATTACTTAAGTGAACCATTAAAAATGTATGATAGAGATGTTGACAGTGACTTATTAGACACAGAAATTGCTTATATATATCTTACAGAAGATAGTATGGCAACTTCTCCCAATATTGATAAAGTTTTAGACTCCCCCAAGATTAATAAAATTTTAAAACTTATGAACGACCCTTATGGGAAAATAATCTATAATCATAAAACTTATTATTACTATACTTTAAAAAATGATGAAATCACAAAAATTGCGATTTCCAACGATTCATACATCAATAGAACTAAATCGGCCATACTAAAAACCATCTTTCCTCTAGTATTAGCAACTTGTTTATTAATTGGACTAATGCTTGTATTTTGGTCTAGTGTTATCGTAAGAAAAATCGAAAAATTAAAAGATAAAATCGATAACATAGATAATCCAAACTATAATCACAAAATTGATTTCGAAATAGATGATGAAATACGTTCTCTCGCCCTCGCAATAGAAGATATGCGAATCTCTCTCATCAGTCAAGAAAAAGTTCGAAATCAAATGTATCAAAACATTTCACATGATTTTAAAACTCCTCTCACCGTTATAAAATCATATATTGAAGCTGTGGAAGATGGAGTAGAAGATAAAGACTCTGCTTTCCAAACAATAAAAGAGCAAACCGACAAATTAGAGCAAAAAGTACGCTCTCTACTATACTTAAATAAATTGGATTATCTAAAAGATAAGGAAGTTGACAAAACCAAATTCATAGATATGGAATCATTAATTCAAGAAGAAGTAGATAAATTTAAATTTCATCGAAAAGATATTAATTTTGAAGTGAATTATGATAAAAAAAGCAAATTCTATGGATCAAAAGAAAACTGGGAAACCATTTTAGATAACTTATTAAGTAACTTTATGAGATATGCAGATAAAACAATTCGTATTACAGTTAAGCAAAATAAATTATATTTGTATAATGATGGAGAACCAATCGATAAAGACTTTTTAGAAGTAATCTTTACCCCTTTTAGAAAAGGAATTAAAGGAGAATTTGGATTAGGCTTATCTATTGTTAAGAAAACATTAAATCTCATGGATTATGACATTTTAATAAGAAATGAAAAAAAAGGAGTTTCCTTCATTATGTCGAGACAAAAAGGAGTAAAATAAACTCCTTTTTTTTTGGTTTTTTCTTGAGTGAAAAAAATGAGTATAGTATAATATAATTGAAGGGTAGGTAATAATATGAAAATAGTTGATTTAAAAAGTTATCTACCGAATAATAAACAATAGGAAAAAGGAACCTTGTTCCTTTTTGTTTGTTATTGATAAGAGGAGGATCGTATGAATAAAACATTAGTAACTGACTTATATGAACTCACTATGGCTCAAACTTACTTTTTAGAGGGAAAAAAAGATGAAATATTATATTTTGATATCTTCTTTCGGGAAAATCCTTTTAAAGGAGGATATACCATAAGTGGTGGTTTAGATGAAATAATAGAATATATTGAAAACTTTCATTTTACAGCAGAAGATATTGAATACTTGCAAAGTCTAAATCTCTTTCAAAAAGAATTTCTAGAGTATTTAAAAACACTTCGTTTTACTGGGGATGTTTATGCTGTACCAGATGGAACTGTTATTTTCCCCAATGAACCAATCATTACTGTTAAAGCTGACTCTATAACGGCTCAAATATTAGAAACAGCCTTATTAGCCAGCTTCAACCATGCATCTTTAGTAACAACATCAGCTAAAAGAATAACATCTGCTGCCAAAAACATTCCGGTAATGGAGTTTGGTGCCAGACGTGCTAGAGGAATTGATTCCTCTGTAGAAGCCAGTAAATACGCATTTATTGGTGGCTGTGTAGGAACTAGTAATACTTATGCTGGAAAAAAATATAACATCCCTGTTTTAGGAACTATGGCTCATTCTTTAGTAACTGAAGAAAAAGATGAATATACGGCTTTTCTTGGTTATGCCAAAGCCAATCCTAATAATTGTGTTTTTCTAGTAGATACATATGATACCTTAAAAAGTGGTGTAAAAAATGCTATTAAAGTTGCTAAAGACTATTTAACACCCAATAATTTACCATTTAAAGGAATCCGTATTGATTCTGGAGATTTAGCTTATCTTTCCAAAGAAGCTAGAAAACTCTTAGATGCCTCTGGTTATAAAGAAACTACTATTTGCCTAAGTAATAGTTTAGATGAATTTACTATTAAAGACTTAATAGAACAAGGAGCTTCTTTCAATTCCCTAGGAGTAGGAGATAATATTGCTGCTTCTAAAGAAAGGTTAGGAGGAGTCTATAAATTGGTAGCAGTTACAAAAAACAATGAAATATCTCCTCGTATGAAAGTAAGTGATAATCCATTTAAAACTACCACTCCAGGATTTAAAAAAACAATTAGGTTTTATGATAAAGAAACAGGTTATGCTTTAGGAGATGTTGTAGCTTTAAGAGAAGAAATAATAAATGAAGAGCAATATACCTTAGTTGATAGTACAGAAACTTGGAAGAAAAAAACAATTTCTAATTATATAATAAGAGAATTACAAGTACCAGTCTTTATAAAGGGACAGAAAGTTTATCAAACTCCTTCTATTACAGAAAAACAAGCCTATTGTCAGAAAGAATATGATACACTTTATCCTGAAGTAACTCGTTTATTAAATCCACATGAATATTATGTTGATTTAAGTGATAAATTAAGAGAATTAAAGGAAAATATGATAATTGCTTCTAGGAAAGAAGAGGAAATTATATGAATGCCGAAGAACAAGTTAGAAAAGTAACAGAATTCATTCAGAATTATTTTAAAGAAAATAATCTTGGTGGTGTCATCATTGGTATTAGTGGTGGTAAAGATTCCGCTGTAGCTTTAGCATTATTTGTAAAAGCTTTAGAAAAAGAAAATGTTATAGGAATTACCTTACCATGTCATTCAAATGAACAAGATAAAATAGATGCTATAAAATTAGCTGATTTCTATGGAATAAAACTATTAAATATAGATTTAACAAGTACTTATGATACTTTTACCGAAGAAGCTATGAAATTAGAAGAATTCATTGTATCAGAAGATAGTGAAATTAATTTAAAACCAAGACTTAGAATGGCATCTTTATATTATGTTGCTCAAATGCTATCTCTACGTGATAATAAAAGATATATTGTTGCTGGAACAGGTAATAAATGTGAAGAATATGTAGGTTATTTTACTAAAGGAGGAGACTCTGTTTCAGATATTAAAGTATTAGCTGATTTTACCGTAGAGGAAGTATACCAATTAGGGGAAGTATTACAAGTTCCAAAAGATATCTTATATAAGACACCTAGTGATGGTTTAAGTGGTAAAAGTGATGAAGAAAAATTAGGAGTAAAGTATAGTGATATTGCTAAAGTAATAAATGGTGAAGAAGTAGCTGAAGAAATAGCCAATAGAATTAAAGAAATGCATAATAAGAATCAACATAAGTTTGTTATACCAACTTATTATAAATAGAAAAAAAGGGAGAAGTATATGGATAATAGGAAGTTAAAATTATTAGTAATGCCTAATTGCCAAGAATTAGGTGAAAAAATTGCCAAAGAATTACAGAAACTAAATAAACAAGAAGATAGTATATTATTAGATTACACCCCGGATCGTTTTAGTAATGGTGAAGGAAAAGTTCGGATTCATGATAACATTAACAATGTAGATTTATATATTCTAAGTGACATTGGAAATTATGGAATAACTTATAAATATCATGGCAAAGATCATGAAATGTCACCTGATGAACATTTTCAAGATATTAAAAGAAGTATTGCTGCAACTAGTGGACATGCTGCTAAGATTAATGTAATAATGCCTCTTTTATATCAATCAAGACAAGATAAAAGAAAAGGAAATGAATCTCTAGATTGCGCTATTGCTCTACAAGAACTAGAAAACATCGGAGTAAAGAATATTATTACCTTTGATGCTCATAATGCTAGTGTCTGCAATGCTATTCCAAGACTTCCTTTTGAAAACTATTATCCAACTCATCGTATATTAGAAGAATTAATTAATAGAGAAGAGATTAAAGATTTACTAGTAATTGCCCCTGATATGGGTGCCATGGAAAGAGCTCGTTACTATGCTGAAATGTTAGGAGTAGATGTTGGCGTCTTTTATAAAAGAAGAGATTTATCAAAAGTTGTCAATGGTAAAAATCCAATTGTTGAGCACATGTATATGGGAGCAAATCCTGAAGGTAAAGATATTATAATAGTAGATGATATGATTGCTAGTGGAGGTTCAATTTTAGAAGTTGCTGAACAATTAAAACAAAAAGGAGTAGCAAAAATCTTTTTAATAGTAACTTTTTCTCTATTTACCGAAGGATTTGATCGTTTTCAAGAAGCCTTTGAGAAAGGAATCTTTCAGAAATTATATTCTACAAATTTAACTTATGTACCAGAAATAGTAAAAGAAACTCCATGGTATCAAGATGTAGATTGTTCAAAATATTTAGCAAGTATTATCAACACGTATTATCATAATGAAGATCCATCTCCATTATTAAATGGTCAAAAGAAAATGATTAATAAAATTCAAAAGAAAAAGGAAGCTGAAGAAAAACAATTACAAATAGAAATATAAAGGAGAGATTATTATGAAAATAGGAATCTTTGGAGGAAGCTTTAATCCCCCACATAAAATGCATAAATCAATTGCCAAAGAGCTAATAAAGAAAAAGTATGTAGATCTAGTAATAATCGTTCCAACCGGAATAAAATATCATTATAAGAATAATCTTTTAGAAAATGATATTCGTTATAGACTACTAAAAGAAATGACTAAAAAAGAAGAAAATATCTTAGTAAGTAAATATGAGTTTCAAGAAAAAGAAGTTTTTACCTATGAAACAATGGAATATTATCAAAAACAGTATCCCAATGATGAATTATACTTTATTTGTGGATCAGATAATATGAAGTATTTAAAAGAATGGAAAGATTGGGAAAAGTTATTAGATAAGTATAAATTACTAGTCATTCCCAGAAATACTAAGAAAGTAGAGGAAATAAAAAAAGAATTTGCTCCATACTTAGATCATATCGTACTAGCAAATATGGAAGCCAATGATATATCATCTACTATTATTAGAAATGCTTTAAAAGAAAATAATAATGAATTATTAAAAAAATATTTAGATAAAGAAGTACTAGAAGACATTGTTTTAAATCATTTATACCAAAATTAATAAAATAGTGTTATAATGAAATAAATGTGACACTCTAGTATACAAAGGTGAACTATGAATAAGAAAAAAAGAGTAAAATTAGTGATTAATAATACTGAAAAATCTGAAAGAATAGCCGAAAAAGTAAAAAAACAATTATTAGCTAAAGAATTTGAAATAGTAGAAGAAGACTATGGTTTGGCTATTTCCATTGGAGGAGATGGAGCTTTCCTAAGAATGGTAAAAGAAACAGGCTTTAATGAGAATGTTTTATATGTAGGAGTAAATGCAGGAACTCTTGGTTTTTCTCAAGACATAGAAGAACAAGAAATACCTACTTTTATAGAATCTTTAGAAAAAGAAGATTATAATTATGAAGAAATAGGAATTGCCGAAGCAACAATTAATACAACAGATTTTGTTGATCATTTCTTCTATTTAAATGAATTAATAGTAAGAGATGCTGAATTAAAAACAACTAGATTAGAAGTTTGTGTAGATAAAGTATTATTAGAAAATTATGTAGGAGATGGTCTATTAGTATCTACTTCTTTTGGATCAACTGCCTATAATTTAAGTTTTGGAGGAAGTATTGTCTATAATACATTTCACTCCTTACAATTAACTCCTATTGCTCCTTTAAACAATAAGAGTTATCGAAACTTAATAAACTCCGTAGTAATTCCTGCTGAAAAAACAATTCAAATAAAACCAAGACAAGATGAAATGAATAAGATTATTACAATCGATGGCGATAATCACTATTATAATAATGTATTAGATATAAATATATCTATTGGAGAAAGAAAAATAAGATTAATTAGAAAGAAAGATTATAATTTTATTCAAAAAGTAAATGATAAATTTTTAAAATAGAAAGGTTATATATGATTGGAATTATAGAAACAGAATTAAATGCTTTTATTATAATGGAAAATATTAAAAGGAAATATCCAAAATTAAATATAAATATTTATTATTTAAAAGATAGTATTATAGAAGGTATAGAAAGATTAAAAGAGAACAGTAAAATAATAATTGTTCCTAATAATTGCTCTATAAAGGAAAAATATCCAGAAATTTCATTTTTATCATTAAAAGAATTAGTTATAGATAATACTTATGAATTAAAAGATCCTGAATTAATTGAAGCTATTCAAACAGGAAATGAAGAAATAATTAATAAGATATTAAAGACAATTCCCCAAAATAAAATAATTCTAATCAATCAACCAATCATTTTATGGATAAAAGAAATAATCGAAAAGAAGTCAAATCAAAAAGTAATTTCTAATATAGATAATCTCTTAGATGATTTAGAAAAAAAAATAAAAGAAAAAAAGATAAATCACAATCAAGAAGGAAAAGTATCAGTAATGATTTAAGAAAGAGAAATCTTTCTTTTATTTTACTAATTATTAAAAATAGTTTATAATTAAAATGGTGAGAAAAATGGAAATAAGAGACACTTTTACTTATAAATTATTAAAACCTCTTGCTAGTATTTTTATAAGAGTCTGTTATCGTCCTCAAATAAAGGGATTAGATAATATTCCTAAAACTGGAAGAGTAATTCTAGCTGGAAATCATACCAAAGCATTAGATCCTATAATGTTAGTGGGCGTTCAAAAAAGAGTAATACATTTTCTTGCTAAAGATGAATTATTTCATGGTAAAATAAAATGGATTATAAAAAAGCTCGGATGTATTCCTGTAAATCGTCGAATTCATGATAAAAATGCATTAAAAGAAGCAATAAATGCTTTAGAAAAAGATTTATGTATAGGAATTTTCCCAGAAGGAACTATTAATAGAACAGATGATATTATAATGCCCTTCAAAATAGGAGCAGTAAAAGCAGCTTATGAGACCAATTCAATTATTGTTCCATTTACAATTGTAGGAGAATATAAATTGTTTAGAAAAGGCCCTAAATTAGAATTTATGAAACCCATAAAAGTAGGGAATAACCTAGAAAAGGAAAATGAAAAACTAATGAATCTTATCAAGAATAAATTAAAGAAAGAAGGATTTAAAAATGGAAGAAAAAATGACACTTTATAAAGTGGCAAAACCAATCTTAGGATTTATTTATAAGTTATGGTATAATCCCAAAATAATTGGAAAGGAAAATATTCCTAAAAACGGACCAGTAGTAATAGTAGGAAATCATGTTCATATTATGGATCAATGTAATGTAATTTTAGCAACCAAAAGATGTATTCACTATATGGCTAAGAAAGAATACTTTGATCCAAGTTATAAAGAGGGAAAATTCCCATGGTTTTTTAAAGGAGTAGGTTGTATCCCTGTAGATCGTAGTAAAAAAGATGAAGAGGCTACGAATGAAGCTATAAATGTTTTAAAAAATAGTGAGATGTTAGGATTATTTCCAGAGGGAACCAGAAATAGTTTAAAAGAGGCTAGAGCTAAAGAAATATATGAAAAATATTTCCTTGAAGAAACAATCGATTTTAATGAGTTTTATAAGAAAGTAAAGAAAAATAAAACTTCTTTTATCAATTATCTAGAAGAATTAAAAGATAACAAAGTTATTACATTGGATGAATTTAAAGATAATGTAATAGATGCCGATGGTTTCTTACAATATTTAATAAGAGATCATCGTCTAACTAGAGAAGATTACTATAATCATGTTCTTCTCCCATTAAAGTTTGGAGCTGTTTCAATGGCTCATAAAACCAATGCTTTAATTGTTCCTTATGCCATTACCGGAGAATATAAATTCCGTAGTAAAAACTTAATGATAAGAATAGGTGAACCCTTTACAGCAGATGATGATTTAGTAAAAGCTAATGAAAGACTAGATCAAGAAATAAAAAATCTTATGAAAGAAAATGAACAAAATAAATGGTAAATAATGTAAACCAAAGGACCTTATCACTATAAGGTTTCTTTTTTTATGATAAAATAAATATGGTGATTATATGAAACATAATGAATTTGACAATGAGATTAAATATCGATTATTTCGTAGTGTTAAAGAGATTCTCCATCCTACTATATCAAAACGAAATATCAGTAATTATATAATAGTGTTAGATGAAGAAGTATTACCAATTAGAGTTTTTTATCCAAAAAAAGTAACAGAAATGCATAAGGTAATAATATATGTACATGGTAATGCTACTATAACAGATTGTACCAGTGAATATAGTAGTATTTGTAAAAACATGAGTATAAAAACAAACCATTTAGTAATTGCTATAGAATACCAAGAACAGGCTAAACAATATCAAAAGATGGTAAAAGAAATTGAAAAGACAATAGAATACTTATATCAAAGATTAATTCTAGATGGAATAGAAAAAGAAGATATAACTTTAGTAGGAGATTCCACCGGAGCAACCATTATTACTGGTTTAGAAGATGAAAAAATACCAATAGCCAAAGAAGTATTATTTTATCCAATTACTTCATTAGATTTTAAGAAAGAAAGATTTCCTTCTATCGGAGAAAATAGAAATTTTAATATAAATTTAATGAAGAATATTGAAGAGTATTATAACTATTTACTACAAGAAGATGATTATCAAAATCTAATGTTAAATCCTTTGAATAAATCTCTAAGTAATAAACCAAAAACTCTAGTAATGGTAGGAAAAGTAGATTGCCTAAAAGATGAAGCTAAAGAGTATTATGATAAATTAAAAGGAGAAGGAAACAAGTATATAGAATTACCATTCTCAACCCATGGCTTTTTAAAAAACATGGATAAAGAACTAAGTGAAGAAGTATATGGGGAACTAAATTTATTTTTATAAAAAAATATGATATACTAATAGGGAGGCGATAATATGAAAAAGTATGCAATCCTATTTTTATTAGGAATAACATTATTTATAGTAACAGGTTGTGAAGATCAAAAAGGAACAGTTGTTAGTAATGGAGAAAAAGTAAATACTACCAAAATGGAACACAAACATTGTGAAAGAATTGGAAATCTTGATAATGGAGAAGTCTCTTTACATTATGAAATATATTATACTGGAGAAGTATTAAATCTAATTCAATCAGAAGAAAAGGTAATTTCTGAAGATCAAGAAATACTAGATAAATATGAAAAAGCTTATAAAGATATTCATGCCCATTATGAAGGATTAGAATATTATGATACAAATGTAATAAGAGAAGATAACTCAGTAACAAGTACTATTGTAATTAATTATGATAAAATAAGTATTCCAGCTTTATTATCCATTGAAGGTGAAAAAGATAATATTATAGAAGATGGAATTGCTAAAGTAGATAAATGGCTAGAATTAGCTAAAAAGTTTGGAACCAAATGTACATTAGTAGAGGAATAATCCTCTATTTGTTCGGATAGTTTAATTGGATAAAATATTTCCCTCCGACGGAAATGATAAGGGTTCGATTCCCTTTCTGAACACCATAAAAAGTATAAAAAAAGAAAAAGTATTAAGAAAATAATCTTAATACTTTTTTATTCTACTTTATTAAAATGATCATAAGTACCAGGTTTTACAAAAGACCAACTATCATCATTTTCAAGTAATGGATAATCATTATCAATTTTATCAACATCTTCTACTAAAACATCAACTCCATTATCCACCAACACAATAGTAGCTTTTCTTAAAAAAGGGATATCTTTATCTTCTTTATAGTCATGTTCTACTCCCTTAAAATAGAAAACTCCTTTACCATTTTCAAATAAAATAGTAACATCATCAAAACTAGTCAAACGATAAAGAACCCAAGTAAAGGTAATTTGTTTATCTGTTATAGCGGATATAATAAACTCATTTTGAGTAACTAGATTATTCCATTTACCTATAAAACCAGAGTAGTCAACCTTTTCTTTTACAATATTCTTATCAGTATCTTCAGTTGTATTATTTTCTTTAGAATTAGTTTTAGTAGAAGAATTACTGTTAAGAACTAAATTATTAAATAATAAAAAGCCTGATAATAGAATTATAATAAGTAAGATAATTATTCCTATAATAGTTTTCTTTATTTTCATTTAGATACCTTCTTTCATATTTATATACCATTTCCTATATTATTACAAACTGCAATAAATGGTTCTTTTGGAAATTCTTCTTTCTTTTTAATAGTCCATACCATAATAGGATATTTTAAAGACAATTTTTGAAATTTCTTGGTTTTTAATAGTTTTTTATGAATAGCTAAATAATCTGCTTTACTATAATGAATCATAAAACTACTTTGCATGAACCATCGTAATAAAAGAGTATTATACTTTGAATGAATTAAATAACCAACTTCACTTTGAGAATGCTTCTTTAAATAACGAACAATTCTTGGATTAAATGATTTAAGAATATAAGAGTAGGGATAATCCTCTAAGATAGATAATAATATTTGACAAGTATCATGAATTTTCTTTGTATTTTTAACTTCTATATCAAGTAAGACTTTTCCTTTTACTAGTTTTAATACTTCTTCTAGGGTAGGAATCTTTTCTTTTGTATCTAGTAAGGTATATTTTTTTAATTCCGTACTAGTAACATCACAAATTCTTTTAGAAACACCAGTCATTCTTTCCATATTGTCATCATGGAAAACTACTAATACATTATCTTTTGTTAGTTGTACATCTAATTCAATAGCCCAATTCATTTTCATAGCTTTTCGAAAGGCTAACATAGAGTTTTCTGGAATATCTTTATTATTAAATGCTCCTCTATGAGCAATTCTATTATTATGTATTTTCATAGTTTCACCTCATTTCTAGTATACTACAAAAATCATTTAAAAACACTTCTCTATCGTTATATTATATGTTATAATGTAAAAAGAAAGACGCCGATTTAGCTCAGTTGGTAGAGCAACGCATTCGTAATGCGTAGGTCAAAGGTTCAAGTCCCTTAATCGGCACCATTAAAGAATCTGGTTGAACTTTGGTTCAATTTACTAATAAATATCAATTCTAGAAATGGAATTGATTTTTTTGTTCTTGAAAAAGCAACTAAACATTTAAATGCTGAAATGGATGAAGCTGCTGAGAAATTTTATCAAACAAAAAAGGGCAAAGAAAAAGACGATTACGAAATGTAATTGTCTTAATTTTATCCTTTTCTAGTATTCATTGAAACAAAATCCTGAGCGATTTTTTGATATTTATTGTATGTTTCTCTGACGTTTTGTGTTTGTATTATTTCTTTTGTAAATTCATTAAATGAATCTTTGTTTTGAACTAATTCAATTAAAAATCTCATTTTTTCTTCATCACTTATTTCGTTTAACTTTTCAAGATAATTTGATAGTGCTGTAGTCCAAAATGGGTCTACACTTGTTATAAAACTAATAATATCTGATAAAGAAATTTCAAATTTCTTGTCCTCAATTTTATACTCTCTACCTGTTTTTTCTTTTAATAACTCTTCTAATGCAATCCTTGTAGAATTATTATTTACATCATTGCTTGCATTTAAATAATTTTTAATAATATGATCGATTTGTTCCTCTTTAGAATTAAAACAATAATTTTTCTTTAATTCTTCATACTTTGCCTCTAATTCTTCTACAGATAAGTTTTCAAACCTTTTTTTTTACATTTGGTGCAAATGCCATAAATATCATACTCCTTTATTAATTATTATAACATGATTTTTGAAAAAATTTATTCATTTTGGGAACTTAATGCTATAAAAAAAAAGAACTGAAATTTATTAGTTTGTTCTTTGCAAATATAAATGTTCAATATAGTATCTTGTATCGCACCACAAAAGAATATGTTCATATTTTATATGCATCAGTCTGGAATATGACTAATTTTTTGTGCATTAAAGAACACACTGGTAATTTTGACACTCGCACCAGTAATTATTCTAATAAATAGTAAATACCAATAACTATTCTTTTTTAATAAACAGTATGATAGAATAATTAATTAAATAAAGGAGGATTTTAAGTGAAAATTTTTAAAAATGATTCAGTATATGTTCAAAATAATGATTTAGCATATTTAAATTCAACAGATTTAGGAATACCTGCTTCTATATATATGAAATATATTGGTAATGGTAAAATGATAACTAATGATAATAATAGATATGATTTTATTAAATTTGATGAAGACTCTGAAATAGAATTCTTTAAAGGTTTAGATTGGATAATTGACTACAACGAAGTAAAAGATTTAAGTGAAGATGAAATTATTAAATTATCCGAAAGCATTGGAAAGGAACACGAAGAAATTGCGACAAGTTTTAATTCAATGTCAAGAAAAGAGCAACAACAACATAATGATTTGATTACAAAGTGTGATTTTCTAGAATTTAAATTCTATTCTATAATAGACTTTTTGTGGTTTAAACAAGGTCATATTTCAATGGAATTACCCGAAGAAGAAAATGTAAAAATAAAAAAAGATAATAATATAAATTAAGGAGGTTCGAAATGGAAAAAAAATCAAAAAAGGATGGAAAACAATCAAATCTTATTTTTTCTGAGTTTAAGAAAACTATTGATGATATTTCTTCAGATCAAGAATTGATGGATACAGTTTTTGAAGTAATTTATAAGGCTGAATTAAAAGACTTGAAGCTATTAAGAAGTGTTGCTTCAAAATATCAAAATGCTACTATTAAAGAAAAAAAGTATATTATTACATGTATTATTGCATTTATTATCGAAGAGTCTTTTCTAATTGATCATAGAATTAAAGAACATGAGTGTGATATTTATGGTCATAAATTTGGTAAATGGGAATTACATACAGTGAGTAAAACTGAATTTAAGAACTATGATGATTGTCTTTCAGAAGATCACCCTCACCGCGGAATGTATTATCGTGAGGAAAATAAAATGAAAGTATGGAAAAGGTATTGTAAGAATTGTGAAGAATGTGAAACTTCTTATGAAGAGCCTAGAATAGTAGCACGAGCAAAAGCTAGGCAATACAAAAAGAAAAGAATTGCAGAACTAAAAGAAGAATTAAAAGAATTAGAAAAAAAATAATACTGATAATTCAGAAATTTCTCTTTATGATGTAATAAAAGAACTAATTAGAAATAGTTAGTTCTTTTACTTTATAGTAGACAAAGTAGGTATTTTAGATTTAATAATCTATAGAAAATGGCATTAGAAATATCATCAACAACTATCTTACTTTTACTTTTTCAGCATCTTCCATATCCAATACTTTTTCCATAGTATTTACAACTCTATCGTTTTCAATGTAGAAATCTAATGAATAAGCAATTAGCATCATCATCATAATACCAATTACAAAATTAAGCATCCTCTCCATCATCGAATAACTAAAATTAGAACTATTAATAATATCAAAAGTTCCGCAAATAAAAAAGTATGCCATTAACCTAGCACTAGCATCTCTATTATTTTTGGCAATGAAATACTTATCTAAAGAACTATAATTTCTAGTTTCCATCTTCTTTTTTGAAAAAAGAACTTTTCCCAATTTATTTTGTTTTTCTATATCAATCATAATCTTCTCTCCCCTTTGTTGGCATATTATATCATATTACCCCCAAAAAAGCAAAAATTATTGTCAAGATAGGAAGATTATGATATTATATACAGCCATAAGTGAGGGGTTCTTTATGGGAAGACGAAAAGAAAGCAAAGACCGAATAAGAATTAAAAACTTAAAGAATATTCAAGAAATATACCTACAAGATATTCAACCGATAAGCCTTAAGGGTCACATAAATTTAGTTCCTGGTTTTTGGGTCTATTGTCTAGACCCATATGAAATAATACAATATTATGCCGATGAACCAATGTTTGAAGAATTTGTTCTAAGATTAAAAGAAGTATATCTAGAAGAAAAAGATAGTCTTTTAAATGGTCATATTAAAATAGATCCTAAAACAGAAAAACTATTTTTAGAAGGAAACTTAGAACAGCTAAAAGGAATCTATAAGTTCTATCAAAATCAAGAAGGATACAACTATTCATTACTATTTAAAGAAGACAGATTAAGAGCTAGATTACCAATTATTCTATATCATTTTAAAGAAGCTTCTAAATATTTAGTTAAAGAAATGAGAGATATAATTCCATCAAAAGATATTTCTTTTTTTAGTACTATTATCAATAACATGCCAAAAAAACTATTATTAGATTATGATGAAGATGAGAATAGCTGGACAATAGAGATTGGTAATATATTTAATAGACCAATGCCATTAATAATAAAAGCAGAAATAGATAAAACCAAATTGGCCATTAAATGTGAAGTGCCAGAATTAGAATTTTTAGATGAAACTACTTACCAAATTGAAAATGGTAAGGTAATAAAAGAAAGAGAAATATATTCAAAAAATGATTTACTACACTATTTCAAGAATAATCTTGAAATAGTTGATCAAGAACTACCAAATAAATGGTTAATGCAAGAAGAACAAAAACATGATAATTGGTTTAAAACTCCTTGGGGTGGATATATTGGTATAACAGAGAAAAATGAGGTTATCAATGTAAGTACCAATAAAGTAAAAGATGAAAATGGTCTAGATTCATTAAGAGAAGAAAAAGATATCATTCAAACAATAGAGACTATTTATATTACACCATCAGAAGACTCTGTTTTGATAAGAGAAATAGCAAGTAAAGATTATTATAAAAAAGCTAATGAGAGATATACATTAATGCGAATTCCTCTAGATAAAATGAATAGAACATCAATAGGTATTATTAAAAATAACAGATTATTATTAGAAACATCATTTGATAAAAGTGGCTTAATTGGTGCTGTTAAGAAAAAACTAGCAGGAAAATATTTCTATCATATAGCTAACTTAGAGTCAATCAAAGATACTATTCAATTTATTGGAAAAGAAGAGGGAATCTACGATAGTGTAGATTTACTAGATGCAAAAATATATGAAAAAAGGTGATTAAAGTGGGTATGTTTAGAACAGAAGAAGAAATAAAAAGAGATAAAGAAAGAAGATTGGTTGATTCCTTTATCTATAAGATTAATCAATTAATACTAACCGATAACAAATATCCTATCATAGATTATGTTAGAGATTATACAAATAAAGTAATAGATGGGTATGATAGTGTTTTTAAGGATATAACCACAATTCTAGAAATATTTAATAAGATGATAGAAAGCAATATTGATGAGATAGAAGAATTCGAGGATCATTTTAAATTGTTAGAGAAAACATATCCATCAATAGTTCCTAAAAACAGCATAGATTATGAAAAAAGAAGAAACGATTTTATTAATACCTTCGTAGGAGCTAATGGTGTCCTAGCTAATGGAATCTACAATGAAAAAGTAGCTGCTTTATTTGAAAATAAAAGTTTATATTTAGACATTGTTAGTCTTATCAACGGTAGTGATTTTCATTATATACTTATTGAAAATATAGATTTAATTAATAAGACAATTATTAATTTAGCTCCAGAATATAGTACTGGAGAAAGATTAAGAAGTGCCGTGATTCAATACTTAGATGGTTTTGAAAGAATCACAAATGAAGATTATCAAGGACATAGTGAAAATCAAATAGAGGAAGCCAGAAATAGAAATGGAATATATAAAACTACTAGAAAAGAAATGGCAATCATGGAAAAAAGATTACTTGAGACTTCTCTTGTTTTAGAAAGAATAAAAGCTGCCGAATTAAACATAGATGATAAAATATCAACTCTTAAAAAAATAATTGATGATGGTATAGAATTAATAAAAAAAGTAGCTGAAGATAATGAACAACTTCAAGCAGGTAAATTATCAGCTGAAACAGATAGATTAATGAAACGTTTAGATGATTATTTAACAGTTTTAGAGCCAGTTTTAAAACAAAAAAGTAATAAAGTATTTGAAGAAACTAGACAAGAACAATTGCAACAATTAGAAAACTACAAAGTAGCTTTTGCTGGCTATAGTTCTTTATCCGACGATATTGCTAGAATGAGGAGAGAATCTGAAGAAGCACTAAATCTTTGGCAAGAAAAAGTTGAAGAAATTAAACATTTTTCCGAAAATAACCCAAAAGTTCGTAGAATAGCAGAGCAACAAAAAGGTTTATCTCCTATAGAAAATCAAATTATTGTTTCTGGAAGTCCTACTATTATACTTCCTTATAGTGATATTAGCTTACCAAAAGAAATATCAACAGGTATACTTCCATTACTTGATAAAACTATTCCTTATGGAAAAAGATATGAATTAATGGAAGAACTAATAGAAAAAAATATAAAGAAAGGTATTAATTATCATAAAAATTTCAAACAAGCCGCTTCCCTTTTATTAGAAGGTCATAGCTTATATCTTTATGGACCTTCAGGTTCAGGAAAAGGATATATGGTAGAACAATTAGCTAGTCTATTATCTTATGATAAAATGATAGAATTAAGTAAAATTACAGATAAATATACTGTCGAAGGATATAGAGATCCTCAAGGAACATATCAACCATCAGAGACTGCTATTGCTGCCTTGTATGGCTATTTATTAGTTCAAAATGAACTAGATAACTACGATCAAAATAATACAGTTATGATGAATCATATTATAGATAAAATTCATAAGAAATATAATAACCAACAAACAAACGTGACACATGTTTTTTGCAATACAGTAGCTATCAATATCCATCCTAACTTTCGTACCGTAGCAACAGCTAATACCCGTGGAGCAGGACCTAATATAGTATATCCTCAACGTGAACAAATTGATGGTGCAGTGTTACAAAGATTAAAACCTATATATATTGATTATGATGAAGAACTAGAAAATCAATATCTTACTTATGAAAACTGGAAAGATTTTATGAAAATATTTCGTGCTGCTTGTGCCCAATATGCTCACGAAAATAAACTTGAAGAAGCTCCTGGAGAATTGAATACTAGAGATATTTACTCATTGCGAGAAACAATCGACAATAATTGTAGAGAATTGGCCTGGATTGTAGAAGAAAATTTCACGCAAACAAAGGACCCTGAGTTTTTAATATATCTTCGTAGATATGTAGGAAATGCATACGATATTCCATATGAAAGCATAACTGCTCCATCAAATTATGCTAATAAGAAGGGAGTCTTAAAAACTGTTCCTTCCACAGAGATTGCTAAAACATTTATATATCAATGTAAATATCTAAGAGGTAAATAATATGAGTAGAGAGCCTAATTATTTAAAATATCCATCCATCATGAAACCACCACAATCAATACAATTAATGAATGAAAATATAACACTATATGAGTATACTTTTAATGGAATAATAGAATTATATGATTTCTTAAAGACTAATCCACCTATAAATGAGAAATTTAATAAAGATAGGTTATCCAGTGTTATAAAATCAACTGCTTTTTCTGGAGCTCCTTATGATCAAGCAGTTGAAAAATTGATGGATTCAGAAGCTGCTGGATATCTCAATTACTTAAAGATTAATAGAAATATTCAAAGATTTGCATCTAATAATAAAACATACAAAACAGTAAAAACTTTAGCTGGAACACCGGACCCAATTGCTATTGCTACCAATTCACCATATACTTCTACTACTAGAAGAAAAGTAAGAGTTCCTAAAACAATAGTATTAAACGTTGATATATCCTTTGATGGAGATACAACAGATGACCAATTGTTAAATAGAGCCATAATTGTTACAGTTTTAATAAATGCTTTAGAAAGAAGAAACTATAAGGTATTAGTTAATTCATTCATACTAAGTGAATATGGTGATGAAGTAATCAAAGCAACTTTTGGTATTAAAGGAACTGGCAAAGGCACTGATTATCAAACATTATACAAAACACTGGTAGTTAAAGAGTTTTTTAGAAGAATCTACTTTAGATTAGTTGAAGTGAGTGATGTTGAAAATAAATGGTGGTATTCTTACGGAGGACCCTGCAGTAAAGAAAAAAGTAAGGAATTAATGAGAATAGGTTCAAATGAATTGTTGTTTAGAAGTCTAAATAAAATGGAAATATATGGAAAAGATATTGGGGAAGATTTTAAAAATTCGATTGAACTACTAGGATTAAAAAGCATAATAGATGTTTCCTCTGAAAAAAAAATATTAGAACAATGTTTAGAGAATAAAGAAAAGATTTATCATAGATAATCTTTTTTTTACTATCTAGTTAAATAGAGAACAAAATAATTATTCTTTTTTTTAAATATATGTTACAATATAAATAGCATGATAAGAATCATGATAGGAGGGTAATATGTTTAATTTAAATAATCAAGTAGCAGTAATTACAGGAGCATCATCTGGATTAGGGATGCAAATGGCTAGAGGCTTTGCTAAGCAAGGTGCTAATCTTGTAATACTTGCTAGAAGAGTAGAAAGACTTGAAGAATTAAAAAAAGAATTAGAAAGTCAAGGAGTAAAAGTATTAGCAATAAAATGTGATGTTACAAATACCGATGATATTAACAGCGCTGCTAAACAAGCAGAAGAAACCTTTGGAAAAGTAGATATCTTAGTTAATTGTGCAGGATCTTCAAAGGATAAAGGTGTTCTTGAAATGAATGATGAAGAATGGGATTTTACCATTGCTACCGATGAAACAAGTGTATTTAAAATGACCAGAGCATTTGGAAATATCATGAAAAAGAATAATTATGGAAGAGTAATTAATATAGCATCTATGTATGGTATGGTAGGAAATTCTGAAATACCTACAATTGCTTATCATTCTTCTAAAGGAGCTGTAGTTAATTTCACCCGTGCTGCTGCTGCTGAATTAGCTCCACATGGAATTACAGTAAACTGTATTTGCCCAGGTTATTTCTATACAGAATTAACAACAGCAGTATTAGATACAGAACAATTCCAAGCTTTTGCTAATAGCCATGTTCCTATGAAGAGATATGGAAAAGAAGGAGAATTAAATGCCGCTGCTATTTTCTTAGCAAGTCCTGAAGCAAGTTATGTAACAGGAGTAATTCTACCAGTAGATGGTGGTTATACTGCAGTATAATAAAGCTAATATTTACATATTTAAAAAAATATGATATAATACTCTCCAAAAGAAGGGGAGTATTTTTATGGACAAAAGTTCAGAACAAATAGATAAATATTTAGAACAATATGAAAACTCACAATTATCTTTAGAATTAGAACTATATAAAAATGCTATCTATGATATTACCAAAATACTATCTTTTCAAGAAAAAGACTCTCTGAAAAGAACAAATATTGGTTATAAGACAGAAGATACAATAGCCAGAATCAATAAGTCATTAAAAAATAGATTAAAAAATGATAATAATAATTTATCATCAATAGAACTAGAAGAACAGTATTTAAAAGAGTTACTATATTTACTACAATTAGTAGAAAAAGAATTAAAATATAGATATAGATTATGTGTTCTTTCTAATTTAAATAGAAAAAAACAATTTAAAAAAGCAAAACTATCAAAAAGCAATGAACAATCAATTCAATTGATGATTTACAAAGGATTAGTAGATTCATTAGAGGATTTTTGTAATGATGGTTTGATTGTCTCAGAAATCATCAAAGAACAATATGCTAAAATAAAGAGATTAGAAAGAAAACTAAATTGTATGTTTTCAAATGTAGAAGACCAAAAATCAAAAGAACTATATGAAGATTGGTTAAAATTAAAGAAAAAAGTACTTGGATTTGAAATGGAAACAGTAGCATCTTTGGATAGTATTTGTAAGAATATATCATTAAAATGCAAGTATTTGAAAGCTCAAGCAAATACAAATAGAAATACAAATTCTCGAAAATACACATTATTGAATCGTAAATAGGATGAAAACATCCTATTTTTTTTTGATTTATGATATAATAAAATATAATAAGGGTCGTGGTAAAGTGAAAAATGATAGATATTATGCAATGACAATAGAAGAAGTCTTTCATAGAGTTCAAACATCAAAAGAAGGACTTTATAGTAAAGAAGTTCAAAAAAGACAACAAAAATATGGAAAGAATGAATTACCTAAATCGGAAGATTTTAGTATCTGGGATGTCGTATTACAAGAATTATTAGATCCCATCGTTTTATTGCTACTAATCTCCGTTTTAGCATCATTACTAATAGGGGAAATAGTAGATGCAGTGGTAATCATATTAATAGTTGGAATAGATATTATTATTGGGACTTATGAAGAAACTAAAGCAAATAATACAATGTCAGCCTTAGAAAAACTAATTTCTGAGAAAACAAAAGTAAATCGTGAAAACGAAGAAATAATCATAGATTCAAAAGATGTTACAGTAGGAGATTATATTTTTCTAGAATCAGGAGATAAAATTCCTGCTGATTTAAGAATCGTTGAATCACATAATTTTACAGTAGATGAATCAATCTTAACAGGAGAAAGCCTACCAGTTGAAAAAAACAAAAAAACTTTACCCAATAAAAAATGTGCTATTACATCGCAAAGTAATATCGTCTTTGCTGGAACAACAGTTATGACCGGACGTGCCACAGCTGTAGCAATCAGAATAGGAACAAATACCGAAGTTGGAAAAATTGCCACAACTATGCATGAAACTAAAGAAGAAAAGTCTCCTTTAACCATTCGTATTGATCAATTTTCCAAACAAATCAGTATAGCAATTATTGCCCTAGGAATCATAATAGCACTATTATTACTATATAAAGGAGTACATCCTTCTGAAATATTAGTATCCGTAATAGCCTTAGCCGTATCAGCAATGCCAGAAGGCTTACCTCTTGCTATGACAATGGCTCTAACTATAGCATCCAATAAAATGGCAAAACATAAAGTAATTACTAAGAAATTAAATTCCGTAGAAGCTTTAGGAAGCTGTACCGTAATTGCTAGTGATAAAACAGGAACTCTAACAGTAAATGAACAAACAGCTAGAAAAATAATATTACCAAATAATGAAGAGTATATGATTACAGGTACTGGATATAACATTGAAGGAGAAGTAATAGGCAAAAACCTAGAATTTGCCAAAGAAATAGCTAAACTAGGAATTATTAATAATGAAGCAAAATTTACTAAAGAAAATCAAATAGGAGATTCAATTGATATAGCTTTCTTAGTATTAGGAGAAAAACTAAAGATTAAAACAAATGAAGTAGAAATACTAGAAACCATTCCTTATGAATCCGTAAATAAGTATTCAGCTGTTTTTTATAAGATAGGAAATGAAACATATTGTACAATGAAAGGATCTCTAGAAGTAATCTTAAATGCCTGTAAAAATATGAATTTATCAAAAACATTTGATAAAGAAAGAATAGGACTTCAAAATGAAGAACTCTCAAAAGATGGTTATCGAGTCATTGGAATAGCTAATGGAAAAATAAAAGAACAAAAAGAATATACAGAAAAAGATATGAAAGATTTAACGTTTATGGGACTAGTAGGCTTTATTGATCCTATTCGTAAAGAAGCTATTCCAGCTATAAAAAAATGTAAAATGGCTGGAATCAAAGTTTTAATGATTACTGGAGATCATCCTCTAACAGCATTTAAAATAGCTAAAGATTTGCAATTAGCTACTCATTATAAAGAAACAACCACAGGAGAAGAAGTGGAAGAATACTATAATAAAGGAGAAAGACTTTTTGATGAATTCGTAAAATCCAAAAAAGTCTTTTCCCGAGTTACACCTCTCCAAAAATTAAAAATAGTAGAATCTCTAAAGAGACAAAAAGAATATGTAGCAGTAACAGGAGATGGAGTAAATGATGCTCCAGCTTTAAAAACAGCTAATATTGGTATCGCTATGGGTAGTGGAACTGATATAGCTAAAGAAGCTGCTAAAATGGTTGTTTTAGATGATAATTTTAAATCAATTGTAAGTGGTGTCCAAGAAGGAAGAGTAGCTTATGCCAATATAAGGAAGATTACTTATTTTCTGTTGTCTTGTGGCCTAGCTGAAGTATTATTTTTTACATTATCTGTATTAATGAATATGCCAATGCCTCTAGTAGCTATCCAACTATTATGGTTAAATGTAGTAACAGATGGATTGCAAGATATTGCATTATCATTTGAAAAAGCTGAAAATGATATTATGAAAGAACCTCCAAGAAATCCTGAAGAAAGCTTATTTAATAAGGATATGATAGAAGAAATCATAATAGCAGGATTAAGTATAGGAATTTTAGTTTTCTATGTATGGTTCTACTTAGTAAAGACTTTGAATATGGAACTATCTCTAGCTAGAGGATATATTATGGTTTTAATGATCATCCTTCAAAACTTACATGCCTTTAATTGCCGTAGTGAAACAAAAAGTATTTTTAATAAAACCATTAAGAAGAATAATATATTTATTATTAGTATAGTATTATCTATTCTATTAGGATTAGCTGTAATAGAAATACCACAATTATCTTTCTTATTAAAAACAGAACATATTCCATTACCAGCTTTATTAACTGAAATACTATTTGGTGGAATAATCATTGTAATAATGGAATGCTATAAAAAAATAAAATATCTAAAGAAAAATTAGTATGTTATAATAAAAATGATGGGAGGAATGGATATGATAAATCAAATTACCGATATATCCGAAATAAACCAGGAAAAAATAATCAATCAAATTCGTAGTTTAGGCATTGATATGATTCATGAAGCAGGTAGTGGACATCCAGGAATAGTCTTAGGAGCTGCTCCAATAATTTATACACTATATGCACATCATCTAAGAGTAAATCCCAAAAATCCAAATTATTTTAATAGAGATCGATTTGTGATGTCAGCCGGACATGGATCAGCCTTATTATATGCAACCTTACATTTAGCAGGATATGATCTAAGTTTAGAAGACTTAAAACAATTTCGACAAATAGATTCCAAAACTCCAGGTCATCCAGAATATGGTAGAACCCCAGGAGTAGATTGTACTACAGGACCTCTAGGACAAGGTTTTGCCACTGCTGTTGGTATGGCTATGGCTGAAGCTAATCTAAGAACAAGATATCCCAATTTAATAGATTATAATACTTATGTATTATGTGGAGATGGCGATTTAATGGAAGGAATTTCCTATGAAGCTGCTTCTCTAGCAGGTACTTTAAAACTACATAAGTTAATTGTTTTATATGATTCAAATAATATCTGCTTAGATGGAAAAACCAGTGATACTTTTAATGATAATATTTCTATGAGATTTATTTCTCAAGGTTGGAATGTAATTACAGTAGAAGATGGAAATAGTTTTGAATTAATAAATAAAGCCATCGAAGAAGCCAAAACAAGTACTGATAAACCTACTTTAATTGAAATAAAAACCACTATTGGAAAATACTCATTATTAGAAGGAACCAATAAAATTCATGGAACTCCTCCAACAGAAGAAGATATTACTCAAATGAAAGAAAAAATGGGAGTTAGAAATATTCCATTTGCTATCAGCCAAAATATCTTAGAGGAATTCCAATATATCATGAAAGAACGTTGTGAAAATATTCAAAGTGACTGGGAAGAAAAACTAGTCAATGAATCTGACGAAGTAAAAGAAGAATTGTCTTATTTTATGAATTCAAATAAAAAAATAGAAATAAAAGATTTATTTTATGATACTCCTGAAAATGGTATTGAATCAACAAGAGATACTTCTTCTAAAATATTAAATGCTTATGTAAAGGATAAACCTTATTTATTAGGTGGAGCTGCTGATTTATTTGCTGCCAATAAAACATATATCCAAGAAGGTGGTAATTTTCAAAGTGAGAATTACTTAGGAAAAAATATTTATTATGGTGTCAGAGAACATGCTATGGGAGCTATCTCAAATGGATTAGCTTTGTGCGGATTTAGGCCATATGCTTCAACATTTTTATCATTTAGTGATTATTTAAAGCCAGCAATGCGATTAACAGCTATGATGAATTTATCAAATATATATATATTTACCCATGATTCAATAAGTGTCGGAGAAGATGGACCAACCCATCAACCAATAGAGCAACTATTAGCTCTTAGAACACTACCTAACTTAGATGTCTTCCGTCCAGCCGATGCTAATGAAGTAATAGGTTCTTATAAAGCAATCTTTGAAAAGGAGAGTGGACCAAGTGCTATAACTCTAGCACGTAATAACGTTCCTATCTTAGAAGAAACGAAAGCTAATGAAGTGGAAAAAGGTGCTTATATTGTTCTTGATACGATGAAAAAACCAATGGGTATCATCATGTCATCAGGAGAAGAATTACATTTAGTACTAGAAGTTGCTAAAAGATTAAAAACTAAAGGAATAGATATAAGAGTAGTATCTGTACCAAATTTAGGAAGATTTTTAAAGCAAAGTGATGAATACATAGAAGACTTATTACCAGTAGAAGTACGAAAAATAGTAGTAGAAGCATCATCATCATTCTCATGGAATAAACTAATCTATAATTCAAAATACCTAATCACCATCGATGAATTTGGTGCTAGTGGTAAAAAAGAAGATGTCTATAAAAAATATGGTTTTGATGTAGACTCTTTAGAAGAAAGAATAGAACAATTACTAAAATAAAAAGAAAATGAATTTCATTTTCTTTTTTCTTTTTTAATAATAATTCCTATGCTTCTATAAGGATATATTAAAAAGTATTTACTTAAGAACTTATTAATGTTAGAATAATGACTAAAAAAATAATTAATTTTAATGAAAGAAGAGGATATACTTGAATAAAGATTATAAAGAAAAGTTAATAGAATTAAAAAACTATTTAATACTAGCATCAATGATTGGAGGAATATCACTATTACCAGGATGTGCCGGACAAAAACTAGAGAAGCCAAGTAATGAGCAAACTGCTTTTGTAGCAAATATAGCTAATGCAGAAATAAATTCAACTCTTAATGATGATGATGATGTAGCTATAGTTGTATACGAAAATGGAATATATATAATACATGACCTAAAATTTGGAGAATATGCCCCTAGAGCAGAAGTTGTTAAAACAAACAGAAATAAAGATCAAAAAGATATACCATATTCAAAAATATCTATGATATTTTATACAGATAAAGATGCAACAGCTCATGAAAAAGCAGTAGTATTTATTGCTTCCTTAGAATCAGGATATTATATAGATTATGATGATATACAAAAAAAATATAAGAAATAATGATTAAAAGAAGATAAACAGTATAGAAGTTCTATACTGTTTTTGTTTTAAACAAAGTGTAAAAATGTGTAAATCAAGAATTAATTATTAATCAAAAAGAATATTATATGATATAATCATCTTTCGCGGGGTGAAAATATATGCAAAAATTGAATGAAATCTTACAAAAAATAAGTATTATTAATACAACAAATTATGATTTATTATCAATCTTATTTGAATCTACAATTATATTTATAATTTATTATATATTAAAGAAAATAATACAGCATATAGTATATAAAAAAATGGAAGGAAGAAAGGAATATATAATAAATCATACATTACAAATATTATTAAATATCTTAGAATGTTTATCTTTTATAATAATATGGAATAATTTTATAAAAAATTTAATGACTTTAATAAGTGTTATTTCAGCAGCAATGACTATTTCATTAAGAGAATTAATTTTAAACTTTTTTTGTGGTATTTATATTAATATAAAGAAACCATTTAAAGTAGAAGATAGAATAGAAATAGATGGTATAAAAGGGGATGTTACCAATATTTTTGCCTTATCATTTGAAGTAGTAGAAGTATCAACAAATGAAACACACGGTCAATCAACTGGGATTATTGTAACCTTTCCTTCATCAATCGTACTAACAAAACCTATAAAAAATATTACCAAAGGTTTTAAATATATATGGGATGAAATAGTTATAAAAATTGATTTACAAAGTGATTTACAAAAAAATAAAAATGAAATCTATAAGATAATTAATAATAATGAAATAATTAAGAATATTCCTCATAAAATGAAAAATCAAATTAATTATATAAACTCAACAAATAGAATTTATTATAATAAATTAGATCCCATAATCTATACCAGAATTGTAGATAACTATATAGAATTAACTGTACGATACCTAATGCATCCCAAAAAAGCTAGATATGTAGAAAGTGAAATATGGAACAAGATATATAATTCTTATAAAGAAAATAAAATAAATTTATATACAAATTAAAACAAATTTTCAAGATATTATAAAGACTCTCCCTAAATCATCAATTTTTGACACTTATAATTGATATATTATGAATGGTGATAAAATGAAAGTCTATTATATTTTTAGAATAAAAAAAGAATTTATTAATCTATATAAAGATAGTCCTAGTACTTTATTTCAAATTTTAAAAAGTATTTATTATTTAGATAAAACAGAAGTAGAATATGGCTATCATCTCTTTAAACAGTTAATAGAGCCATTTAATAAAAATCAATTAGATCGAGAACTATTTATAAAATTTCATCAAGATATTCCTTATTCTAAAAGAAAAGATACTCACTATATAAATAATCTATATCGCAATGAAATATCTAGATTAACAATTCATAATTCATTTTGTAAACTAGAATTAGAACAAAACTTTTCTTCTTTCTTTCCTATCTTAGAAGAAGAGTATCATAATTTATTTGTATGTGCTTTTCAAAAAACTGATTTCTTCTTTTTAGAAAACTCCTTGCACATTTAACTATAATTCGTTAAAATAAATACAAGGAGATGAATTTATGTTACATGATATATTATTATTAGTAGTAGGAATAATAATTGGAGCTGCTATAGGATTTTTTTTAGCACGTTATTTCATGAAGAAATATTTAAAACAAAATCCACCAATTAATGAAGATATGATTAAAGCGTTAATGATGCAAATGGGAAGAAAACCAAATCAAAAGCAAATTAATCAAATGATGAAAGCTATGGAGAAATATCAATAGATATTTCTTTTTTTTATAATATATAGTAAACTAATAATAGTAGGTGATAGTATGAATGATAATAATAATGATAATAATATAATAAATGAACAGGATTCAAAAGAGATAAGTGATTTACTTATTAGTTCCTTTTCTCTTCTTTCTAAACTACCTTTTATAATTCTAATTGGAGTTATAGCTATAGTTATTCTATTAAAAGGTACATCTGATTCTATTATTATAGGGGGATTACTTTTAATTATTGAAATAATAATTGTCATTAGTGATTATAAAAATATAAAATATATAATAGATTTAGCCAAAAAAATAAAGAAAAAGCCAAGATTCTCAATTACCTTAGAAAATGTAGGAGATGCTTTGTATATTATAGTGTTTTTCATAATTATTCTTATGGTTTATAGGCTTTGGGCTACCCATTTCGATGAACCTAATATTGATAAATATATTATTGCTATTGGAGTGGTAATTATTATTAGAACCATCCTAATTGTCATAAGTAGAATATTAGTTGGTTATAACAAGAATAATAAAATTATTGATATAAAAATAAATAAAGATAATCATTAAGAAAACACATCTATCAATTGAATAATAATTCATTTTATGTTACTATACCCAGACAAGGTGTATACTATGAAAAAATATTGTATTAAGAAAGAAAGCCAAATATAGTTTATGTTCTAAAATAAAACTAAAGGCTTAATTGTATTCTGAAAAGAGCATAACTTTACTTTACATAAGAAATATGATATAATAAGAAGCCATTAAGGGGGAAATGACTATGTCAGACTATAATAAAGATGTAATTGACCAAAAATTAGCTTATATAAATGAGTATTATCCATATTGGCATCATGGCCATGTAATAAAAGATTTAAAAGAATTATCTTTTGGTAGATGTAATGGCTGTAAAGGATCTTGTTGTAAAAATAATTCATGTTATTATCTTGCAAGTGATTTTGGGGGAAATTTGAATGATCAAGATTATGTAAGATTAATTTTAAATGGTGGATTAGTATCTGTATCCAGATCATATTTTTATCGCTTTTCAGAAAAATCAGATTTTTTATTACTTAGACCACGTCATGTTTTAGAAAAAGACAAAGTTATAGGAAAACGTATACCATTAATACGTAATTTATGTATCTTTTTGGGTCAAGATGGTTGTATTCTTCCAAGATAATTACGCCCAACAGATGGTTTGATTTATAAATGCAAACCGAAAGAAAAATTATTAGTATATGAAATTGAAAAAAGTTGGGAACCATATCAAGATACGTTAAAAGATATATATGAAGAATATCAAGATAAAAAAATACCAATACCTAACATAACAGAAGAAAAAGTAAAAGAATTACAAAAAATAATAATGATGCCACACTATTAAAAGACAACAAAAAATTGTCTTTTTTTTGTTACTGATAAATATCAAGTATTAGACAAACTAATCATTATATGATATAATATGCAATCACAAAGGGGAATAATCAATATGATGGATGAATTTAATCAATATAGAAATAAAAATGGTTATATAGACTTAAATAAAATACCGGATAAATATTTTTATGACAGTCAAAGTGGTAGAATTGAAGTTTATGAAACCATGAATGATGTTTATTATTATAGACATAATCTTTGGGCTAGAGATGACATTAGAGAAATTATAAACCAAGAAATAGCTAAACAAGTAGATTGTGAAAATGCTGAATATGATTTAGCAACACTAAAAGGGTCAATAGGTATTATAACAAGAAGTTTTATAGGTGAAAAAGAAATATTTAAAAACGGAATGGATTTTTTATATTCTTCGCCTTACAAGAGAACAGAAAACACATTATATAATTATTTACTTGCTCTAAAGAAAAGAAATGTTCCTAAAGAACGAATCCAAGAAATATGTAGAGGAATGTTAGAAAATCATATATTAGATATTTTTTCACTTCAAGAGGATAGAAGCCTTTATAATTTAGGCTTTCTTGAGAAAGCAGGTAACATCAGACTAGCTCCAAGACTTGACAATGAAATGAGCTTTTTACATGATATAAATAGTAAAATAAATCCTTTTCTCGAAGCCCCAAACAAAAAACAATATATCATAGAAAAAATGCCATTGCGCCTAAAAGTAAGTGATCAAAACCAATTTCGCTTATTATCAACAATAGACTTAAATGATCCAATTATTGATTATTGGGAATCATCAACCTGGAAAACAATACCAACAGCCAAAAAGCAAGACATGGTCAAAAATATTTCTTTACAATCTCGTAATAGTTCCATGAAAGAAACCTATAAAACAATCCAAAAAGAAATGAAAAAGATGAATTCATATATTGAGAGAGCATCTCAAATGAATTTTGAAGAAATATACTATCATTTGAAACAATATAATATTGGATTGTCTGAAGCAGAAAAAGAATTTTTCAAATTATTATATCAAACTAGAGTAGAAATGTTTTTTGAACAAAAACAAAAGATTAAAAATAGGTAAGTAATATAATTACCTTCTAAGCGTATTGTCTCTAAATAATATGATATAATATTATCGAGCAAGGAGGTATCCTATGAAAGATTTTAAAGAAAAATTAAGTTTAGTTCCTACTAAACCTGGTAGTTATCAAATGAAAAATAAAGAAGGTATTATTATCTATGTAGGAAAAGCTAAAAACCTCCAAAGAAGGTTAAGAAGTTATTTTACTAGAACCTTAACTGGTAAAACAAAACTATTAGTAGATGAAATAGATGACTTTGAATATATTGTGACCTCATCTGAATTAGAAAGCTTAATCTTAGAGATAACTTTAATAAAAAAATATGATCCTAAGTATAATATCTTACTAAGAGATGATAAATCATACCCATATATAGAATTAACAAATGATAAGTATCCCATGGTAAAAGTAGTAAGAAATGTTAAAAGAAAGAAAAATAAGAATCATTTATATGGACCTTATCCTAACGTATATGCTGCTCGTAAAACAGTAAATATGATTAATAGAATATATCCATTAAGAAAATGTGAAAAACTAAAAAAAGAACTTTGTTTGTATTATCATATTCATGAATGTTTAGGTTATTGTGAAAAGAAAATCCCCGAAGAGAAAATAGAAGAAATGAAAAAAGAAATAATATCTTTCTTAAAAGGGGATTCTTCTATTATTACCCAAAAGATAACCGAAGAAATGACTAAAGCATCTGAAGCTATGAATTATGAAAAAGCTCTAGAATTAAAAACAATGCTAGAAGATATAGAAACTACTTTAAGAAAACAAAAAATAGATTTAAATAAGAACTATAATTTTGATTTAGTAAACTATTATACTAATAATAATTTTACAAGTATTGAATTATTCTTTATAAGAGATGGTTTACTATTTGGTAGACATAATGAGATAATTCCTTCTTTAGGAGATATTACTAGTGAAGTAGAGGAGTATTTAATAAAGTTCTATGAAAAAACTCTTCCTCCTCATGAATTGCTAGTTCCAGAAGAGATGAACAAAGAACTATTACAAGATTATTTTAATGTCAAGGTAACAACTCCTCAAAAGGGTAAATTAAAAAGCCTTTTAGACTTAGCTTTAGAAAATGCTAAAGAACAATTAGAATTACAAGAAGAGACTCTAAAGCATGATGATGAAGAAAGAACAAAAGCCTTAGAAGAATTAAAAAAACTATTAGGCTTAAAAAAACTAAGTAGAATGGAATCATTTGATAATTCTCATTTATTTGGTACTTTCTATGTAGGTGGAATGGTAGTATTCGATGATTTCTTACCCAATAAAGACTTATACCGAAAATATAAAATATCTAGTGAAGTAAAAGATGATATAGGAGCCATGAAAGAAGTAATATATAGAAGATATTTTAAAACAATCATGGAGGAGTCATATACTCCAGATTTAATTGTCATGGATGGTGGAAAAACTCAAATTAATGCTTGCAAAGAAGTATTAAATTCTCTTAATTTACATATTCCTATAATAGGCTTAGTCAAAGATAATCATCATAGAACAAGTCACATTATGAATGAAAATTTAGAATTATTAGATGTAAGTAAAGATTCTAAATTATTCTTATTCTTAACCAGAATTCAAGAAGAAGTACATAGATATGCTATATCTTATCATAGAAATATTAAGGCTAAAGGAGCACTTTCAAGTACTTTAGAAGTAATACCAGGAATAGGGGAAGTAAGAAAAAAAGAACTATTAAAGAAATTTGGTTCCCTAAAGAAAATAAAAGAAGCTTCACTTGAAGACTTAAGTGAAATAGTAGGAAATGATGTAGCAACAAAATTAAAAGAGTATTTAAAAGAAGTGTAAAGGTCCAATATATTTGGATTTTTTTATTTGATTAACTTCTTTTTATGATAATATAAAATAAATGATAAGTATTAATTAAAAGATCGGAGATTGAAAAAAATGAATAATAATAAATCCAAAAAGAAGAGTATAATTAAATACCTAGTAATAACTATTACTGCCCTATATACACCATTTGCTATAATGATGTGCATGAATAGTATTCAAATGTTTTTAGTACATGATAATACAGACACAATTATGGGATGGGCTTTAGCTGTTCTAACACTTTTGCCATATATTTTGTTATATTTTGCTAAAGATAAAAAAAGCATGATACTTATTTATATTGCCATAGTCCATGAATTATCAATGATGACAGGAGTTATTATTTTTGAAAAAATGAAATCAGAATGGATATCGATAGACAAGCCAATTATTTATATCTATCCAAAAGAGGAAATAAATGTAAAAATAAAAGTATCTAATCCTGAAAAACTAACTGTATCTTATCCAAAATACAATGACGGTTGGCAAGTAAAAGCTCTAACCGATGGAACTTTAATAGCTAAGGATAATAAAAAGTATTATGCTCTATACTGGGAAGGGCAAGGAAAAGATAATAAACTTAAAGAGGATGGCTTTGTAGTAAAAGGAGACGACACAGCATCTTTCTTAGAAGAAAAATTAGAATTATTAGGTCTAAATTATAAAGAAAGAAATGAATTTATAATGTATTGGCTACCTAAATTAGAGAAAAATAAATATAATTACATTAGATTTATGACCAAAGAAGAAATAGATAATAATATGAAATTAATAATTGATCCAGAACCAGACACTTTAATAAGAGTAATGATGGAATATAAAGGATTAGATAAAAAGATAAAAGTAAAAGAAGAAAAATTAACTAAAGTAGAACGTAAAGGTTATACAGTAGTTGAATGGGGAGGAACTGAGATTAAGTAGTTATATCATTATGAGAAAAAAAGTAAAAGAGAAAAAAATAGAATTAAAAGATATATGGATATTAGCTTTAACAATAATAGGTCCAATCATAGCATTTATTCCTATCACGATGTTAGGACCTTTATTTGTTGTAATTGGTGTAGTGTTATATACACTTTATGCTACTATTCAAGCAATGAACCAAAAATTCAATTTATTAACAATAATACTAATTTATGGAACACTTATGATTATCTCCTTTGTTATTGCATATAATCTAAGAAACTGTGTACATATTCTTAATGAAACTTATGATTGTCCTATCGATTATTTTATATTTCCTAGGTTTATGGCTAGAACTAGTATAAGTATTTACTTTATACCCCTAGTAACCTATATGGTTGCAAGTATTAAAAAGATTAGAAAAATTAAAGTAGGTATGATAATCATATTACTTGTTGGGTTGTTATCGTTTTGCATTACGAAAAAAGTTAGTGAAAATATTATTCCTTTCGCAGAAGCAAATTATGCCGCTAAATATTAAGAAATGATTCATTTCATTTCTTTTTGTTTTATGTTATATTATTAATGTTAGAAGTGGGTGATGTAATGAGTAAAATAAAAGTAATGGATGAAGTCTTAGCTAATAAAATTGCTGCTGGAGAAGTTGTTGAAAAGACTATGAATGTTGTTAAAGAGTTAGTTGAGAATTCAATTGATGCTGAAAGTACAGAAATAAAAATAGAATTAATTGACTCTGGTGTCAAAGAAATAAAAGTAACTGATAATGGTATTGGTATGGATGAAGAAGATGCCATTATGGCTTTTCAAAGACACGCTACTTCTAAATTGACTAAATTAGATGATTTATTCTATATAGAATCATTAGGTTTTCGTGGTGAAGCACTTCCTTCAATTGCCAGTGTATCTAATGTTACTCTAAAAACTAGTAATGGAAAGATTGGTACATTAATAACCTTATCTGGAGGCCATGATTTAAAAGTAGAAAGAGCAGATCTTCAAAAAGGAACAACAATTACAGTACAAGATTTATTTTATAATACTCCTGTACGTTTAAAATATTTAAAAAATTTATATGTAGAATTAGCTTATATTGTAGAGTATCTTAATAAAATGGCTTTATCTTATCCAAATATTAAATTTACTCTAATTAATAATGATAAAGTCCTACTGCAAACAGATGGAAATGGTGATTTATTAAAAGTAATCTACGAAATATATGGTGTAGATATTACTAAGAAAATGATTCCAGTCGAGGCTGAAAACGATGATTACTATATCCATGGCTATATATCATATCCCGAAGTAACTAAAGGTAATAGAAACTCTATTACTACTTTAGTAAATGGTAGAGTAATAAAAAATAATGAATTAAATAAATGTATTGTAGACTGTTACCACACTTATATTCATAAAGATCGTTATCCTGTAATTATTTTAAATATTGATGTAGATCCTATCTTAGTAGATATTAATATCCATCCAACTAAAATGGATATTAAATTTTCTAAAATGGATTTCCTAAAAGATTTAATAATAGATTGTTTTTCTAAAACCTTAGAAGAATTGACACTAATACCAGAAGTAAATGTCAGAGATAGTTATTCAGTAAGTGAAGTAAGAAGACAAATAACTAATGAAACTAAAGAAGAAAATCCAATCGAACAAGAAAAAAAGTATGAAGAAATAAAACTAGATTTTGAAGTACAAGAAGAAAAGAAAGAAGAAGAGAAAAGAATAATAGATAATTTACCATTTGAAGTAGAAGAAGATAAAAAAGTTGCGAGAATTAAAAAAATGATCCCTCGAGGAGTAGTCTTATTAACTTATATTGTTGCTGAAAATGAAGATGGCATGTATTTAATAGATCAACATGCTGCTGCTGAAAGAATCAATTATGAAAAAGTAATGAAACAAATGAAAGAGAAACCTATACCAGTAGATTTATTAGTACCTATCAAAATAGAATTGAGAAAAGATGAATTTATTTTAGCTAAAGAAAGATTAAAAATATTAGAAGAATATGGTTTTGTCATCGAAGAATTTGGTGGAAACACTATTATAGTAAGGACTTTCCCTAATTGGATACCTGAAGAAAAAAGTGAAGATATTATTCGTAAGATTATTGATTTGGTAATAGAAAAAGGAAACTTTGACTTTGATCAATTTATTTGGAGAATGGCTGCTACAACAGCTTGTCGTATGTCAGTAATGGCTAATACTTATATATCAAAAGAGGATGAAGAATGGATCTTAGAAAATATTAGGTATTGTGAAAATCCATTTACCTGTCCCCATGGCAGACCGACTATTATTACTTATACAAAATATGAACTTGAAAAACTATTTAAAAGACAATTAGATTAAAAGGAGTAAATATGAAAGATATTATAGTAATAGTAGGACCAACTGGAGTTGGTAAAACAAAACTTAGTATTGAACTAGCCAAATCATTAGATGCTGAAATAATCAATGGCGACAGTGTAGCAATTTATAAAGGATTAGATATAGGTAGTGCTAAACCAACCAAAGAAGAACAAGAAAACATTCCTCATCATCTAATCGATATAAAAGAAGTAGATGAAGACTATACAGTATTTGAATATCAAAAAGATTGCCGAGAAAAAATCAAGGAGATTAAGTCAAGAAACAAAAGAGTAATTATCGTAGGAGGAACTGGTTTATACATGAAAGCTGCTCTATATAATTATCAGTTTAGTGAAGAAACCACTTATAAAGAGTATCTAGAGTATTCAAATGAAGAATTATTAGCCAAAATAAAAAAACAATATACAGGAGTTCTTCCCGAATTAAATAATCGAAAAAGATTAGTAAGATTATTAAATAAATTAGAGAATAAAGAGATTATTACAAATAAAAAAGATGAATGCTTATATCCCCTTAAAGTAATAGGATTAACCACTAATCGAGATACTCTTTATGAAAGAATAAATAAAAGAGTAGATTGTATGATAGAAAATGGTCTTTTAAAAGAAATAGAATCTATGAAAGAAAAATACAATAATTCTAGAATATTAAATAGTGGAATAGGGTATAAAGAGTTTTATGACTATTTATTTCATGATAAAAATCTAGCTGATGTAATAGAAGAAATAAAAAAAGACTCTCGTCATTTTGCAAAAAGACAATATACTTTTTTTAATCACCAATTTAATACTCATTGGATAGAAGTTGATTTTAATAATTTTTCTAATACCATCAAAGAAGTAGAAGAATATATAAAAAAAGATGCTTAGTAATTTAAGCATCTTTTAATTCTAAATAATGATTAATATTATAAGAATGTTGAGTTCTTTCCATACTTCTTAATTGATTACTATTTAATAAGAAATAATTATGATCTAAATAATTCCTTCCATCACTAGCAACAGGATCATCCCAAGTTAAATCAATATGATACCATTGTCCTCCAAGTTCTAATGCATTCCAAACATGATTATCTGATGAGACTTTATAACTTTTTATTCCCATTTTTTCAAGGAATAATTCCATTAAATCAGAATAACCTCCACAAATAGCATATCCTTCAAATAAAGGGCCATAAGCAATATCAGAACGATAATTAACAATACCTCTTTCACTTCTTTCAGAATCATATCTTGTAGAATTAATAATATAGTCATGAATATTTCTTATATTCTGTTCATAAGAATTATAATCAAATACAAGTTGTGGATATAACTCATCAATCTTTTGATTAATCAGAACAATATCATCAGGCGTATAACTTTTAACTAAAGTAATATGAACTCTTCCTAATGTATCAAATTCCGTTTCTATATGAGCAAAACCATTATAAGGATGAACATAATTATTAATATCAGAAAGAAGACTTTGATCATTCGCAATAATTTTAACATGATCAAGACAACTTGCATAATCACTAGGACAATAAAAAGTAAAATCTGTTTGTCCAGAATTAATAACAGTATAATAAATATTTAATAAATCTTGATAAGAACTAGGAGAAAAATTATCAGTATTTTGAATAAACATAAAATCATAATCTCGATAATATTCATTCTTTTCATTTAATGTTACTAAAGCATTATTCTTTAATAAATAACTATTCATAATAGTTGTAATTTCATCTTGCCTTAAAATAACAAAACCAACTAATACCAAGAACAAACCACAAGTAAATAACATTTTAAATAAAGCGATAAATCTTTCCATATCATCACCAATTCCTTATCTTAATTCTACTATTAATAAAAAACAAAGTAAACAAAAAAACCAATTATTTAAATTGGTTTACTCCATGGTATTCATAATCTTAGTTAATCTTGATTTCATACGAGCAGCTTTATTCTTATGAATGATTCCACTAGACATAGCTTTATCAACTCTTTGAATGGCAATATTTAAATTATTGCTAGCAGCTTCTTTATTACCATCTTTAACTTCTTTCTCGAATTTCTTAACAGCAGTTCTCATACTATTTCTAATAATTCCATTAACATCAGCTTTTTTAGCATTTGAACGCATTCTCTTTTTAGCACTTTTAATATTTGGCATAATCTCACCTCACTTTTGTAAACAAGTTAATTCTACCAAAAAATATGAAAAAAAGCAAATAAAATTAACAAATTTGTAAAAGATACTACTGGTGATAACATGAAAAAGAAGAAATCTATCTATACAGATTTAATAGTAGAAATAAATAATCAAGAAGAAATGAATAATATTATTCTAAAAGAAAAGAATATAACTGTCACAGAAACAAAGAAAAAAGATAAGAAATATACTACTATTTTTTATAAGAATCTTGAAGATTTAAAGGAGTATCAAAAAGTAAAAGAAATCTTAATAGGAGAACTAGAAAAGTATCTTCCTAATTTAGGTAATGAAGTAATTTTAGTCGTTGGTTTAGGAAATAAAAAAAGTACCCCTGATTCTTTAGGCCCAGAAGTAGTAAATCACATTTTAGTTACAAGACATTTATTTTTAATAGGGGAAGTAGAAAAAGGATATAGTAATGTAGCAGCTTTTACTCCCAATGTAATGGCTAATACAGGAATGAGTTCTACTAAAATGATAGAATGTATTGTAAAAGAAATAAAAGCTACTAAGGTAATTGTAATAGATGCTTTAAAAACAAATACAATAGAACGTTTAGTAAAAACAATTCAAATATCTAATGAAGGAATAACTCCAGGTAGTGGAATAGGTTCTAATAGAGAAGAAATAAGTAAGAATAAAATGAATATAGATGTAATTGCCATAGGAGTACCAACTGTCATGAATTTAAATAGGATAAAAGATAATAAAGAAGATTATATGATTACTCCAACGAATATAGATTTTGTTATAGAACAATTATCATATTTATTAGGAGATGCTCTTAATAAAACTCTCCATCAAAACGATATTCGACAAAAAAACAATTTAAAGTAGTGTACTATCAAATTGGTGATAGTATGAAGAAAATGAAAATATCTCAAAAAAGCAAAAAAAAGAAAAAAATATTTTTTCTTTTCATGCTTATCATTGGAGTATTAATTAGTTATCATAAATTAGATGAATCAAATATCGAAATATCCAATAAAGAGTTTATTCAACTAATCACCAATCACACATTTAAGGAAGAACCAAGTATATTAAATATTATTGCTAAAAAAACAATGGAAATGGCTAATCCTATAGAAACTATGAATAAAGAATATTTAGAACATGTAGCAGTCATAAAAGAAGAAAAAGAAGAAGAAAAAAGCCTTCCCATAGTATATTTATATAATACTCATCAAACAGAAGAATATAAACCAATTACTTTGGCAGAAATCAGTGTAAATCCAACCGTTATTATGAATAATTATATTTTACAAGATATTCTAAAAAGAAATAATATAGAAGCTATCGTCGAAGAAGAATCTATCCAAGAAATAAGAAAACAAAATAATTGGAATTATGCTGATAGTTATAAAGCTAGTAGAGTATTATTAGAAAAAAGAATTTTAGAGTATCCGTCTCTTAATTATTTTATAGATATTCATAGAGATAGTCTAGGTAAGGATAAAACCACAACTACAATTGATAATAAAAGTTATGCTAAAATTCTTTTTATTGTTGGTTTAGAAAATCCAAATTATCAAGAAAATCTAGTATTTACAGAAAAAATAAATCAAAAAATACAAGAAGAATATCCAACACTAAGTAAAGGAATATATCAAAAAAGTGGTCAAGGAGTAAATGGTGTCTATAATCAAGATTTTCATAAACATACCATCTTAATAGAAATAGGTGGATATGAAAATACTACTAGTGAAGTATTAAATTCGACTTTAGCTTTTTCTAAGGTATTTATGGAGGTACTTCATGATGAATAAATTTATAAGAGGGACAGGTATTATTATAGTGATTATGTTTATATCATTATATTTATCAAGGTTTAATATAGAAACATATGAAAATAAAAGGCTCTTAACAGAATCAGCTATCATAAAATATGAACAAGATTTAAAAGAAGGAAAAAATATCCTAGAAAAAAGTTATATTCCAGAAGAAAAAAACTATAATAATAAACCATCACAAATAGGTAGAAAAGTATCAAATACTATAGAATCTTCTTTTAAAAAAGCTTTAAAAATACTTATGAAAATATTAAATGAAATGCAATAAGTATTAACATAATTTTCTCTTTTTGTTATATTAATAGAAAGCAAAAGTATGAAGAAGAAAACTACATACTAAAAAAGTCTTTCTACTAAATAGCATTATAGTAGTTTTTCTGAATGTCTTAAAAAAAGAAGCCATATCAGGTGGTTTAACCAAAGAGTATACTGGAAGTAATCAAGACTCTATGGATGCTTCTTTATCAACTGAAAAAATATATCACTGGTATGCCAATAATGATACTGTGGAGTAAAGATGATTTATAATGGTGAAATAGAAGAGGGAAAATGTTTAAATACAAGAGAAAATCATCTGGGATATGGTTCTTGGAATTATCCATATGTAGTGGAAACCGATTGGTAGATCATAATAGTACAAATGTGCTATTTTTTTGATAAAGCCTTTATTTTTTAAGGAAAATGTGATATAATACAAGCAGCTAAAGGGGGATGGCTATGAAGAATCAAGTAATGTCAACTATATCTCTTAATACACTGTTAAGAGAATGTAAAAAAGAAGATATTTCAGATGAAGTTATTAAACAAGAATTATCAGCGGCAAATGGTACTAATATTCATCAAATATTTGGATATCGCTTTTATGAAGATGATTTAGTAGATACTTTAGACGTCTATCACGATGGAAATTATATCATAGGTTATATAATTCCAAGTTATCAGGAACTCTTAAAGAAAGTATGGAAATTTTTATTAAAAGAAAAAGTACCAGAACACATTGAAGATAATGAAGAATTAACCAAAAGATTAACAGAAAGATTAAATCAATTAAAGAGTTTAAGTTTACCAATAGAATTATGTACCGAAGAAAATGCTTTTTATTATATAGATGACTATTATTCTAAAGGAATAAAATATCACAACAAAATAATGGAATTAAAAAGAAAAGGTCAAAAGAATAGTAAAGAATTTAAAGCTATAAATCATTTCTATTATTCAAGAGCCTTTTATCCAATTTATGAAGATTATATAAAACAAGTCCAAAGCTTATTCTTTGAAAGACTAATCACCAAGAGAAAAGAATATAAAGAATTAATAGAAACAAAAACTTTTAATAGTATTATAAATAAATACTTTGACTTGAATAAAGTAGCAATGTATATTGTACATACATACTTAGTAAAATGCGAAGAATCAACAAATCATGAAATAATAACAAAGTATTATAAGTTAATAGAAAAATATAAAGATTCTTCTACTTACAATAAAAATATTTCTTTAACAACTGATGAAGGAATTCAATTAAATTGGGATAATCTTCAAAGAAGAATAAAATATATTGAGCAAAAGCTTCAAGACTATGAAGTAGAAGTAAACTGGGAAATTGTTCCTTCTGGTAAGAAGCAAATAATAAAACAACAAGGACAACCAAGAAGTCTGATCTTAACCAAAGAACAAGCAAAAAAACTAGCTGAGCTTCAACAAGTTGGAAAAGAAAAAAAAGAATTTTATGAATCGACTCCTTACATGCTTAAAGCTAGAGGTTTAAAAAAATATCGAGGATATGTGGCTTATATATATGAAAATGGTCAAGTACTATTAGATAGAGAATATGATGAAAAAGCTCCAAGTAGTGCCAAAGGAAATGCTATCTTTGCTATCAAAGCCATTGATTTTGGAGCATTAAGTAGATTAGATAAAACTACATTAAGAAAAAATCCTAAAGTACAACCAATCGATCATAGAGGCTATTGGAAAGACAGAGTAAAGGAACTTATTTATAGAGAAGGTAATGATGAAGAACAAGAAGCTTCTAATACTTTAGTAAAGAAATTAAAAAAAGAATGTTAACTTAACATTCTTTTTTTATTGATATAATTCTTTCTTTAATAACTCTAAATTGTTTTCCATAATAGAAACATAATCTTGTTTTTCACTTCTTTCAGCATCTGTAATATTATCTAGTCTATGAAGAGCAATTGTTTGCACTTCAGAATATGTCTCTCTTAATTTCTTAACATTTTCATTTTCTTCATCGCCCTCAAATAGGAAAATAAAACTAACTGTTCCACTAGTAATTAAATTCTCTGCATCTGCCATAGTCTTTTGAGTAGCGTCACCATCTATACAAGTTACTTGCATTCCAAACTTCTCTAAATATTTTAAAGCACTATCAGCAACCAAAATAGCCTTATTATTAGTACTATCTACCGCTACACGATAGTCAGCATCTACTTCACTTATTGTTATTTTTAACTCTTCATAAGCATTATCAATATCTTTCTTTAAATAATTACTTGTAATATATTCATTTAAACTTAAACGTACATTTTGACTCATCATTAATAAAGAAGATGGATTTAACCATAATTCTTCAGGAGAATAATCAGTTTCTAAAACATAAGCAGTATCAATAATCTTTAAATCAGGATTAATTGCTAATAAATCAACAGCTAAATTTCTTTCTTTTTCTAGAAGACCATTATAAACAAATAAATCTTTACTAGCATATTCCTTCTTTTGTTTCTTACTAATCTTATAATCGTCTGTATCTACACCATCTGGATAAATAGAACTAATAGTAGCATGATTTCCATATAAACTCTTAACTACATATTCATTTGGATAATTAGTAACAATAATCTCAATATTATCCATACTATCATTACTACAACCAGTAATTGCAAATGTAAAAATAATCAATAAAATTAAAAATATTTTTTTTCTCATAATTTCTCCTTCTTTGGAACTGGGTCATATCCATAAGATCCCCCAGGACGACATTTTAATATTCTTTTCATTGTTAAAAAAACACCTTTTATAGAACCATAAGTAAGAATAGCTTCTTTGGCATACTCACTACAAGTAGGTATAAAACGACATTGTTTATGACTCGATAAAGGCATTTTCTGATAGAGATTAATGAAAAACACAAGAATTTTTTTCATCCTATCACCAGTTTCATTTTACTATTAATGAAGAACTTTTTCAAGGCTAAAAAAATCATAATACTTGAAAAAAAAAATGATAAATAGTAAAATCGATATGATGATGTAAAAAAGCTAATTAATTATACTTAACTTTGATAATAAGGAAGGATTACTATGGATAATAAAAATAATGAAGAATTAGAATTAGATAAAACGAAGAGATTTGAAAAACTTCAATCTGCTTTTAATTATAGTATTTTTTCTAAAAAAGATGAATCCACTTTAACTAAATTAGAAGAGAATTCTTCTCAAGAAGAACCAACAAATGAAGAGACAAATACAGATTCTATCAATAAAGAGCTAATCATACCAGAACAAGAGGTATCAGATATACCACAAGAAGAAACTGAAAAAGAAAAAAGCACTATTGAACAAGCCAAAGAAATAGCTAACTTCTTTTCTTTGGATAAATCTAAGTATGATGGCTATAAGGAGAGGGTAATAAAATATAGTATATCTGCAATTATAGCATTCTTCTTTTTACTAATATCTATTATAGGATATAATAATATAAATAAACAAAAGATAAGTATATTTGAAAATTCAAAGATTAACTATTCAGTATGTCAAAAAGAAAATCAGTACTATGAAGATGAATGCCTTGGAGAAGGAAATAGATATACTTCTTCCCTAACAGATAAAATACGAATCAATTATATCTACAATGCAGTTTATCAAAAAAAAGAAAAGAAAAAATATGAGTACTATGTAAAAAGTAAATTGTTATTTAAAACAGGAAAAAATAATGAACTAGAATTATTAAAAAAAGAAGATGCACTAACAAAAAAGCAACAAGGGACATTAGATGGAAAAATATTATCAATAAAAGAAACTATAGATATTCCATTCCAAGATTATAATGAATATGCTCTTAATTATAAAAAGGATTATCCTTTAGTTGATATGAGTACCTTGGAAGTTTCCTTAATAATAAAAGAAGGAAATAAAGAAAAAGAATTATCTACTATTACTATTCCGTTAACAAAAGAAATATATAGTATATCAAAAAAAGAAATATCAAACAAAGTAACAAAATACAGTACAACTTTAAATAAAGCTTTATTAATAATATTTATTATATGTATTGTTTTAGGACTATTATTTACAATTATTACAATTGAAAAACTTGTACGTTTCATATATCAAACAAAACCAAATGAGATTTCCTATCAAAAAGAGTTAAATAAAATACTAAAAAAATATGATAAATATATTATAAACTTAGAAAATCACAATTCAATTGAAAATCCTAAAGATGAATACATAGTAAAATCATTTCAAGAATTATTAGATGTAAGAAATACATTAAAAGAACCAATATTATATTATAAAATAAATGATAATAAGTCAGAATTTTATATTCAAGGGAAAGAAAAAACTTATAAATATATTATGAAAGAATCTGATTTCAAAAAAAATAGTATTATTAAAGAAAGTGATAATTAAATCATAAAAGAAAAGTTTTATTCTTTTCTTTTTTTTGATATAATGAAATAGGTGATTATATGGAAGAGTTATTTCAACAATTAAACATTCATCCAAAAGATAAAAAATTATATCAAACTGCTTTCTCCCATAGTTCTTATGTTAATGAACATAAACAAAAAAACGACTATGAAAGATTAGAATTTTTAGGAGATGCTGTTCTTGATTTAGTAGTAGCAGATTATTTGTATAACAATCATAAAGATAAAGAAGGGGAAATGACCAAAGTAAGAGCAAGCTATGTATGTGAGAATGCCAATTATTGTTATGCTACAAGCTTAGATTTACAAAAATATGTACTACTTGGTCACGGAGAACAAAAAGAAGGAATAAAAAAAGCTATTATTGCTGATATTTTTGAAGCTTTAATGGGAGCAATATATTTAGATTTAGGCTTTGCCACTGTAAGAAAAGTAATTTTAAAAGTAATATTACCTTTTATTAAAGATCCCAATATATCTTTTTTCAATGATTATAAAAGTAGTTTGCAAGAATTAGTACAAACAAATCAAAAATCAGTAGAATATGAAGTTATAAAAGAGGAAGGACCCGCTCATGAAAGAGTATTCACTGTCGAAGTAAAAATTGACAATATAGTTTATGGTAAAGGCAAGGGTAATTCTAAAAAAGAAGCTGAACAAGAAGCCGCAAAAGAAGCCCTAAATAAAATGGTAAAGAAGAAGAATTAAACTTCTTTTTTTTATGTAAAGTAATGAAAAAAGTCTATAAAAATCAAATAGTATTATTGATTAAAAGTTACAAAATGGGTATAATAAAATTAACAAAATACGTACAAGGTAGCATAGTACTTGTTTTGGATATGTAGGAAAGGAAAAAGGTAAAATGAAGAAAAAAAGAACAGGAATTATAGGAATTCTTATAGCAATCCTAGTATTAGGTATTGGATATGCAGCAGTTTCATACGTAACATTAACAATTGAAGGAACAGGAGCTATTACATCAACACAATCTAACTTTGTAGTTGTTTATACAGGTGTAACAGTAGCTTCAAAAACAGAAACTGTGACTACTACTCAAACAGCAAGTGGAACAACAGGATCATTTACAGTAACAGGAATGACTAAAAAAGGAGATTATGCAGAATTTACTTACACAATTGAAAATCAAAGTGAAGGATTATCTGCAGTACTTGGAAATCCAGTAATTGCAAGTGGATATAATAGTGAATATTTCACAGTAACATCTACTACTAATTCTCCAACAACTCTAACTTCAACTGGAGCAACCAATACAACTACACAAACTGTAAGAATCGAAGCAGCTAAAACTCCAACAGCTGACCAAACTTCAAATACAGTAACAATTACATTACAAGCAGATCCACAACCAGAATAGAATTAAGAATATAGCTAAAAGTAGGTGAAAGGGTACATGAGTAAAGACAAAACTAGAATCTGTTTACTTGAAATACTAATTATTGTTTTGCTAGTAGCATGTACTCTTTCTGGCCTAATAAAAAATAAACTATTTACAGCAGGCTTAGCAACCATAATTGCTATTAGTTTATCTTATTTGCTACAAAGAAAACCAATATTAAAAGTAAATAGAAAAAAAATAAGAATAATAATGATTATATTTGGAATACTATATATAGCATTATTCTATACAGTAGGTATCTATACTGGCTTTTATCATCAGACTTACAAATTAGGATTAAAAACGCTATTTAATTACATAATTCCAATCACAATAATCATTGTATCAACAGAACAGATTCGTTCAAAATTGCTACTTAACGAGTCTATATTATCAAAAACATTAATTGTGATAATAACTACAATAATTGATTCATCATTATATCTAAATGCCTATGGATTCAGCAATTTAGATAGTTTTTTAGGTTTGATAGGATTTGTAGTATTTTCATCTATCGCAAACAACTTATTATTTAACTATATGAATCCAAAATATGGAAAAGAGCCAATTATTATCTATAAATGTATCACATCTCTATATATTTATTTTTTACCAATAGCTCCAGATGTTTACATTTATTTTAGAGCTTTTGTTAGAATGATTTACCCATTATTAATATATGGATACGTGGAGAGATACATGAATTTAGATAAAGAGACAGAAAGAAAAAAAGATATCAAGAGAGAAATTACATCCTATGGAATTGGAACAGTAATTGTTTTGATAGTGATAGCATTAATTTCCTGTAAGTTTACCTATGGTATTCTTGTAATTGGATCAGAATCCATGACAGGAAGTATTGATAAAGGAGACTTAATAGTCTTCCGTAATAAAAAAGAACCACTAAAAGTAGGAGATGTAATTGTTTTCCAAAAAGAAGAAATTAGAGTGGTACATCGTATCATAGATATAAAAAATATTAATGACGAATTTCGTTATTATACGAAAGGAGATGCCAACCCTACACCAGATGATAATTATATAACTGATGATTATCTTGCAGGAAAAGTATTATTTAGAATTCGCTATGTAGGAAGACCAACTCTATGGCTTAGAAGTTTATTTAGTAAAGAGGGATAAAATGAGTAAAAAGGATAAAATTAGAAAACGAGAGATACAGAACTTGTTAATAATAATAATTATCACCATGATAATAGGAGTATTAACATTATGTTTGTATTTTACGAAAGGAAAACATCAATTTATTAAGTATAATGAAAATAGTCAAATTGATTATAAAGTTTATTTAAAAGAAAATGACTTTTATGACAAAAATTATCTAGAAAAAGGAAAAGGATATATAGCTAGTTTGATAGATTCAATTAGTTCAAACTTTAAATATTCCATCAAGTTTTCTGATAATGTAAGTTATAATTATTCCTATCGTATTGCCGTCGAAGTAGACGTAGAAGACGAAAGAAATGATAGTAATATATATCATTTTAGTGAAGATTTAATAGAACATAGTCTAAGTTCCAACAAGGGAGATTTGGAAATAGATGAAGATTTAACAATAAAGTATGAAAATTATAATAACATTATAAGTAGATTTAAAGATGTATATGATTTAACTAATACAGAAAGTACTTTAAATGTATATTTATATGTTAATATTCAAGATATAGATAAAAGTAATACAACCAATTTAATAGATAAGAAAGTGTCAAGTTTATCAATCCCTCTAACACTTAACACAGTATCTATTGATATTGGTAACAATATTATTACCAATAACAATAACCAATTTGAGATAGCAAATGCCGATAATTATGAATGGTTAATAGCAGTAAGCTTAATATTCTTAATAATTTCAGCTGTTTACATAACTTTATTAATTAGATATATAGAGAAAACTAAAACAGCTCAAATGGTTTATGAAAAAGAAATAAAAAGTATTATGACCAATTATGATTCTTATATTCAAAGAATTACAGGAACATATGATATTGGAACATCTCAAGTACTAAAAATAGAATCATTTAATGATATGCTTGAGATAAGAGATACTTTAAAACAACCAATATTAATGCTTGAAAATGAAACAAAAGATGGAACTTTCTTTATAATTCCAGCAACTAATAGTATTATATATACTTACGCTTTAAGAGTAATTGATATTAAAGCAAAAATGGATGGTAAAGAAATACCAACTTATGATATTACAGAAATTCCACATTCTGACTTTATGAAAAAGAAAAAATATACTGATAAGTATATAAAAGATCAAATAACTATGACAGCTGCTATGCCAACAGTAGATGAGAAAAATGTTATTAAAGGATCTAAAGATAAAAATACTAATCTTTATGATCAGTTAGAAAAAACAAGCAGTTATGACTTAAGAGAAATAAAAAGAGCTGCTAAAGAAAAAAATAGAAAATAGTAAAGTCTAAGAGAAAGAGATACTCTTTCTCTTTTATTTTTATGAAAAAAATGATATAATTAGTTTGCTGTTTCGTGTAAATAAAGAAAGGAGAATAGAATGAGTAAAATAAAAATATTCGCACTAGGCGGATTAAATGAAAATGGCAAAAATATGTATGTAGTAAATGTAGATGAAGATATTTTTGTTTTTGATGCCGGTTTAAAATATGATAATGATATTAATTTAGGAATAGACTATATTATTCCAAATTTTGATTACTTAGTAAAAAATAAAAAGAATATAAAAGGTATATTTTTAACACACGGTCATGATGGAAATATGGGAGCTGTTCCTGATATAATTGAAACAATCCCTGAAATCCCTATATATGGAACTAAATTAACTTTGGATATAGTTAAAAATGATACATCTAAAGAAGTTTTAGAAAAAGCTAAATTTATAGAAATAAAACCACATAATAAGATTGATTTTGGGAAGAACTCAATATTTCCTATATCAGTAACACATTCAATACCAGATGCTTTATGTTATGTTTTATATACTCCAGATGGAGCTATTGTATATACTGGAGATTTTACTTTTGATTCGACTATGATGGGTTCATATAAAACAGATATAGGGAAATTAGCTTATGTAGGTAAACAAGGAGTATTGTGTTTATTATGTGAATCATTTTATGCAGATAAACCAGGATATACATCTCCCCAAAACAGAGTATCTAATTTTATTAGAGATGTAATAAATAAATCTAAAGATCGTATTATTGCGACAATATTTCCTGCTCACTTTTATCGTATTCAAGAAATATTTAATGAAGTATCAAAAACCCATAGAAAAATAGTAATTATGGGAAAATCTCTTCAAGAATTAATTAATTATGCTCTAAAAGAAGGATACTTAACCATTGATAAAGATAAGATAGGTACCTTAGCCGATTTAGAAAATAGAAATTCTGTAGTATTAATATCTGATGAAAAAGAAAAGCCTTTTGCTAATCTAGAAAGAATAATTAAAGGTTTTGATAAGTATATTACTATTAAAGAAACAGATACTATCTTTATAACAGAACCTTCTTATGCTGGAATTGAAAAGAGATTAGCTGTTATAATGGATGAAATTGCTATGCTAGGAGCAGATGCCATTAGTTTATCTAGCAAAAAGCATTTGCTACATCATGCCTCTAGAGAAGATTTAATGTTAATGATTAACTTAATGAATCCAAAGTATTATATGCCTGTCAAAGGAGAATATCGAAATCAATATGCTAATGCAGAAATTGCCGAAGAGTTGGGTATTCCTAAAGAAAATATAATATTAAAACTAAATGGTGATGTTTTTGAAATGGTAAATGGAGAAAACACTAATTCTTTAGAACATATAGAAACAGATGAAATATTAATTGATGGTAATAATAGTGGAGATGTAGGTAATTTAGTATTAAAAGACAGAGAAATGCTAGGAGAAAATGGTATAGTAATTATTAGTTGTACTTTAGATAAAAATACTAAAAAAATACTAGCAGGACCAGAAATATTAACAAGAGGCTTTATTTATGTAAAAGAAAGTCAAGAAATGTTAGAAGAAACCAAAAAAATATCACGTGAAGTAATAGAATCAAGTATTGAAGAAACAGCTAAAAGAGTAGATTACACTAAAATTAAAAATGATGTACGTGAAGTGTTAGGAAAATTCTTCTATAAAGAAACAGAATCAAAACCAATGATTATAACTGTTATTCAAGAAGTATAACTCATACTTCTTATCTGTCCTCGTAGCTCAGTAGGATAGAGCAATCGCCTCCTAAGCGATAGGTCGGCAGTTCAAATCTGCCCGGGGACGCCATTTATAAAATAAAACATGTGTTTATGTTATACTATTATTAATAATATTGATAAAATTAATATTTTTTTATTAAAATATAATACTTTAACGGTAATAGATAATATTAGGAATAAGATCTAATAAAGAAGTTATACTAAAAGTATCTTTAGTTTTTTCTCGATACTTACTACAATGGTTGTACTTGCTTTAATTGTAAATGTTATTGCCGAATTATTTGGTGCTTTTGGAGTTAGTGTAGAATAAGTGTGGAGATTTCTCTCCCAAAAAATAAGATTTATAATTGAATTAATTTTAATTCGGAAGGAGTAGATAGTCAATATCTATTCT